>NZ_JADNQM010000035.1:0-98475 GCF_046269425.1 Amycolatopsis sp. cmx-11-12 | reverse complement strand
AAACCGGCCCAGCCAGCACCCGCTACGACACGCCACCAGTCATCACAATCCGTGCCCGAAGTGGACTGGAACAGCCTCCAGCACCCTCGCCTACCTGCGGAAATGCTAAGTAAGTGGCATTGGTCCCTGGGGGACGGCCCCGCACCCAGCGTATCGGTACCCGCCGTCGGTCCGGGGTCGTCGAGCCGAGTTGTCCACAGGCAGGCCAGGTTGTGGACAACTCGCGTTTGATCCCTTCTCGCCCCGGCGCCGTATCCCTCGACGGGGATAGGCTCGGCACGGGAATCAAAGCGGAAGGGTGCGGATGAGCAAGAAGGCGAGCATCGGGGTCACCGGCTTGGCGGTCATGGGCCGCAACCTGGCCAGGAACCTCGCGAGGCACGGGCACACGGTGGCCCTGCACAACCGCTCCGAGAAGCGGACGAAGGAACTGGTCGAGCAGTTCGGCGACGAAGGCGACTTCATCCCCGCGTATTCGGCGCAGGAGTTCGTCGACGCGCTGGAGCGGCCGCGCCAGGTCGTGATCATGGTCAAGGCCGGGGCGCCGACGGACGCCGTGATCGACGAGTTCCTCCCGCTCCTCGAGAAGGGCGACGTGATCGTCGACGCGGGCAACGCGCACTTCGCGGACACCCGGCGCCGCGAGGCCGCGCTGCGTGAGAAGGGCATCCACTTCGTCGGCACCGGTGTGTCCGGCGGCGAGGAGGGCGCGCTGCACGGGCCGAGCATCATGCCGGGCGGGTCCAAGGAGTCGTACCAGTCGCTCGGGCCGCTGTTCGAGGACATCTCGGCGAAGGTCGACGGCGAGCCGTGCTGCACGCACGTGGGCGCGGACGGCGCCGGGCACTTCGTGAAGATGGTGCACAACGGCATCGAGTACGCCGACATGCAGTTGATCGCCGAGTCGTTCGATCTGCTGCGCGGCGCGGGCGGCTACTCCCCCGCCGAGATCGCCGACGTCTTCCGGACCTGGAACTCCGGACGGCTGGACTCGTACCTGATCGAGATCACCTCGCAGGTGCTGGCCCACACCGACGCCGCCTCCGGCAAGCCGTTCGTCGACATCGTGGCGGATCAGGCGGAACAGAAGGGCACCGGCCGCTGGACCGTCCAAATCGGACTGGACCTGGGCGTGCCGATCAGCGGTATCGCCGAAGCCGTCTTCGCGCGGTCGCTGTCCGGTTCGTCGACCCTTCGTGAGGCCTCCCGCGGTCTCGGTGGTCCTTCGCGTGCTCCGCTGACAGGGTCCGCTTTGGAAACCTTCGCGGACGACGTCGAGCAGGCGCTGTACGCGTCCAAGGTGGTGGCGTACGCCCAGGGCTTCAACCAGATCCAGGCGGGCGGTGCCGAGTACGGCTGGGACATCGACCTCGGCAAGGTCGCGTCCATCTGGCGCGGCGGCTGCATCATCCGCGCGAAGTTCCTGAACGACATCACCGCCGCGTACGCCGAGGAGCCCGCGCTGCCGACGCTCCTGACCTCCGGCGGCTTCCGCAAGGCCGTCGAGGACGCCCAGGACTCCTGGCGTTCGGTGATCTCCACGGCCGTGCGGCTCGGGATCCCGACCCCGGGCTTCTCGACCGCGCTGGCCTACTACGACGGTCTGCGCGCGGAGCGGCTTCCCGCCGCGCTGGTGCAGGGGCAGCGGGACTACTTCGGTGCCCACACCTACCGCCGGGTCGACCGCGAGGGTTCGTTCCACACCGCTTGGGCGGCCGACGGCCGACCCGAGTCCCCCGCCTGACGAAGTGCATGAAGGCCCCCTAGCGAGGGAAAGGGGGCCTTCATGCAGTCGCGACCAGCAGCACCAGGGCGAGGAACACCAGCGCGATGAGCGCGACCCGGGTCATTTCCCGCGCGCGGCGACGATCTCCTCCAGCGCCCGCAGGATCACCGCCTCGCTTTTCTCCTTCGTAAGCCCAAGCCCGCTGAGCACAGTGAAGTCCTCGATTTCGAACAGGGCCAGCAGGATGTGCTCGGTCCCGATGTAGTTGTGCCCGAGCCGCAGCGACTCCCGCATGGTCAGCTCCAGCGCCTTCTTCGCCTGCGCGCCGAACACCATCTTCGCCGCCTCCGCCGGTTCGGCGGCGGGTTCCGGCAGGCCTGCCACCGCGGCCTCGCGGACGGCGTCGAGGGTCACGTTCTGCGCCACGATCGCCCCGGCGGCGAGCGCGGCAGGCTCGGAGAGGAGACCGAGGACCAGATGCACGGGCTCGATCTGCGGGCTCTTCGCCGCGACGGCCTCGTCCCGCGACGCGACGACGACGTGCCGTGCGCGATCGGTGTAGCGGCTGAACACCTTCACCAGGTCTTCGAGTGAGGCGCCTTCACCGGATTCCTTGAGGACGAAGCGTTTCTGGGCGGCCTGTTTGGACACCCCCATGTTCTTGCCGATTTCGGCCCAGGAAGCGCCGGAACGCCGAGCCTGGTCGACGAAGTGGCCGATCAGGTGGTCGGCCACCTCACCGAGATGCTCGCCGAGGAAGACCGCGTCGGACAGCTGGCCGAGCACGTCGCCGTCGGGATGCTGCTGCTTGATGTGGGAGATGAGGTCGTCTAGTCGGACTGGATTCGTCATGCCGTCAACTTTAGGTTGACGATCTTCCATCGTCAACCACGAGTTGACGCAAAGGTCGCCTTCAGATCGAAGCCGTTGGCCTCCAGCGTCTCGAACCGCGGCGCCGGATCCGCGGCGAACAGGCGGCGCGCGGCGATGTGGTCCGGCGGCCGGTTCACCGACTCGACACCGGCGAGCACGCCATCGCGGAACGACAGCACCGAGAACTTCCCGCCCGCCCGATCCCCGGTCACGACGGTCTCTTCCGCCCCGGTCAGAATCCCGGCGATCTGAAGTTTCGCGCCGAGCTGATCGGTCCAGAACCACGGCAGGCTCTCGTAGGGCGCGGGTTCGCCGGCGATGGCCGCGGCCGCCGCCCGTGCCTGGTCGACGGCGTTCTGCACCGACTCCAGCCGCGTCGCCGTCCCCGCCTGGACACACGGGAAGTTCGCGCAGTCCCCGACCGCCGAGATCTTCGGGTCGCTCGTGCGCAGATGTTCGTCGACGACGACACCGTTGGCCACGGCCAGCCCGGCTTCCTCGGCGAGCCGCGTCCTCGGCTCCACCCCGACCCCGACCAGCACCAGATCGGCGAGCAGCAGGCTGCCGTCGCTCAGTTCCACCTCGGCCACCCTGCCGTCGCCTCGCAACGCGGCGACACCCTGACCGAGCAGGACCGTGTGCCCGGCGCCCTCGTGCAGAGCGGCGAAGTACTCCGAGACCTCCGGAGTGGCGACGCGGGCCATCAGCCTGTCCTGCGCCTCGACGATGGTCACGGGCCGCCCGGCGTGCGCGGCGAATTCGAGCCCGATGAACCCACCCCCGACCACGACCACGTTCTTCGCGCTTTCCAGAGCGGCGCGTAAGACGTCGGCGTCGTCCTTGGTGCGCAAGGTGAACACACCGTCCAAAGTGGACCCAGGCACCGGCAGTACGCGGTTGTTCGCTCCCGTCGCGAGGACGAGATGGTCGTACTCGTGGGCACTCCCGTCTTCGAGGACCACGTTCGCGCCTTCGCGATCCACCGACGCGACGCGGCCGGGGATCAGCTCGATGCCCTTCTCCGCGAAGAAGTCCTCGGGCCGCAGACGCAACTGGGCGTCGCCCGCGGTCCCGGCGAGGTAGCCCTTCGACAGCGGAGGCCGCTGGTACGGCAGGCCGGGTTCGTCGCCGATCAGCACCACCCGCCCGTCGAACCCCTTGTCCCGCAGCGAGGTCGCCACCCCGAACCCGCTCTGTCCGGCCCCTACGACGAGGACGGTCTCCATCGGCGCTCCTTCCGTTGTGCCCGGTGTCCATTCAACACAGCTCCCGGCCCTTTCGACCGCCCCTTCGAAACGTGATCCTCATCCGGCGGACGCGCTACGGTCATGCCCGACGAGTCCACTGGTGTTCCCGCACGTCAGAAGGGGGTTACATGACCCGGTCCGAGGTCCACCCGGTCGACGCCCGTCCGCCGCTGCCGAAGCTGACCTTGCTCGGCCTTCAGCACATGTCGATCATGTACGCGGGCTCGGTGGCCGTCCCGCTCGTCGTGGGCAGCGCGCTGAAACTGGACGCGGCGACGATCGCGTTGCTGGTCAACGCGGATCTGCTGGTCGCGGGGATCGCGACGCTGATACAGGCGATCGGGATCGGAAGGATCTTCGGCATCCGGCTGCCGGTGGTGGCGGGCGCGACGTTCACCGTGGTCAACCCGATGATCATGATCGCGTCCCAGTATGGCATGCAGGCCGTCTACGGCGCGATGATCGCGTCGGGGGTGTTCGGCCTGCTCATCGCGAAACCGTTCGCCAAGATGATCCGGTTCTTCCCGCCGCTGGTTTCGGGCACGCTGCTCGTCGTCATCGGCATCTCGCTGATCGCCCCCGGCGTCGGCCTGATCGCCGGCCACGACACCGGATCGCCGGACTACGCGAAACCGGCCAACCTCGCGCTCGCGTTCGGCGTGATCGCGGTGATAGTCCTGTTCACCCGGGTACTGCGCGGGTTCGCGAACCAGATCGGCCCGCTGCTGGCACTGCTGATCGGCCTGATCGCGGCCATCCCGATGGGCCTGGTGAGCTTCAAGGGCATCGCCGACGCCGACTGGTTCGGCCTCGCTTCGCCGTTCCACTTCGGCACGCCGACCTTCCCGATCGCGGCCGTGCTCTCGATGTGCGTCGTGATGCTGGTGACCTACACCGAATCCACCGCCGACCTGGTCGCGGTCGGCGAGATCACCGGACGGCCGCCGACCGACTCCGACCTCGCGCGCGGTCTCGCCACCGACGGTCTCTCGGCCATCCTCGGCGGCGCGATGAACTCGTTCCCGGACACGGCTTTCGCGCAGAACGTCGGCCTCGTGCAGATGACCGGGGTGCGCAGCCGCTGGGTGGTCGCGATGGCGGGCGGCCTGCTCGTGCTGATGGGCCTGGTGCCGAAGGTCGGCGCTTTCGTCGCGGCCGTACCGGAACCGGTGATCGGCGCGGTCGCGGTGGTCATGTTCGCGATGGTCGCCGCGGTCGGTGTGCAGAACCTGAAGAAGGTGGAGTTCTCCGGCAATCACAACACGTTCATCGTCGCGGTCTCGTTCGGTGTCGGCCTGTTGCCCGCGTTCTCGACGAACCAGTTCGGCAACTCGATCTTCTTCCAGCACTTCCCGGCGTGGCTGCAGACCATCTGCGGCAGCCCCATCACGGTCGCCGCGATCGTCGCCTTCACGCTGAACCTGCTGTTCAACCACCTCGGCAAGCGCCGGGAGCCGGATCTACTGCAAGCGCCCTAGCACCAAAGCCACTTCGGCCACAGGTTGCATTCTTCGGTGGGTGTCGTGGTGGGCGGCGGCGGAGTCGGATTGGGCGGCTGCGGCGCGCCCGTGGACCCTGTCGTCCGCGGCGGATCGGCGGGCCTGTTCGACGAGGTCGGCGTCGTGGGATCCGGGGAGTCGGACGTCGGCGCGGCCGAACTCGACGTGCGGCGGCTGGACGTCGTCTTGCTGGGCTGCGACGAGGTTCCTCCGTCGCCACCCGCACCGGTTCCGACCGTCTCGGTGGTCGGGACCGCCGACGTCGCGTCGGCCCCCCTGTTTTCCGACGGCCGCTTCGGCATCTCGATGACGCTGATCGGGTTTTGCTGCGCATTCTGCTCGGGTTCCGAGTTGAACCCGACGAGAACGGCGGCCGCGCCACAGGCGACGACCACGGCGATGGTCACCGCGATAACTCTCCAGCGTGACTTTGCCCGTGACTCCTCGTGGTCGTCCCAGCCCTCGCGAATGAGCAGGTCGGCGACCGAAACGTCGTCGTCATCCACCAGCTGAACCTTTCGCACTGGGAACAGGCAGACAGTAGTTTTACCCGAGCTCGCCGCCGAATGGGTGAGGTTGACCAAAAATAATTCACCCGATGGAACACCTTAGCGGGTGTCGGTCACACAGCGTGTATTCATATGCTTTTGCGCATATCAGCGCTGGTCGCCCTCCGGTTCGCGTATACAGCGCCCTCCATGGGTGGTGTAATCGACGGTGCCAGCACCGGAAGAGGGGATTCGGACGGATCATGGAGGCTGACGCCCTCGCCGTGCCGGGAGCCGGAAATTCCGGTGGTCCGGCAGGCGCACCGCTCGGGAACGAGCCGGTCGGCGATCTCGGCCTCGCGGGCGACCACGCGGCCATTTGGTCGTACGACTTCGAGAACGAGACGTTGTCCTGGCTGCCCGGACTGGAGAACCTGTTGGGTGGAGCCGGGCTCCCCGAAGCCGAACTCGAAGCGAAGCTCGCCGATCTGGTGGCCCCGCTGACCTCCGGCACCCGCACTTCCCCGCCTTGGCGCGAGTTCGAACTCGAGCAGTCGTTCCGGAACCCGGCAGGCGAGATCCGCTGGATCCGCCTGCGCGCCCGCACCATCGGTGACGAGGACGGCTCGTCGGGGCTGCTCGGGATCGCCACCGACGTGACCGACGTCCGCGAGAATCGGCAAGCCCTCGAAGACCTCACTGACCGTTACCGGCTTTTGGTGGAACTCAGCCCCGACGCGGTCTGTGTCCACGAAGCCGGCGTCGTCACGTACGTGAACAGGGCCGCCGTCGCCGCCCTCGGAGCGTCTTCGACCGCCGAACTGATCGGCCGGCCAATCATGGACTTCGTCGCCGACGAGTCGCTCCCGGCCCTGCTGGACAGGATCGCGTCACTCCACCGCCAGGGCGCGTCGACCGATCCCGCCGACGCTGTCATGCTCCGTCTCGACGGCACGAAATACCTGGTCCAGAGCATCTCGGTGCGGACGACTTGGGAAGGACGGCCCGCTTTCCAGGTCATCATGCGTGACATCAGCGCGCAGAAGGCCGCCGAAGCGACGCTGCGCTACCAGGCCGCGCTGATCAGCCACGTCAGCGACGCGATCATCGCGACCAACGGCACCGGCGTGGTGACCAGCTGGAACCCGGCCGCGGAGAACGTCTACGGCTGGACGGCGAACGAGGCGATCGGCGGCACGGTGAGTGACCTCGTCGGCGCCGCGCTCGACCCGGAAACGGTGCTGCGCAAGGGCGGCGTCCTGCGGACCACCCACCGCCATCGCAACGGCTCGACACTGGCCATCCGCATCTCGGCCGCGGAGATGAACGACGGTTTCGTCCTGGTCTGCGCCGACGAAACGGCCCGGCGGCGTGCCGAGCAGCACTACAGCACGGTGGTCGCGTCGCTCGACGAAGGCGTGATCGTGATCGGGCCCGGCGGGCTGATCGAGTCGGCCAACCCCGCCGCGTGCCGGATCATCGGCGTCGGCCACGACGACCTCATCGGCGTCCCCTGCGTGATGCTGGAGCTGTACGACGAACTCGGCCGCATTCCCCCCGCCCGGATGCCGTCGGTGGTGACCCGCCGCACGCGGGTCACGCAGACCGGCCTCGTGCTGCGGCTGCGGAGGGCCGACGGCGGCGACGTCTGGATCTCGATGACGTCGCGGCTGCTGACCCCGGAAGACCCGTCGGCCACGGCGGTGGTCGCCTCGTTCACCGACATCACCGAACGCCGCGCCATCGGTGAACGGCTCGCGCACGAGGCGACGCACGACCCGCTCACCGAACTCGCGAACCGGACGCTGGTGCTGGACAGTCTCGCCGAGGCGTTGTCCGGCGCCGGCCGCGCCGAGCTGACCACGGTGCTGTTCATCGATCTCGACAAGTTCAAGGTGATCAACGATTCCCTCGGGCATTCCGTCGGCGACAAGGTGCTCCGCATCGCGGGCGAACGGCTGCGCCGGGGAATCGGCGAGAACGACCTCGTCGGCAGGCTCGGCGGGGACGAATTCGTCGTCGTCACCGCGGAGATCACCGAACCGGCCGAGATCAAGGCGCTGGCCGAGCATCTGCGCGAGGCGCTGACCGAACCGATCACGGTCAACGGCAGGCAGCTGCACATCGACGCCAGCATCGGCATCGTCACGGCGGCCAACGACGACACCCGGGCCGCCGAAGACCTGCTACGGGACGCGGATGTCGCGATGTACCAGGCGAAAACGCTCGGCCGCGCGCGCTACGAGTTCTTCGACGTCGAACTGCGCGAGCGGATGCAGCGGCGGCTCCGCATGGAGCAGGATCTGCGCGACGCCCTGCAGAACGGTGAACTCTGGGCGGCGTACCAGCCGGTCGTCGACATCGAATCCGGCGAGATGGTCGCCGTGGAAGCGTTGCTGCGCTGGAAACATCCGGCGCACGGCACGATCTCGCCGGCCGAGTTCATCCCGCTCGCCGAGGAAAGCGACCTGATCAACCTGATCGGCAAGTACGTCCTGCGCACGACCACGCGCGAGATCGCCAAACGGCGCGAGCAACTCGGCATCGACCTGAACCTCAAGGTCAACCTTTCGGCCCGGCAGCTGGACGACCCGCATCTGGTCCCCACCGTGCAGGACGCGATGAAGACCACGGGCCTCCCGCCGCACGCGCTGACCCTCGAGGTCACCGAAAGCGCGCTGATGCGGGACCAGGCAGCGGCCGCCGAAGTGCTGACGTCGTTGCGCGATCTCGGTGTCTCACTGGCGATCGACGACTTCGGCACCGGCTATTCGTCGCTCGCGCAGTTGCAGCGGCTCCCGCTGGACACCCTCAAGATCGACCGCACCTTCGTCACCGGTATCGCGGAATCGCGTGACGCGGCCGCGATCGTGAAGAGCATCATCGCGATGGCGCACGCCGTCGACCTGATCGTCGTCGCCGAAGGTGTCGAAGACGAAGACCAGCTCACCGTGCTGCGTGAGCTGCGCTGTGACCAGGCGCAGGGCTTCCACTTGGGTCGCCCCGCGCCCCCGGACGAACTTTTCGGAGTCGCTGAATGAGTGTCGAGATCAAATCCAGTGAAGACCGCTACGACATCGTCGTGGACGGGAAACCCGCCGGGTTCCTGGAAACCCGCACGCGGCCGGACGCGATTCTGTTCCTGCACACCGAAATCTCCGACGACTTCGCCGGACAAGGTCTGGCGGGCAAGCTCGTGACCGCGGCGCTCGACGACGTCCGGGCGCAGGGCAGGTCCGTCCTGCCCTACTGCCCGTACGTGCGCTCCTTCATCGCCAAACACCGCGAGTACGAAGACCTCGTCCCCGCGGACAAGCGCGCGGAATTCGAACTCTGAACCCTCACCCCGGGTAGACCTTCAGCAGCTTCGCGAGTTCCTCTTCGGTCAGCACGACGTCCAGCTCGCGCAGTGTCGCGTCGAGCCGTTCGGGCGGGATCGTGGTGGTCTCCTTGGTCCCGTCCGGCCGCTCGACGATGAACTCGTCTCCGATCAGCTTGCGGCTGAGCCCTTCTTCGAGCCGCATGATCACCAGCTGCCCGGTGAACGGCGACCGCGGATGCGTCGACGTGTAGTGGTGGTAGACCTCGTAGTCGATCCGGTGCATCGGCGTGAGCGTGAAGGCGTGCAGGTCGGTCCAGTCGCCGCCCTCCAGCTTCTGGAGGCGCCACCAGTCGCCGTCGGCGACGAGCCGGTGCGGCCAGCCCGCCTGATCCACCACGGCACCGTCGACCAGCGGCATCGGAACCAGCATCCCGGCGCCGAAACCGACGTCGACCAGGTGCTGGACGCCGTCGGCCTCGATCGCGAGGGTCATATGCGTGTACGGCCCGTTCTTCTGCGGCTGCACCCGCGCGACCAGGCGGCGCACGGGGTAACCGAGCCGCTCGGCGGCCGCGGCGAACAGGCTCCCGTGCTCGTAGCAGTAGCCGCCGCGATGACGGCGGACGAGTTTGCCGATCACGTCGTCGAGCGCGATCCCCTTGTGCTGCTCCAAAACGACGTCGACGTTCTCGAACGGAACGGCGAGGACGTGTGCCTTCGCCAGCTCACGCAACGCGGTGGCGGAGGGCTTCGCGCGGTCCTGGCCGATCCGGCCGAGGTACGCGTCGAGGTCGAGGGTGTCGACGGTCCATTCGTCGACCTGCTCAGGTGCGATTGTCATGCTTCGAGCTTGACACCTCTACCTAACTCGAAGTCAAGGTCGGGAAGCCGTTGACCCAACTGGCAACTGGTAACGGCCACCGACTTTCGTCAGTTCCACGAACGAGTGCGGATTGGCCACCCTTCCGGAGTATGCCGGTGAAACACATCGGCGCGGAAGGAGAAAGCAGATGAGGACTCGTTCCCTCGTCGCCGGTCTGCTGGCTGGAGCGGCCGTCGTACTCGGGTCGGCGATGCCGGCTTCCGCCGCCGAACCGCCCTCGGGCGTACAGCCACTGATCGTGGGCGGTGTGGACGCGACCGAAACCTATGGCTTCATGGCGTCCATGCAGACCAAGAGCGGCGACCACAACTGCGGCGCGTCACTGATCGCCCCGCAGTGGCTGGTGACCGCCGCGCACTGCGTCGAAGGTGAGCAGCCCGCCAACTGGCAGTACCGCATCAACACCACCGACCACACCAAGGGCGGCGAGGTCGCCGAGGTGGACAAGTTCGTCGTCCACGAGAAGTACGACGGCTCCGGCCCGTACGACATCGCCATGGTGCACCTGACCAAGCCGGCGGAAGCGGCGCCGATCGAGATCGGCCAGTCGCCGAAGCCGGGCACCGACGTGCGGGAGATCGGCTGGGGGCTGACCTGCCCCACTCGCGGCTGCGGTTCCGCCCCCGTGGTGCTCCAGCAGCTCGACACCAAGGTCGCCGAAGACTCCGGATGCTCCGGCTCCGGAGTCTATGACGCGCAGACCGAGCTGTGCATGGACAACCAGGGCGGCAAGGCGAGCGCCTGCTACGGCGACTCGGGTGGCCCCGCCGTGGTGAAGGCGGGCGACAAGTGGACGCTGGTCGGCGCGACCAGCCGCGGTCAGACCGCCAGCTGCCCGGAGATGCCGGGCATCTACACCGACGTGACCGCGTTCGCCGACTGGGTCAAGCAGCAGACCGGCAAGTAGGCCACCAAGTCCCCGCAGTGCGCGGTGGCGCCCGATGCTCCTGCGACATCGGACGCCACCGCGCGTTGCTGTGTGCGGACTCAATCTCAGGCTGCTCAGCGTCTAACACCGGCCCGCCCGACCCGGCGCTAGACATGGCAGGGGCGAGGGAAGCGGCGCGAACAGGCACACGACGAACGCAAGGGCTGCCCTCGACTAGGAAACCCCGGCCCCTGCCGTGCAACCCACGTGCCACAAGCGGCGACCAAGGAGGGGAAACCACGGTCAACAGTGGACAAACCCAAGATCTACCCCAGGCATGAAAAAACCGCCTTGACCTGGGTCAAGACGGTTTCAAGAGCGGTGGCCAGGGCCGGGGTCGAACCGGCGACCTTCCGCTTTTCAGGCGGACGCTCGTACCAACTGAGCTACCTGGCCGGGAACGCCGGCCTGGAGCCGAACGATCTTGCGACCCTGACGGGACTCGAACCCGCGACCTTCGCCGTGACAGGGCGACGCGCTAACCAACTGCGCCACAGGGCCTTGCATACTGCTTTGTAACTGTACTGCGTACTCCCAACGGGATTCGAACCCGCGTTGCCGCCTTGAAAGGGCGGAGTCCTAGGCCGCTGGACGATGGGAGCCCGGTTCGGTTTCGGCGAACCGACCGACCCGCGCTCTCCGGTGTCCCCGGGAGCGAACATAACTATAGGACACGCCCGTTTCAGCTCCCGCACAGGGGGTCCTCTAGTTGTTCACAGGGCTGGGACCTGCGAGAACGCGGCGAGTTCAGGATATCAGGGCCGGAGCGCCGAGAAGTCGCCGAAGTTCCTCCCGGTCGGCGTCCGAGAGGGTGACGGCGAGGAGTTCGGCCACCCGCTGGCCGGTCAGGTGCTCGGCGTGCCGCCACCGGTGCCGCAGATCGCCCTTCGCTTCCGCCTTGGCGATCAGTTCGTGCACCGTCAGGCCCACCGCGGAACTCGCGGAAGACCATGAGCGCGAACGCCAGGCGCTCGACGTCGTCTTCCGGACGTCCGGCGAACAACGCGAGACCGCTCGCGTCCGCGGCGTCCACGAGACGGAAGAGCAGATCAGCCCGGCGGCCGGGGTCGTCGGCACCCGAAAGGTTGACGCGCGCCCACCACGCCGATGACCGCGAGTAGGCACGGACCGCGGCGGCCGCGTCGAGGGCCGCCATCGCGGGCGGCAGAGCGAACTCGAGGAGCCAATGCGGGAAGATCCCGAACAGCTCCGCGACGACCTTCGGCGGCGGGTCGCCCAGCACCGCCGAACACCCATGCGCAAACGAAAGCCCGGCCACGTAGTGAACACACCACGCGACCGGGCCCGTGAACGAACGTCAGCGCTGAACGGGCGCCTGCCCGCCCTCATCCAGCGTCAACCCCAGCATGTCCAGCAACTGGACACAGTCATCGACACCCAACGCGCCATTGGCCACCGCCAGCCGAGCGCGCCGCACCTGGTCGTCGGACACCCGCTGGGTATCCCCCTGACCCGTGCGCTGCGCCGGCAGGCCACCCGCCAACGTTGTTGAACTTCCCCCATCGGCACCTTCGTACCGAAGGAGGAACTGTCGAACTTCCACAGACCCACCCATGGTTCCTCCAGACGGCCAACGAACAGCTTGGCCGCGAGGCTAACCAGAGCCGGCCGCGACACACAGCCCCCCGGAGAGTGAACCTGTCGCCACGCTCCGCACAACGCAGAGCAATCACGCGTACACCGGCATCACATGAACCACAGGGGAACCAGGGGTGACGCCCAGACCGGAATTCTGCCCGCACCCACTCGCCCTTCTCAGCAAACCGTGCAACAATCGATTTGCTGACACACCCCCGGTCAGCGCCTGTGGAGATCCCCTCCGACCCCCGCGTTCCTCCCCCTGGCGCGGGGGTCGCTCCGTTGTCGGGGGGCCACCCCCCGGAGCCCCCAGGGTCCGTGCGGCGGCGGCTGGCAGCCCCGGACTCGGTCCGGTTGCGTGCCCCATCTCAGGTGGCGTGAATGGTTCTCGTTCAGGTTGCTGATCGCGTTTAGTGATCACCGGTCCCGTCAGCCTTTCGAGTGTTGGGCCGTTCGGGGAAAAGAAAGGGGTGTGTCGTGGCTCACTGTGGTTGGTTTGCCGAGATCGAACCGTTACCGTGGCCCGGTGCCCCTTCCTTCCCTGAGCCGTCGTAGCGGCAGCCGCACGAACCTCAAGCCGGTCAACCCCGGTCGTCACCGCAACTCCTCCACCAAGGAGGCCGAAGCGGTCGTCGAGGACACGGAGCTCACCAGCTACCTTCGTGCCCTCGCCCCCGACAACGACCCGGAGAGCACCGGCACCGGCAAGCGCTTCGGCGAAGCGCAGGTGTTCCAGCTGCGGATGAACCTCATCGCCATGGAACAGCTCAAGGACGCCGCCCAGGAACGCAACCTGTCGCCGCAGGCGCTGGCGCAGGAATGGATCCTCGAGCGCCTCTCGTGGGAATCGCAGGCCAACTCGGCCCAGCAGCGCCGCCACGAAGAAGCCCACACCGACGAATTCCGCTTCGACGCCGACGCGTTCGAGCAGCCCGTCCCCCGCTGACCCGTCAGACCCCGGAACGGAACAGCACACCCGAAGAAACTTTCAAAGCCATAGAAAAGCCCCCGGCGAAAACGCCGGGGGCTTTTCTGATCAGTCTGAGCAACGCCGAAGGGCGGACTCAGATCGCGCGGACCTTTTGGGCCTGCGGGCCCTTCTGGCCCTGACCGACCTCGAACTCCACTCGCTGATTCTCTTCGAGAGTGCGGAAACCGCGGCCCTCGATCTCCGAGTAGTGAACGAAGACGTCGCCCTCGCCGCCATCCTGCGCGATGAAGCCGAAGCCCTTCTCCGCGTTGAACCACTTCACAGTGCCTTGCGCCACCGCTGTACTCCTCGTTGCACATCCGCTTCGAGTGCCACCGAAGTGACACCCAGACCGTCCCGGGCGGTTCCAACGAGTCGAGCGAAGAGCGCGTCACCGGCTCATGGCTCGCGTCAGAAGTTCCGCGAGTGTGAAGCCACGAACACGCAAAACGACGGCCTGATGGCAGAGTACCGGGATCTGGCCATATTTGAAGCCCGTGATCGGACTCTGGGCACCCCCAAGTACCAAGGTCACCGGAACGTCGTATACCGCTCCGACTTCTGTCGGACCCTCTCGCTACCCTGCCGCCGCGCACCGACCTCAGGTCAACGCCGGACACGGACCGAAGTCGGGCGTGCCCCGATCGTGAACTATGATCCACCCGATTGTGACTCGCATCACTCTCCGTGGGCTCAACTTCAAGGGCGGTCCGGACGTCATGATCGGTGTACAAGGGGAGCAAAGGGGAAGCTTTGAGGTTCACTGAAACCGCCCGCCGCCGCGCGGCGATCGCGGCACTGGGGCTGGTGGCCGTTCTGACGCTGGGGGCGTGCAGCAGCGAGCCGACCGTTTCGGCCAGCGGGCCCGAAGGCGGCGGCCCGATCAGCAGCGAGACCGGCGGGCAGGGGCCCGCGCCCGCCAAATTGAGCTACGAACCCGCGGCGGGTGCTCAAGACGTCGCGCCCGGCCAGCCGATCAAGGTCAGCGTCGCCGACGGCACGCTCGACCAGATCGTGCTGACCAACCCGGAGGGCAAACAGGTCGCGGGGCAGCCCACCGAGGACAAGAAGAGCTGGACCACCACCGAACAGCTCGGTTACGGCAAAACCTATACGTGGTCGGGCAAGGCCACCGGCACCGACGGCAAGCCCGTCGAGGTCGGCGGCGCCTTCACCACGGTCAAGCCGCGCAAGCAGGTCGGCGCGAACATCAACGTCTTCGACGGGCAGACCTACGGCGTCGCCATGCCGATCACGCTGACCTTCCCGAGCAAGGTCACCGACAAGGCCTCGGTCGAGAAGGCGCTCTCCGTCGAGACCACGCCGAAGACCGAGGGCTCCTGGGCCTGGGTCCACGACGACACCTCGGTGCACTGGCGGCCGAAGGCCTACTGGCAGCCCGGCACCACCGTGAAGTTCAACGCCAAGATCTACGGCGTCAAGATCGGCGAAGGCGTGTACGGCAAGGAAGACCGCTCGGCGAGCTTCGCGATCGGGCGCTCGCAGGTCGTCAAGGGCAACACCCAGACCCACCGGCTCGTGGTGATCCGCGACGGTCAGCAGATCGCGGACTACCCGGCCAGCTACGGCCTCGACGCCGACCAGGGCCGGGTCACCCCGAGCGGCACGCACGTGGTGATGTCCAAGCACGACACCTACTCGATGACCAACGAGCGCTACAACTACGAGAACATCGTCGTGCCGTCCGCGGTGCGGTTCTCGACCAACGGCGAGTTCATCCACGGCTACGGGCCCTCGATCTGGGCGCAGGGCAAGAAGAACATCTCCCACGGCTGTGTGAACCTCGCGCCGGCGAACGCCAAGGAGTACATGGCGGGCGCGCTCGTCGGCGATCCCGTCGAGATCGAGGGCAGCACGGTGAAGATCAACCGGGCGCGTGACTACAGCGACTGGACCTACGACTGGGCCGAGTGGACGAAGCTGTCCGCGCTGGGGAGCTGACGTACTTCCGCGAATCCGGGCGGCCGGAGACCCCTGTGGTCTCCGGCCGTTCGTGTTTTGAAACTTCCGAAAACTCGATGCAACCCGAAGGCGACCAGGACGCATGTCTAACGACGTAAGGCGCCGCGGCCAATGAGCGGCGCCCGGATCGAGGAGACACCCTTGCGTACTCGTATCGCTCTTTCCCTCGGCGCGCTGCTGCTCGCGGGCGGCGCCGCCTTCGCGACCACGTCGCTGGCGTCGGCCGACCAGAGCGCCCCGACGCCCACGGTCACTCAGGCGCCGACCCAGGGGCCGGCCCCGGCTCCCACCACCACGAAGCCGGGCGAACCGCCCCGGGTCACCACCGCCCCGCGTCCCGCCCAGAAGACCCCGTCGGTCGCCGCCCCTGGCGAGCACCGCGTCCCGAAGGCCGTCCCCGCCGGGCCGACCGGGGATCTGAACCTCCCCGCCATCGTCGAAGGAGCCGGTAACTAGGTGTCGCTGAGCCGCTCGTCGAAGACCGGGACGGGCTCGCCGTGGGACGGCGAGTTCGCCCGGTACTTCGACGAGCGCGCGCACAGCCTGCGTGCCACCGCGTACCTCCTGTGCGGGGACTGGCACCAGGCCGAGGACATCACCCAGGCCGCGCTGCTGAAGCTGTATCTGGCTTGGCCGAGGCTCTCCCGGCACGACGCGCTCGACGGCTACGCGCGCAAGATCGTGCTACGGACGTTCCTCTCCGAGCACCGGCGCGTCTGGCGCAAACGGGAGAAGCTCACCGACACCCTGCCCGAAGTCCCGGGTGAAACGAGCGGTACGGAACAGGAGATGCTGGTCAGGCACGCCCTGTCCGGCATCGCCCCGAAGCAGCGGGCCGTGCTGGTGCTGCGCTACTTCGAAGATCTCAGCGTCGAGGAGACGGCGGCGGCGCTGGGGTGCAGCACCGGGAACGTGAAGAGTCAGGGCGCGCGGGGTCTGGCGACCCTGCGCAAGCGGCTCGGACCGCATTTCAGCGAATTGGCCTTGAGCGGAGCGCATGGCGATGGGAGGTGAGGAGATGGACGAGGACATCAAGAGCGTGCTTTCGCACGGCGAGAGCGGTCCCCCGCTGGGCATCCGGGCGGCGGACATCATCGAGAAGGGTGGCCGGATCCGGCGACGGCGCAAGCGGCTGGCCGTGGCGGGGAGTTCGCTGGCGACGGCCGCGGTGATCGTGCTCGGCGCGATCGCCGTCGGCGGTCGCGGCGGTGAAGGGTCCGCGCCGGTGCAGCCCGCCGGACCTGGCCTGTCGACCATCTCCCCGGCACCGGTGTCGCCGGCGCCCTCCGAGGCGCCGCCCCGGCCGGAAGCCTCCGCCGAGCCGCCCGTTCAAGGGACGGTCCCGAAGCCGGGCCAGACGCACTCGCCGCCCAGGATCTCGCAGCCGAGCCGGATGACGACGGCCGTCCCGCCGCGCGGTCCCACCCCGACGAAGGAGCCGATCGAGCCACCGACGGCGCCCACGACGACCCACTGATCCTGGCCCGGAACGTCCGATTCCCGAGGGATTACCCAAAGTAATCGGAAATTCTCTGACATCGGCTTCACCTGGTGGTACGTCACCGTTTTGGGGGAACGACGCTCGCGCGATCGATCCAAAACGCTGAATCCCTACGTTTGAACACCTACGGTCGAGGGAACAAACCGTCGACGATGGGTAAGTAAACGGGTGGGTCGGGAGGTCAAACCCATGGCCGAAGAGGCGCTGAGCGCGGCGCATCAGGAAAAAGGGGAACCTGCGGAGGCCCCACCTGAGCAGATCAGAAAGGCCGTCGCCGGAGCGGCGATGGGTAACTGCATCGAGTGGTACGACTTCGGTGTCTTCGGCTTCATGCCCGCGATCCTCGGGCAAGTCTTCTTCAACGCTTCAAGCACTTCAGAGGGCGCGCTGGCGACGTTCGCGGTCCTCGCGATCACGTTCGTCGTGCGGCCGTTCGGCAGCTTCGTGTTCGGTCCGCTGGGGGACAAGATCGGGCGCCAGAAGGTTCTCGCGCTGACGATCATCCTGATGTCGGGCTCGACGTTCATCATCGGCCTGCTGCCGTCCTACGCCACGATCGGACCCGCCGCGGTAGTCGCGCTGATCCTGTTGCGCATGATCCAGGGCTTCTCGGCGGGCGGCGAGTACGGCGGGGCTGCGACGTTCATCGCCGAATACGCCCCCGCCCGGCGCCGGGGTTTCTGGGGCAGCTGGCTGGAGTTCGGTACGCTCGTCGGTTTCGCGATGGGCGCCGGCTTCGTCACGATCTTCACCGTGGTCCTCGGCGACGACGCCATGCGCGAATGGGGCTGGCGCCTGCCGTTCCTGATCGCCGGACCGCTCGGCATCGTCGGTCTCTACCTGCGGAACAAGCTGGAGGACACTCCGCTGTTCCGAGAGATCGAGAAGAAGCAGCAGGTGGAGAAGTCACCGCTGAAGGCGCTGCTCAAGAAGCACTGGACGTCGATCCTGCACCTGATCGGCATCGTGGTGATGCTGAACGTCGCCGACTACATCGTGATCACCTACCTGGAGACCTATCTCAAGGACGTGGTCGGCTTCGCCGGGCATACGCCGTTGCTGATCATCCTGGCGACCATCGCGCTGATGCTGATCTTGATCGTGCCGGTGGGCATGCTGTCCGATCGCATCGGGCGAAAACCTATCCTGATCGCGAGTTGCGCGAGCTTCCTGGTGTTGCCGATCCCGGCGTTCTCTCTGATGGGCGCGGCCGCGGACGACCAGAACGCCTGGCAGCTCATGCTCGGCCTGGTGATGATCGCGGTGCCGCTGGTCCTGATCCTGGCCGTGCTGGCGGCGACGCTGCCGGCGATGTTCCCGACGCAGGAGCGCTACGGCGGCTTCTCCATCGGGTACAGCGTTTCCACCGCGGCGTTCGGCGGCACGGCGTCGTACGCCATCGGAAGCCTGGTGGACAAGACCGGCGACAACCTGTGGCCCGCGTACTACCTGATGATCGCGGCGGCGATCGCGGCCATCCCGATCCTGCTGCTGCCGGAGACGGCAGGGGTGTCGCTGCGCGGCATCGTGAGTTCGCGGATCGTGCGGCGCCGGAAGCCGGAAACGGTCACTCCCGGCGATCCCTCCGAGCTACCCGCGAGTTAACGTCTGTCCATGAGCCGTATCTCGCAGCCGTGGCCGCCGGTCGAAGTCGAACCGGCGACCGTCCACCCGAAAGCCCCGCAGCCGGGCAGCCATCTGGGCATCCACTTCGGTGAGTGCTTCGGGTGTGGTGACGAGATCGAGGCCGGGCTCCACCTGCACTCGACGGTGGGCGAAGGGACGACGGTGTACTCGAAGTTCACCGTCACCTCCGCCCACCAGGGTGCGCCCGGCCTCGCCCATGGCGGCCTGCTGGCCTGTGCGTTCGACGAGGCGCTCGGCGCGACCGTCGGCAACCTGCTGCGTCGTCCCGCCGTCACCGGGAAGCTGGAGACGGACTTCCTCCGGCCGGTTCCGGTCGGCTCGACCCTGCACATCGCCGCGAAGCTGGACGGTGTCGCGGGCCGGAAGATCTACGTGAGCGCCGTCGGGCGGCTCGACGCCGAAGACGGCCCTGCCGCGGTGCGTGCGCGGGCGTTGTTCGTGCAGGTCGAGTTCGAGCACTTCAGCAACCACGGTGACCCCGAGGCCTTGCAGAAGCTCGCCGCCGCGCACGAGAAGGCCAAGCGCGAACGCGAGTGGGACATCAACCCCTGAGCAATTCGGCACCTACTTGCGGTAGTTCGTACGTCGAACTACCGCAAGTAGGTGCCGAATTGCGAGCTAGGTGAGGGTGCGGGGGCGGATCGCGTTCGCTTTGTCGACGAGTTCGACGCGCTGGTCGACGGATCCGGCCAAGCGGGCCAGCGTCCGGTAGCAACGCTCCAGCCCGAACCGCAGATCCCGCTCGTCCAGGTCACAGCCCAGCACCTTCGCGCCCGGCGTCGGCCGGTTCTGCGAGTTGAGCCAGCTGTGCGCCGCTTCGAGAACCTCCGCCGACAAACGCGTGCGGCGTTCGGCGTCGAGCTGCAGACGCTCGAGCCGCGTCGAGGCGTCGACGAGGTCCCGCTCGGACACCAGCACCGGATCCTTGCCGCCGCCGTTGATCCTGGTCTTGATCTTGATCGCGGCCACCTGCGCGGCGACGTAGTGCGTGGACGACGCCGGGACGGCCTCCAGCACCTCGATCGCGCTGGCACGGGCACCCTGCGCGAGGTACACGCGAGCGAGCCCGAAGGCGGCGCTGACGTATGACCGGTCCGTTCGCCACACCAGCTCGTAGTAGCGCGCGGCGCCGAAGTAGTCCCCGACACCCTCGGCGCTGACGGCCAACGCCAGCTTCGGCGCGATCTCGCCGGGAAGGTCGTCGTACACCGCTTCGAACGCGACCTGCGCGACGCGGGACCGGCCGCCCGCGAGCTCGATCAGGCCGCGATACCAGTCGATCCGCCAGTCGTGCGGGAATCCGGCCTTGATCGCGAGGTACTGCGCGGCCTGCAACTGCCGCTGCGCCTCGACCAGCTCGCCGAGCTCGATCCGGGCACGGACGATCCGCAACCGGACCTCGATCGACTCGCGCGGTGCGCCGGCCAGCGACTCGATCGCGCCGCTGGGATCGAGCGCGACGGTCGACGCGAGCACGCCCGCCGCCGCGTCGTCGGTGTCGACCTGCGGGATCGGCAGGCCCGAGACCACCTCGCCGGGATCCGGCAGCGGCACGCTCCCGCCGTGTTCCGGGACGACCAGGTCGACGCCGAACGTGCGGGTCTCCGGGCCGAAGACGGTCGACGCTCCCGGGCGCGGTTTCCCGGTGCCCAGCGCCATGATCTCGCGCAGCACGCCGGTCAGCTGGTCGCCCATCTCCTCGGCCGCGATGAACCGGCGGTCCGGGTCGGTGTGCGTCGCGCGCCTCAGGAAGCGGTAATACGAACCGAAGAGCGCGAACAGCGGGACGACGTCCGGGCCGGGCAAGGTCGCCTTGTACTTGCTGGTGTAGCCGGAGAACTCGAAGCTGAGGACCGCGAGCGTGCGGCCGACGGTGTAGAGGTCCGACGCCACCGAAGCGCCGTGAGTCGCCAGTTCGGGTGCGCTGTAGCCGGTGGTGAAGAACAGCGGGCTCTCGTAGTCGTCGACGCGGCGGACCGCGCCGAGGTCGATCAGCTTGAGCTGTTCGTGCGTCTGGATGACGTTGTCGGGCTTGAGGTCGCAGTACAGCAGGTTCTGGCTGTGCAGATAGCCCATGGCGGGCAGGATCTCGAGCCCGTAGGCGATCACCTGGCCGATCGGCAGCGGCTCCGGTCGCTTCGTTTCGCGGTGGTGCGCGAGCGCGAGCTGCCGCAGCGACTGGCCGCCGACGTACTCCATGACGATGTAGCCGACGGAGTTGCCGGTGTCGCCGTCCGGATGCTGCACGAAGTTGTGGATCTTGACGATGTTCGGGTGCTCGACCTCGGCGAGGAAGCGCTGCTCGTTGGCGGCGGCCGCCATCGCGGTCGCGTCACCGGTGTCGATCAGGCCCTTGAGCACCACCCAGCGGTCGCTGACGTTGTGGTCCTGCGCGAGGTAGATCCAGCCGAGCCCGCCGTACGCGAGCGCGCCGAGCACCTCGTACTGGCCGCCGACGATCTCGTTCGGCCGCAGCTTCGGGACGAAGGAGAACGGGTTCCCGCACTTCTCGCACTTGCCCTCGGGCGAACCGGGTTTGCCGTCCTTGCCGCGGCCGACCTTGGCACTGCAATTGCCACAGAAGCGTTTCTCCTCCGACACCATCGGGTTGTCGAGGACCGCGGAGGCCGGGTCGCGGTACGGCACCTGCGGGACGTCGACGAGCCCGGCGCCGAGACGGCCGCGGCGAGAGGTGCGAGACGACGTCCGGCGCGCGGTGCCGGGGAACGAACCCGTTCCGGTGCCGGTCCCCCGGCTGCCCGATCCGGTGCCCGTGCCGGTCCCGGTTCCCCGGCTTTCGCTGGATCGTTCGGGGAGCACGCTTTCCGTGCCCGGATCCGGCAGCTGCCCGGGGCCGGGGTCGACGCGCGGCGCCGGCGGCATGATGCTCTGCGTCTCCGGAGTGGGCGAGGAGAGCACGCTGGTCGGCTGGGGCGCGTCGACGGGTGCCTGCCACGCGGGGCGGACGACCTGGGTCTGCGGACTGACGGGGGCCATCTCACCCGGCGGCCGGGTCGGGTCCTCGGCGCCGGGGATCGGGCGCTGCTGGCCGCGCGGCGGAGTCTGCGGGCGCTGGACTGGCGCGTGGAAGATCGTGCGCTCGACGTCCGTCTCCGGCTGCGGCCGCTGTTGTGGCTGTGATCGCGGCTGCGGCTTTGCCGGATCGGTGAGATCGAGCCTGCCGGAAATGGACGGTTCGGGTGTCTCCCAGCGGACCGGCGCCGGCGGTGTCCAGGAGGCGGACTCCGCCTCGTGATCCGGCTTGGTGTCATCCGGCGCTGCGTGCCGAGGACGGCGCGGCTCTTCCGACACTGGTACCTCCCGAAATCCCCGCGACCACGTCGGACTCATTCTAGGCCTGGGAGCGCAGCTCCTCCTTTGAGGGCGGCGGCGGGGGCATGGATGGACTAAGGGTGACCAGGCAGGTCGTGTCCGCACCGGGTCGAACCCGCTACGGTGCGAGAGAGAACCGATTCAGCAGGTGATGAGGGGGAGGCCGAGTGCCTGCGTCATTTTCGATGTCGATGACCCAGCTCGACGTCGTACTCGAAGAACTCGGGCTTGGCAGATTCGTGCTGCCTTTCGAAATCCCGACCGTCGGTACCACCATCACCGAACGCGAGCGGCACTGCGAGGAAGTCTGGGCCGACCTGGCCGACCGAGGCTTCGCCCGCGGCCGCGAGCTCCTGCGCGACTACGAAGAGACACTCCGGCTCTGGGCCACGGGGGACTTCGTCGTCACCCTGGAGGCGCACGAAGTCGAGCAGAACGCCGAATACCTCTATCGGGGTGGCTGGAACAGCCGCCTGGGCGTCGTCAGCCAGCAACGCGGCTTCGACATCCTCTTCGAGCCGGTTTACCCCGAACAGGTCGTCGCGGCCCTCCTCAACAACCTGCCGTCACTGCAGCCGTTCCCCGGACGGGTGATGACGTCGAGCACGCTTCCCCCGTCCAAACGACCGGACGACCCGTTCGACAAGGACCCCGGCAACCTCCGCCTTGGCGCCGCGAGCCGGTTCTTCGAACACCCGCTCGCGCGACTCGGCACGGTCAGTGTCACTCTGCGCGACGACCGGGGTAAGCCGCAGCAGAAGAGCATCCAGTGGTTCGACAGCGTCCAGGGCCGCTTCATGCTCACCACCGACCGCTTCCCCGACGGCGAAGTCCGGCGCACATTCACCCCGACGAACGGCTCCCACCTGGCACGATGGATCCACGACCTGGTCGAAGCCGCCCGCGTCGGCAGCGCGTGATCCTCGCCGGAAGCCGGCCTTGCGGGCCGCTTCCGCTGATATCGTGATCTGACGAACGCGACGAGTAACCGGGACTTGGTACAGGGGAGAGGCCATGACTGACGGCACCGGTGGACCACCGGGGGACTTTTCGCAGATGCTGGGCGATTTCTCTGCGCAGGCCGATCTGATGGTGAAGGCGGCGAACGACGGCAAGTTCGCCGTCAGCGAGGAGATGGGCGAGGCGTACAAGACGGCCCTCAACGACTACCTCGACAGCTGGACCAGTAACAAGGTCAGCTTTGCAGTCCTGGAACGATCCCCCGAACTGGGAGGAAGTCCGTTCGCACAGCAGGTCGGCCAGCACATGACCCTGGTCGCTTCAGGTGATGATCAATCAGCCAAGACTCAGCTTGAGACTCTTCAGGCTGTTGTCGAGCGTGCATGCAGCGCTATCGACACCGCGATCAGCAAGTACAAGACTGCCGATCACGGCGCAAGCATGGACCTATCTAATCTCGGCAAGGGAATCTGAATATATGCGCCAATCCCGGACATTAGCTTCCAAGTACGCCATGCCGCTCGTCTTGCTGGCGCCCATCTTGGTGCTCACCGGCTGCAAGGCAGAAAGCAGGGGAAACCCGGCGCCAGCAACAACTGCGACGCCAAGCAGTCCACAGGCCACCAGCCCTCCCGGAGGCAACGTCTTTGGCGACCTGAAAGCTTGCGACCTTCTCGAACCGATAACGACGACCCAGGGATTCAGCCCCGCTGCATCTGAAACCTATGAAAGCGACAACGGGTGCGGCGCTAGCAAACCCCGCTACGGGACTGTTGCAGTATATCTCGTGCCGAACGAGGGCGTATCCGCGATGAAGCCGGACGGCGGTCAACTCGTGCCGACTAAGGTCGGCACTCGAGACGCCGTTGAAATTCCTGGAGGTGGCGGCAAGGGCGTCTGCACGATTGGGATCTCAGTGTCCGAGAACGCCAGGGCGACGATAACCCTTGGGCTTTCGAACGGCGGCACGAACGAACAATCTTGCACTGACGCCCGGGCGATCGCTGAAGAGATCGCGCCGAAGCTTCCCCAAGGCAGCTGACCTACAGAGAGGAGGTGATCATGATGAACGAGGCAGATGCGCTTTCAGCGCGACGATCCGCGGATGGAACCCTGGCCTTTTCGTCCAAGTTATCTTCGACGATCATGGTGATAGCCTCCATCTCAGCACTTGCAGCTTGCGCCACCCAAAGCAACGGTTCACCTGCTTCTATGACGTCACCGACGTCTCGCGGACAACAAGCGAACAGTGCCCCTGACAAAGGGGCCTTTGACGGTTTGAAGGCGTGCGACCTCCTGGAACCGATCACCAGCGAGAAGGGGTTCGGCCCTGCCGCCCCTGAGACCTATCAGAGCGACAACGGCTGCCGCGCCAACAAGCCACGTTATGGCACAGCCACCACATACCTGGTCGAGAACGCCGGCATTTCCGATCTGAAATCGGATGGCGGCCAGAGCACCGAGACAAGTGTGGCCGGCAAGAAGGCAGTCGAAATTGCAGGCGGTGGCGGCAAGGGAAATTGCTTGATCGGAATTTCAGTCACTGAAAGCTCCAGGGCCACCGTGAGCGTGACTCTGTCGAGCGGCACGAACGAACAGTCGTGCGCCGATGCCAAGGCCATCGCTGAGCAGATCGCACCAAAGCTTCCTCAAGGCAACTGACCGCGTATCAGGAGGTGACCGTGGTGGAGAACGTCGGGCAGGAGAACATCGGCTCCTTGGCGAGCGCTGACGGCAAGGCGCACCGGACGTACGAGGGCAAGCGTTACGCGGAGACCTACGACGAGACCAGCCGGGGTCCGGGCGGCAACTCCCTCACCGCGAAGCTGACGGCCGAGCAGAAGGCCGGCGAGTATTCGGGCGAGCAGGCCACGGCGCTCACTCAGGGCCAGCAGTTCCGGGGCGGGCTCGGACCGTCGGGTCAGCGTTACGAGGGTAATTCGCACGGCGACCTGGTCGGCATGGTCAACAACAACCTCTCCGCGGAGAAGATCGACCAAAAGGGCGAGATCTGGAACAACCAGGGCGACGCGCTGAACACCTTCAGCAACGCCCTCAGTTCCGCCGCCAACAAGGAGGGCGCCCACTGGCAGGGGCCGTCCGCGGAGGCCGCGCACGGGTTCTTCAAGAGTTTGGGCAAGTGGGCCGACACCGCGGGCGACGGCGCCTATCTCGCGTCCAACCGGTTCTCCCAGTCGGCGGCCGCGGCGACCACCGCGAAGAACTCCATGCCCGAAGAGGTTCCCTTCGATCGCAACGCCGAGTACAAGAACGCCATCCAGCAGTTCTCGTCGGGGAACTTCGCGGGCGCGGTGGAGACGGTCGGCAACATCTCGGCCAAGCAGGAGCAGTCGTTCCAGGCACATCAGCAGGCCGCGCAGGTGATGCACACCTACGACCAGTCGCTCTTCGACGTCAATTCCAAGCAGCCCACCTTCGCCCCGCCGCCGGAAATGGGCGATTCGACGACGGCGTCCGGGTTCTCCGGGGGCAGTGAGGTCCAGGGGTTCAGTGGTGGGCCGGGATCCGGGCCCGGCACCGGTCCCGGGTCCGGGCCGGGCTACTCGGGTGGCCCAGGACCAGGACCAGGCTCAGGACCAGGGCAGGGACCGGGGCCCGGTCCGGGGATCACCACGGGCGGCGGGCACACCGGCGTCACTGGGCCGGGGCAGTCGTTCAGCGGGCAGCCAGGGTCGTTCCGGCCCGGTCCGAATCCGGGGCTGGCGGCCATGAACGGCCCGGGGCCCACCGGTCTCGGACGGCTGGGCAGCGAGCAGTATCGCGGCAAGCCCGGGCGGACGCCGGGCGGGCCGGGCGGGAGCGCGGCCAGCCGGTTGACCACCGGCGGCGGGAGCGGCGGGTTCGGGCGTAACGGTGGGTCGGGCAACGTCGCCGAGCGGCTCGCGGGCGGCAAGGTTTCGGCCGGTGAAGCCGAGAAGCTGGCGGGCAAGGGTGGCGGGTCCGGGTCGGGCAAGCTGCCCGAGGAGCGCATCACCCGGGGTGGCGCCGCGGCGGCGGGCAAGAGCGGCGGGCCGGGCGCGATGGGTGCTGGCGCCCCTGGCGGCAGGGGGCAGAAGGAAGAGGACAAGGAAAAGAAGGCCCCGAACTACCTTCAGGAAGAAGACGCCGACGTCTTGTTCGGCGGCTACGACGGCGACACGAAACCGGTGCCACCGGTGATCGGCGAGAAGTCCCCCTGAAGCGATGGCGGGCCGTTCGGGAGCGATCCCGAACGGCCCGTTTCTCACTTGTACTGAGGCTGAGGCGGCGCTCCGCCTTCGAGCTTGTTCCCGATCCACTTCGCGTAACTCGCCTGCCACGCGCCACCGCGCACGGTCTCCAGCACGGCGTTCACGTACCGCACCATGTCCTCGTTCTCCTTCGGGACACCGATGCCGTAGTTCTCCTCGGTGAACCGGTCCCCCACGATCTTCAGCGTCGGGTCCTGCGCGAGCATCCCGGCGAGGATGACGTCGTCCGTCGACACGGCCTCGACCTGCTTCTGTTGCAGCATCACCAGGCAGTCCGACCAGTTGTCCACCGAGACCGGCACCGGCTTCGAGGGATCCGCCGCGATCTTCGTCAGCGAAGTCGACGTCTTGGTCGCGCACACCCGCCGCCCGGCGAGATCCGAAAGCTGGGCGACCTTCGAGCCGGATTCGACCAGGATCCGTTGCCCCGCCTGGTAATACGCCGTCGAGAAGTTGACCTTCTTCAACCGGCTGCAGGTGATGCTGTAGGTCCGCACCACGATGTCGACCTGTTTCTTCTCCAGCACTTCTTCCCGCAGTTTCGACGGGATCGCGCGGAACTGCACGCGGCCTTCCGCACTGCCGAAGATCGCCTTCGCGATCTCGTTGACCATGTCGATGTCGAAGCCTTCAAGCTGGCCCGACGTCGGATTGCGGAAACCGAACAGGAACGTCGTCTGGTCGACGCCGGCGATCAGTTTGCCGTTCTCCTTGATCTTCGCCATCGTCGAGCCGCTGGTGATCGACGTGCCGCTGGTCGGCCGCAGGCTGGCCAGCGGGTTGCAGCTCGTGTCGGTCGTTCCGCCACCGCCGGCGTTGTCAGCCCCGCCGACGTTCGCGGGCTGCGGCGGGGCGACGTCGCCCACCGGCGCCGGGTCGACCGGCGCCCCCGCGCTCCCACAGGCCGTCGCCAGCACCAAGACGGCGCCGAGCACGGCCCCTCGCAGACCGTTCCGCATCACCGGTACTCCCTCAGCCGTTCACGGATTCCCAACGCGGCCCCCGCCGCCGCGATCAGCGCCAGCACCGCGATCCCCGGCGCGAGCAGGGTCAGCGCGCGATCGGCGCCGCGGGTGTCGTCGAGGAACTCTTGCCGTCCCACGTTGATCGCGGCCACCAGGCTGTTGTCGAGCCGCAGGAACGCCCCGGCCGCGCCGTCCTTCTTGTCGTCGCGGATCGCCGTGTCGACGGCGTCCTGGTAACTGCCGTCGTCGTCCTGGCGCCGCACTTCGCCGTGTGCCTTGAACCACGCCGACGCGGCCTGGATCGCCTCGTCCACCTTGCCGGCGGCCCCGCCGCCCGCCGCGAGGCCGCGGGCCTCGCCCAGCAGACCGCCCTGGCCGTCGGTTCCGCCGAGTTGCGCGGCGAGATCGGCGAAGTCCTTTTCGTACGCCGCTCCGTCGCCGCGTGCGACGAGGGTCAGCGTTTCGTCGGCCCGTGCCTGCAACGCCGCGATCCGGGCGCGCACGAGGACGTCCACCTGGTGCGAGCCGTCTTCCTCACCGCTGCCGACGAGACTGCTCTGCACGATCAGCGCCACCGCGCCCCACAGCAGGGCGACCACCACCGACACGGACGCGGCGACGAGCCCGACGTTCAGCAGCCGGTTGGTCTTCCGCGTCAGGTGCACCTGCGTGACGATCAGCGCGGCGAGCAGGGCGAGCAGCAAAGCCGTTGCCAGCCAAGGGAATCCGGTCGCGTCGTCCTGTTCGGCGGCGAGCCGGTCGGTGTCGATGCGGTACAGATCCTGTGCGGCGGGAAGGATTTTCGCCCGCATCAGCTCGGAAGCCTCACGCAGATACGAGGCACCGACGGGATAACCCTGCCGGTTGTAGGTGCGCGCGGTCTCGATCAGTCCTGTGTAGACGGGGATCTCGCGGCCGAGGGTGTTGATCCGCTCGGCCGCTTCGTCGACGCCGGAAGAGTCCGACGCCGCCTTCGCCAGCGCCGCACCGGCCTCCGCGATGTCGCGTTCGTACCGCTGGCGCATCGGGAGCGGCTCGGTGCCGATCGAGAGGAACGAACTGGCCGCGGTCGCGTCGGCGTCCGAAAGCGCGCGGTAGACCTGCTGCGCGGCGGCGGCCAGTGGTTCACGGTGGTCGATCAGGCCGTTGATCGTGTCCTTCCTGTCCTGCGCGGCCAGCGTGCCGAACAGGCCCGCGACCAGCGACAGCAGGACGAGCCCGATCGCGATGACCGACAGTCTGCCCGGGGTGGTCGCGGCGGACCGGACGATCGCGCGGATCCCGTTCCCCGGCAGTTCGAGCAGTCCGGCGATCCCGCTGCGGCCCTCGGGCGCAGGGGGCGGCGCGGGTGCGGCGGGGTTCCCCGGCTGCCCCGGCCGGGTCACAGTGCTCGTCATCGCCGTTCCTCCCCATTGGCTCTACCGCAAAGAAGGTATCCGAGTCGGGATCAGCGCAGCCAGTGACACCGGCGTGTGTCATCGGCACGTGATCTCCCGGCTGGGTCAGAGGCCTTTTTCCAGGCCGTAGCGCACTGTCTCCGCACGATTGCGCACACCGATCTCGGCGCGGACGGCGGGCGCGACGGAGTGCGGGAGGACCTCGCCACCGCCGGCTGGCCGTTCGACGACGACTTCGATGTCGTCGGCGAACCGGTACGGCCTGCCCAGCAGGATGCCGCCGAAATGCCGCCGCATCCTGGACATCTCCGCGCGGACGGTGACGGTCCGGCCGGCGTCGCCGAAGAGGTCGAGCGACAGTTCCGACGCCGACCGTCCTTCCCGATGGCGCGCGAGGAGGTACAGCATCTCCGCGTGCCGCGGGCTCAGCCGATGCGACCAGGTCCCCGCCGCGCCCGACACGCGCAGCGTGCTCTCCCGCGACGACCGCAGGTCGAGCACGACGCGGGCCGGTGGGGCGTCCTCCTCTTCGGTGATCCGGACGAGCCAGCCGCCGGGCAGCGGCTCCAGCAGGCAGTTCCCGTAGGTGGGCAGCCAGGTCCGGCCCGCGGTCGCGTCGATCGGCAGCGCGATGCGGCCGACCGGGACGAGGCCTGCCGACGCCGCGATCCAGCCGTGCGGATCGGTGATCACCGCCCTGCCCTTCACCTTGGCGAGCAGGGGCGAGGCGAGCCCGCGCAGCCGTTCCAGCTCGGAGAGGTGCGTGGTGCGCAGCTGCGCCTCGGCGAGTTTCGCGACCGCGTCGACCAGGGCCAGCGTCGTCGGGTGCACGGTCGAGGCCGGACCGGAGAGGTCGACGACGCCGAGCAGCCTGCCGTCCCTCGGATCGTGCAGTGGCGCGGCGGCGCAGGTCCAGTCGTGCTGGTTACGGACGTAGTGCTCGGCGGAGTAGACCTGCACCGGATGCCGGGCGACCAGCGCCGTCCCGATCGCGTTGGTACCGGCGGAGGTCTCATGCCAGTCGACGCCTTCGACGAACCCGAGTCCGTCGGCGCGGCGGCGGACCGCGGTACTGCCGTCACGCCAGAGGACGCGGCCTTCGGCGTCGACGACGGCCATGATGTGCGCGGCCTGCTCGGCGAGGCTGATCAGGCCGCCACGCAGGGTGGGCAGGACGGCGGCGAGGCCGCTCTCGCGACGGCGTGCCTCCAGCTGCTCCGGGCCGAGCACGGGGGCCGGGGCGCCGCGATCGGGGTCGAGGCCGAGTTCGCGCATGCGCCGCCAGGACGCGGCGATGACCGCGCGCGGGTGACTCGGGAGCGCGTGGCCGGCGAGGGCGGCTTCGTGCACTTTGGCGAGGGCGCGCGCGTGCCGCCGCGGGTCCGCGCCGACCGGCAACGCCGCCTCCAGCTGCACCTGGCCCACTCCTTTGGTCCGTTTCGGCCAGTGTGCCCGGGTGACCCGGTGTTCGGAAGGTCTCTGTGACCTGGGCGAGGCTTACGCGGTGAAGGGCGCTTCCACCAAGTGGGACACCGGAAAAGCCCCCTTCGGCTTCCGCCCCAGGAGCAAGCCTTTCCTGGTGGCCTCGGCCATCACGGCGCGGACGTCGACGCACCACGGGCCGTCGGGCTTCAGCTCGACGAAAGCGCTCTCTCCTTGTTTCAGCACGAAGTGCGGCTCACCGTCGACAGCGATGGAGCCACCGGCGGCGGCGAGGTCGACCCGGACGCCGGGATACAGCACGCTCCAGCCCCGGACGCCCACCGCCCGGACCTCACCGGGCGCGATCGGCGCCTGCACGACGTACGGCGTCTCGTCGACCGGCCCGAGCGAGAGCGCGACACCGTCCACAGTGGACTTCGGGCTGGGGCAGAGCCTGCCGGGGATGCTCGACAGGCCGATTCCGTCCGGCACGGCGAACGTGCAGTACAGCTCGGTCAGCGACGCTGTGTCCCAGCGGCTTTCGGCCGACACGCTGACGTCGGTCAGCGCGATCTCGCGGCGGGCCTTCGTGACGACCTCGAGTACGGTCGCGCGGTTCGTGACCAGGTCCGGGTCCACCTGATGGGTGGCCAGCAGCCCGGCGGCGAGCCCGGCGACGGTGGGCTCGGGGAGCGCGTCGGTGGTCGCGGTCGGCAGCATGAGCAGCGGGACGTCACCACAGGCGGCCGCCGCGGCCCGCATCAGGCCGTCACCACCCAGGCAGATGAGCACGCTCGCCCCCGCGTCCACCATCCGGCGGACGGTGCCGATGATCTTCCCTGCCTCGGTCCACACCATCACCCGGCCGACCCCGGCCACGCGGAGTGCCGAACGCAGGCTCTGGATGTCACGCTCCGAAGCGGGGTTCGCCACGATCCCCGCAACCGCTTCGCCCACATGTCCTCCGCTGCCGCGCCAAGTCCCTACAAGGAAACGACTTCAGGGCCGCGAAAGAAAGAGTTGCACGAGGTTGCATCGCCAGGCTAGGGGCCGAAGTGCCCGATCTCCGGTCAATCTGTGTCCGGCGGACGAACACGACCAGCAGCACGAGTTCGAGGACCAGCAGGATCCGTTCGGCCAGCCCGCTCACCGCGCGGGCGTCGACCAAGAACGTCCCCACGAAGACCACCAGCGCGGCCAACGCGGCGTACGACAACCGCCGCGCCGCGCCGAGAACCAGCCCTGCCAACGGCAGTGCGGCGAAGGCGGCGAGCGCGACATGACGGTGGATCGCGCCGTGCCAGGTCAGCGGCTGGTCCATCGGTTCCTGCGGGAACACCGCGAGCACGCACACCCCGATACCGAACACGGCGACGAGCCTGGCCGCCCACACCTCCCCCGAAAGCCGGACACCGCCCGCGACGGTCAGCGCGCCGAAGCCGGTGGCCAGCATGGCGACCCCGACGAGCCGCGCGCCCTGCCCGATGTGGACGTATTCGCTGAAGGTGGTGGCGAGCGGATCGACCGCGCCTGCGTTGACGATCTCGACATAGACCGCGATGACCAGCCCAGCGAGCAGCCACGCGAACGCGGACAGCCGGATCAACCCTCTGACGTCGTTCATGAATCGAGCCTGACCGTGCGCCACCGTCCGGCACATCCCGCTCGGGCGAGCAGTCCCCGTCACCCCGTGGGGGGGCTCCGGCTGTCCCCCAGGAGGGGATGTGCCCGGCCCGCGGCGTCGTTAGCGTCGGGGACATGGCTTCGAACGGCGGTTCTTTGGGGTGGGCGCTCCTCACCGGGCGCGACGCCGATCTCGAACCACCGTCGGCGTGGTGGCGCGGACCGGTCTGGGTCAAGGCGAGCCTCACCGCCGCCGCGCTCGCCGTACTGGTGGGATTGACCTACGGCACGTGGGCGCGCTACCTCGGCGGCGGCAGTGTGCCGCTGATCTTCTTCCTGCTGCTCCTCCAGCTCGCGCCGCCGTTGCTCGCCGTCCGGTTCCCGCTGACCGCCGTCCGGGTGGCGGCGGCGGGGATGGTCAGCGCGATCATCGCGATCCTCTTCCCCGCCGACTTCGCGCCGTTCGGCCCGACCCTGTCGGACTGGCCGTTGCAGATCCACGTCCTGCCGTATCTCCCGGTGCTCGCGATGACACTCGCCCGCACGAAGGCCGGGCAAGGCTGGGGGATCTCGAGCCTCGCGATCGTGCTCGCCGCCGCGGGCGGCATCGTCCAGATACCGCGAGCGGGTACGAAGAGCCTGGTGTGGGCGCTGCTCGTGGTGACCGCGACGATCGTGGCGGGCTACGGGATGCAGCAGCGCCGCCGGGCACTGGAGCAGGCCGACGCGGCCGAGCGCACGACCGTGGAGGAGCGGGCGAAACGGACGTCGTTGCAGGAACGCGCGCTGATCGCCAGGGAACTGCACGACATCATCGGCCATCACCTCTCCCTGATCGCGCTGCGGACCGACAGCGCGCGCTACCGCGTCCCGGACGTCTCCGAGGCCGCGCAGGAGGAGTTCCGCGCGCTCGGGGTCGCGGCGAGGGAAGCGCTCGACGAGGCACGGCGGCTGGTCGGCGTGCTGCGGGAGACCGACGCCGAGCCGGAACACGAACCGCAGCCAGGGCTCGCGGAGGTGCCGTCGCTGATCGACGGCTGCCGGGCCTCCGGGATCGAGATCCGGGCGGAGATCTCCGGCGGGGACGACGTCCCCGCCATGATCGGACTGGCCGCGTACCGGATCCTGCAAGAGGCACTGAGCAACGCGGCACGGCACAGCCCGGGGTCCACTGTGGACGTTGAGGTGCGACAGGAGCCGGACGGGCTCACGATCCTCGTCGAAAACGGGCCGCCCACCCGGCCCGCCGCGCCTTCGGCCGGTGACGGCACCGGTCTTGCCGGTATCGCCGAACGCGTTACGCTGATCGGCGGCTCGTGCGAGACCGGGCCGCGGGCGGACGGCGGTTTCCGCGTGGCCGTCACTTTGGAACTCCCGGGGGTAGGCGACGCGTGACGAACGTCTTCATCGTCGACGACCAGGCCATGGTGCGGGAAAGCTTCGCCGGTCTGCTGAACGCGCAACCGGGTTTGGCCGTGGTAGGCCAAGCGGGTGACGGGATCGAGGCGCTGGCAGGCATCTCCGCCTTGCCCACGCCGCCGGATGTCGTCCTGATGGACATCAGGATGCCGGTGATGGACGGTCTCGAAACGACCCGGCGTCTGCTCGAAGGCGACGGCGAGAAGCCGAAGGTGATCGTCCTGACGACGTTCCATTTGGACGACTACGTCTACGAAGCGCTGCGGGCAGGCGCGAGCGGATTCCTGTTGAAGGACGCGCCGTCGGCCGAGCTGATCAACGCGATCGGCGTGGTCGCCGCCGGTGACGCGCTGCTCTCCCCCGCGGTCACGAAGCGGCTCATCGCGAACTTCGTGGCCAGTGCGCCGGTTCCGCGGCCGTCCCCGGCGCGGTTCGACGTGCTCACCGAACGCGAGCGGGAAGTGCTGCGGCTGATCGCGAAAGGACGGTCCAATCCGGAGATCGCGGCGGATCTGGTGCTTTCGGCGCAGACTGTGAAGACGTACGTCGGCCGGATACTGGCGAAACTCGGGTTACGGGACCGGGCGCAGGCGATCGTGCTGGCCTACGAGACCGGCTTGGTCTCGCCGTGAAAGACCTTGAAAGACCTTGAAAGACCCCGGAAAAGCAGCAGGGCCGCCTCCCCGAGGGGATGACGGCCCAGCTTGGAAAACCTGGATCAGATCAAGTTGACCGAGGTGGCCTGCGGACCCTTCGCGCCCTGCCCGATCTCGAACTCCACACGGGCGTTCTCCTCGAGGGTACGGAAGCCGTTGCCCTTGATCTCGCTGTAGTGCACGAAGACGTCGCCGCCGCCGTTGTCGGGAGTGATGAAGCCGAACCCCTTCTCGGAGTTGAACCACTTCACAGTGCCCTGAGTCATAAAATCTCCATATGCAACACAAACAAACAGGAAGCCACGTCGGCAGCCCGGGTCATGACCAGACGGTTTGCTTCCTCGGAAACACGAGGAGACACTACGCCCGCTGAGTTCTGCGAGCGTGAACCAACACGAACACAAAAAACGAGACCTGAATCAGTAAAGCACACCTCACGCAGGCCGACAAGCATCGTCACCCGGGTGTGCGCGGCCTCGCAGTACCCTTTACCGCTGGGCTATTCGCCACTCGCCGCACGCAACGGTACCTCGGCGCCGAACGGCGACCGGCGCAGGGCCTCCCGGTTCGTAGGCACGACGGCGATGTCATGGGTCTCCGCGTCCGCGCTGAACTGCACCGGCACGACACCGGAAACGGACTTGATCTCCTGTGGCTTTTCGTCAGCCATGTTTTTTCTCCCCTGTGTCAACACAACGCTCGAAGTACCCGCGTGAAGTACCGCGTGCCAACAACCCACCGGCGGACGGCCGCGGCCCCGCGGTTCGGTGACCCGGTGGCCGCCCGGTCCATATCGGACTCTCGGTGTTGCCGCGATTGTGCCACGACCGGCCGACAAAATCCGATCTCCGCGACCAAAACTCGGCCGAGTCGTCACCGACTTCCCACCCCTTGGGGCAGGTGACGGCGGCACCACAAGGGTTTCTGTGTATCCCCTGAGAAAAAACTACCGCCTGGTAATCGGCGTACCGGACCCTACTGACCACCCTGCTGCGGCCTCGCGGCGCTCAGCAGGCTCGTCAGCCGGATGTCCGGGGTCACCACGTCCGGATCCGTCCTGATGTCGATCACACACGGCCGTTGCCGGACCAGCGCGCTCGCGATGATCGGCTCCAGCTCCTCGCGGTCGTCCACGGTGTACCCGGCGGCGCCGAGCCCCCGTGCCCACGACGCGAAGTCGGTGGTGGGGACCGTGACCCCCGACAGCCGTCCGTGCTTGCGTGCCTGGTGCACGGCGAGCGGACCGTGCAGTCCGTTCTGGAACACCAGGACGGTCACCGGCACGCGGTAGCGGACGGCGGTCTCGATCTCCTGACCGGTCATCAGCGCGCCGCCGTCGCCGACCATCGCGATCACCGTCCGGCGTGGCTCGGCGAGTTTCGCCGCGATCGCCGCCGGGACCGCGTAGCCCATGGCCGCGTTGCTCGGGCCCAGCTGGCTGCGCGGCGCGGTGAAGCACCAGTAGCGGTGCATGAACTGGGCGAAGTTGCCCGCGTCGCTGGTCACGATCGCGTCCTCGGGCGCGAGCTTGCGCACCGCGCGGATGACGTCGGCGGGGTGGACGCGGGTGGCGCCGCTGGTGTCGGGCGGTGTCATGAAGGTGTGCACGGCGGCGTTCGCGGCCGACGCACGACGGGTCCGCGGCGAGGCGACGTTGCGTAGTTCACGCAGGAACGGCTCGACCTCGGAGTCGACCCGGAAGGTCAGGCCGCCGCGCCGGGCGGGCTCGATCCCGGTGCCGACCAGTACCAACGTCTGTGACGGCGTCGGGTAACGGTAGGACTGGGTGGTGACCTCGTCGAGCTGCGTGCCCAGCGCGAGCACGAGGTCGGCGCGTTCCAGCGCGTCGAGCTGCCGCGCCGGGATGCCGATGCCGAGGTGGCCGGCGTAGCGCGCGTGGTTCTCGGGGAAGGCGTCCTGGCGGCGGAACGCGTTGTACACCGGGAGCGCGAGCTCGTCGGCGACGGCGATCAGCTCTTCCCGCCCCGCGCGAGCCCGGCCACCGACGATGACCACCGGGTACCGGGCCTCGTCGACCAGTTGCGCGACCGCCTCGGCGGTCCGGCCGAGCGCGCCGGTGGCGGGCGGCTTCACGGCGGCGACCGGCTTGGCCGAGTCGAACGGGACACCCCAGAAGTCGGCGGGGACAGCGACGACGGTGGGCCCGGGCCGCCCTTCCCGGCAGCGAGTCAGCGCCTCGACCAGCAGGTCGGGGACCTCCTCCGGCGATTCCGCGCGGCCAAGCCACTTGACGAGGGGCTCGAACATCGAGGTCAGGTCGGCGGTGGGCAGTTCACTGGTCCGGCCGGGGCTGGACGGCGGATTCTCCAGGAGGACGACCATCGGGCTCTCGTCCTGGTACGCCGTGGAGACGCCGATCGCGAGGTTCGCCGCACTCGGGCCGCGGCCTGCCAGCAGTACCGCCGGCTGCTCGGTCAGCTTGCCCTCGGCCTCGGCCATGAAGGCCGCGCCGGAGTCGTGCCGCGCCGAGACGAAGGTGATCGACCGCTCGCGTTGCAGCGCGTCGAGCAGATCCAGGAAGGACTCACCCACCACCGCGTACACGCGGTGGATCTGCGCCTCGGTCAGGATCCGCACGGCCGTCTGGGCGACGGACGCTCCCGGTTGGTATCTAATAAGAAGAGCTTAGGCGGGCGGTGATCGGTGCCGTCAAGCGATCTTTCGATTCCGGCAACCCCGGGGCGGCAGAATGTCCGATATCGGAACGTGTTCGAGCAAGGGAGCACGAAAACGTGACCTCAGCCACCACTGGACGTGAAACAGTTTTCACCTATGGTGCACCGGCCTTGAAGTACGGCACCGGGTCGAGCGACGAGATCGGCTACGACCTCACGCAGTACGGGGCCCGCCGGGTGCTCGTGCTGACCGACCCGGGGGTCGCCTCGACAGGCTGGCCACAACGGATCGCCGAAGGCATCGAGACCTACGGCATCGAAGCGGTCGTCTTCGACGGCGTGCACGTCGAGCCGACCGACGTCAGCATGCGTAAGGCCGTCGACTTCGCCAGAGGACAGGGCGAGTGGGACGCCTTCGTCGCCGTCGGCGGCGGGTCGGCCATCGACACCGCGAAGGCGGTGAACCTGTTGACCAGCAACGACGGCGACCTGATGGACTACGTCAACGCGCCGGTCGGCGGCGGCCGCGCGCCGAGCGCGCCGCTGAAACCGCTGGTCGCGGTGCCGACCACCACCGGGACCGGCTCGGAGAGCACCACGGTGTGCGTGCTGGACGTACTGTCACTGCGGGTGAAGAGCGGCATCAGCCAGCTGAAGCTGCGGCCGAGTCTCGCCGTGGTCGACCCGAGGCTGACGGTTTCGCAGCCGCCCGAGGTCACCGCGGCGAGCGGGATGGACATCCTTTGCCACGCCGCGGAAAGCTACACGGCCAAGCCGTACACCGAGTTCGACCGCAAACGCCCAGAGGACCGGGTTCCTTACTGTGGCGCGAATCCGCTGGCCGACATGTTCGCCGAGCAGTCGCTGCGGCTGCTCTCGTGGGCGCTTCCGGCGGCCGTGGCGGACGGCTCGGATCTGAAGGCACGCGAGGCGATGGCGCTCGCGGCGACGTTCGCCGGACTCGGGTTCGGCAACGCCGGCGTGCACATCCCGCACGCGAACGCGTATCCGATCGCCGGGCAGGTCCGGGAATTCCATCCCCCCGGCTATCCGGGTGAGGAGCCGATGGTGCCGCACGGGATGGCGGTGTCTTTGACGGCACCCGCGGCGTTCCGCTTCACCTTCGACGCATGCCCCGACCGGCACCTGCGGGTGGCCCGGCTGCTCGCCCCGGACTACGAATGGCCGGGCGATCTCCAGGACCACCTGCCCGCGGTACTGCGGCAGATCATGCGGGAGATCGGGATCCCCAACGGGATCGGCGCCGTCGGCTACACCGAGTCCGATGTGGACTCACTGGTTTCCGGCACGGTGAAACAACAACGCCTGCTGGCGACCGCGCCGCGTGAAGCGTCCGACGAGGACCTCGCCGGGATCCTGCGGGATTCGGTGGAGCTGTGGTGAACGCCGAGTATCCGCACTGGCAGACGGTTCCGTTGCGGTGGAAGGACAATGACGTCTACGGGCACGTCAACAACGTCGTCCACTACTCGGTGATGGACACCGTGATCAACACGTGGCTGATCGAACGCGGCGGACTCGACATCGAGACCGGCGGGGTCATCGGGCTGTGTGTGGAATCGCAGTGCAAGTACCACGCTTCGGTGTCGTTCCCGGGGGAACTCGAGGTCGGCCTGCGGGTGGGGCATCTCGGACGGTCGAGTGTGCGCTACGAGGTCGGGATGTACTCGAAGGAGACGGTGATCGCGGAGGGGCACTTCGTGCATGTCTTCGTCGATCGCGAATCCCGGCGCCCGGTCGCCGTCGAAGGTCTACTCCGGGGCGCGCTGGAAGAACTGCGCACTGGGCTGGGGTAGCCGCGGCGCCCACGCGTGCATGAGCTGGGCGTAGCGCGTGGACCGGTCCATGAGTTCGAGGTGGGTGCCCAGCGCCGTCTCCTTGCCGTCCATCACCAGGACCCGGTCCGCGCGCAACGCCGACGTCAGCCGGTGCGCGATCACCACCAGCACCCCGCCCCGCTCGGCGAACGCCCGTTCCGCGCGGGCCTCGGCGGGCGGGTCGAGATGCGACGTCGCCTCGTCGAGGACGACGATGCCCGCGTCGCTCGCGTACACCCGCGCGAGCGCGATCAGCTGCGCCTCACCGGCGGACAGCGTCCCGTGCCCGATCTCGCCGTCGAGTCCACCCAGGCGCGTGACCAGCGGTTCCGCCCCCACGGCGGTGATGGCCGCCCAGAGTTCGGCGTCCATCGCGGTCTGCGCGAACAGACCGGCGTTGTCCCGCACGGACCCCGCGAAGACGTAGGCCTCCTGCGGGATCAGCGCGACCATCCGATGCCGCAGCGCGGCCGGGATCTCCCGGACCGGGGCACCGCCGAGCAGCACCCGGCCGGCCTGCGGTTCGAGCATCCCGGTCAGGAGCCCGGCCAATGTCGACTTGCCGATCCCGCTCGGCCCCACCACCGCGAGCCGTTCGCCGGGCCGCAGATGCAGATCCAGCCCGCGCACCACCGGTTCCGCCGCCGCACCCCAGCTGAAGGTCAGGTCGCGTACGTAGATCGCGGTCCCGTCGGGTTCGGCCGTGCCGTCCGCCTCCGGCTCGGCCTCCGCGGTCTCCGCCAGCCGCCGCAGCGCGACGATCAGCCGCAGCACCACGGTGCTCGCGGTCGCGGCCAGCCCTCGCAACGCCGGCTGCATCGTCGTCGCGAGGTAGACGAGCGCGCCGAGCGCGGCGCCCGCGGTGAGCCTGCCGTCCCTGACCATGCCCGGCGCCACCAGCAACGCCAGGAGCAGCGGCACGAAAGCACCGGTCGCGATCACCACCGCCCGGGCCGCCCCGGACCGCGCCACCCGCACGGCCGCCTTCGCCTGCGTGTCGATGGCGTCGTAGAGCTCAAGCGAGGCAAGGGGTTCCGCACCGCAGGCGACGACGTCACGCATACCGGACAGCGACGCGCCCGCGATCTCGGCGGTCCGCTCGTCGGCCAGCGCGAGCGCGCGCTGGCGGCGGGCCAGCGACGGCAGCAGGCAGGCGAACACGAGGATCGCGACCACCACCGGGATCGCGACGATCAGCGCGAGCGAACCGGCGACGGTGAACAGCCCGGCCAGCGCGGCCACCGTCGTCACGATCATCCCGCGTGCCTGTACCAGCAGCCCGGCCGTGGCGTCGCGGACCACTTCGACGTGCTGGGTGATGCGGGCGACGCCGCTGGCGTCCGGCTGGTTCCGCGGTGGCGACGGATCGTGCAGGACACCGCGCACGACGGCGGTCACCAGCGCGTCGCGCAACGGTTCGACGACCTTGCCGAGCTGATGCCACACCAGCCGCGAGCCGAACGCGCCGATCACGGCGACCAGGCCGAAGATCGCGAGCCAACGCAGTCCGGTGCCTGGCCGACCCGCGGCAAACCCCTCGTCAACCGCGAGTTCGACCAGGCGACCGGACAAGAACGCGGGCGCGCTCTCGAGCACGGAACAGGCCAGCAGTACCAGCCCGCCTCTCCACTGCCCGACCAGCGCCGAGCGGTAGAGGCCCCAGACGCTCATTGCGCGCCCTCGGTGAACACTGCCTGGTAAGCCGGGTTCCGCCACAGCGCCTCATGCGTGCCGACCGCGCGGACCTGGCCGTCTTCCAGCCACACCACCGCGTCCGCCCGCGCCGCGGTGGCCGCACGATGCGTGACGACCACCCGGGTACGGCCGGGCAGGGTGCGTTCGATCGCCTCCTCGACGGCGGCTTCGGTGACCGTGTCGAGGCTGGCGGTGGCGTCGTCGAGGATGAGCACCCTCGGCGCGTGCGCGATCGCGCGCGCCAGCCCGATCCGCTGCGCCTCCCCGCCGGAGAGCGGCGTCTCCGAAAGCGGCGTCCGGTAGCCGTTCGGCAGCCGGACGATCAGGTCGTCGACCTGCGCGGACCGGCAGGCGCCGCGCACGGCGGCCTCACCGGCCCACGAGCCGTACCCGACGGCGTCGCCGATGGTCGCGCCGAGCAGCGCGGGCCGCTCGAAGGCGAACCCGACGACCGCGCGGAGTTCGTGCGGCCGCAGCCTGTCCAGCGGACGGCCGTCGAGCGTCGCCGTCCCCTCGTCCGGGGTCAGCAGCCCGCCGAGGACGTTGACCAGCACGGACTTCCCCGCGCCGGAGCGTCCGACGACCGCGGTGAACCGGCCGCCCCGCACGAGCAGGTCGACGTCGGCCAGCGCGCCTTCGACGGTGACGCCGCGCAGTTCGAGCGTGCCCCGGCCGGGGACGACGCCGAGATCGCCCGGTTCGGGAACCGGCGAGTCCAGCACCTCGTTGATCCGCCGCGCACACTGTCGCGCGCGGGAAAGTGTGGTGAGCAAAGGAATCTGGGTGATCAGGCCCATGCCGAGCGCGACGTACCCGAGCGCCGCGAGGACCTGCCCGACGGTCAGCCTGCCCTCCATCACACCGAAACCGGCGGCGGCGAGCACCGCGATTTCCACCGCGGGCAGCAGCAGCCCGGAGCGCCACACCATCCTGGCCTGCGTGCGCCACATGCCGCGACCGGCGAGACTCAGTTTCGGCAGTGGCCGCAGTACGCGTTCGGCCTCGCGGTCGGCGGTGCCCGACGCGGCGATCGTGCGGAGCCCGGCGACCGCGTCGACCATCCTCGCCGCCAGTTCGCCGGAGACCTCTTGATAGGTGAGGACGTCTTCGGCCGTGTTCTTCAGATGGGTGCGGGCGAGCATCAACCCGAACGGGATGCTGCCGAGGAAGACGAGCGCGAGCCGCCAGTCCATCAGCGCGAGCAGGATGACGGATCCGCCGGAGATCAGGGTGGTCGACCCGAGCTGGACGACGACCGAGGCGACGATTCCGGCGCCGGTGCAGTCACCGGTGAGCCTGCTGATCGCGTCGCCGTCGGCGAAGGCCGAGCGGGTACCGAGGGCCAGATAGCGGTCGGTGAGCCGGCGGCGCAGCCACGCCGTCGCCGAGGCCGTCATCCGCGCGGTCAGGATCCCGCCGATCAGGCCGACGGCGATCTCGGTGACACCCAGGACGATCAGCCAGGAAACTTCGGGAAGGCTGGCCCGTCCGGCCACGACGGCGTCGACCGCGGCCGCGAGCGCGCCGGGCAGGAGCAGCCCCGCCGCCGTCCCGGCGAGTGCGCAGAGGATCAGTGCGATCAGGCGGGGACGATCGAGCGCGGTCACGGTGACCAGCAGGCGATCGGCGGAACCCGCCATCCCACTCCTTCGAACGTGATCCCATCGAGACGAATCGTTGGGCAAAATGAAGGCGCGGGAGCGGCGCACTTGGCCTGTGCCGCTCCCGCACCTTCAGTGATCAGGCCGTGATCAGTGGCAGGTGAGCAAGCTGATCGTGCTGTTCGCGCAGGACGCGAGCAGGCTCAGGTTGCTGCCGCCACCGCCGCCGCCGTGGCCACCGTCGAGAACCTCGGGGGTTTCCAGGGCCTGCAAGTCGAGAACGAGTTCCATGGTGTTACCTTTCGTTGTTTTCTTGGTCCGCCGGTCTTAATGGCCGGCAGTTCGGGAGGACAGGAAAGGCAGCGCGGCCTTCCCGTCCAGGGTGGCGGCAAGGGCGAGCAGGATGCCCGCGCCGCCGGTGACGACGTCCATCGACAGCCGCAGCAGCTGGTTGCCGGGGAACGCCAGGCCGCCCTTGTACGGCACCGCGTACCAGGCCAGCCGGGAAAGGTGCAGGTCGATGGCGTCGCGGACGCGCTCGTCCGGTTCGGCGCCCATGGCGAGCGCGATCATCAGCCCGCTCCGGCCGAACAGCAGACCGGGGTGGATGACGAACTCGCCGCGGCACGATTCACGCAGGCCGGGAAGGCTCTTCAACGCCTTCGCGTCGGGACGGTACTTCGCCAGTTCCTCGGCGACCATGAGGATCCCGGCGCTGCCGACACCCACGTAGGGCAATGTCCGGGTCTCGCCGTCGCGAACCTGCAACGAGCCGTCGTCCGACTCGACGCACTCCTCGATGTCCCGCTCCAGTGCCTGGTCGGCGAAGGACAGCCAGCCCTCTTCGCGAGTGCGCTCGAACAGCCGGATGAACAGCAGCGCCGGTCCGGACCAGCCGTTGAGCAGCCCGGCCCTGGCGAAGTCACCGGGCGGGTCGGCGGTCTCGAGCGCTTCGGCGAGCCGGACGGCGGTGGCGAGTGCCTGCCTGCCGAACTCGTTGTCCTTGCGGGCAACCGCGAAGTGCAGCTGGGTGAGCCCGATGCCGGACAGGCCGCCTTCCAGGCCGTGGTCGATGGTCTGCTCCACCAACGTCGCCGACGCCGTCAGCAGCTTGGTGGCCTCTTCGCGGTAGCCGAGCTCTTCGAGGACGTACGCGATTCCGTACGAGCCGTCGTAGAACCCCGGGCGGCCCGGCGGTTCGCGACGGATCGAGTCCAGCAGCCACCGTTCGTGATCGGGATAGCGCTCGCCACCGACCGCTTTCAGGGCGTAGAGGACGCCGGCCGCGCCGTAGCCGAAGCACGCCCCGCCGACGCGGAACTGCTCGATGTCGCCGGGGAAGAGCCGGTCGGTGCGGTCGGGGGTCGCGCTGGCGAGGATCGCCTCGGTGATCTGCTTGCGGACCAGCGCCCAGTCCGGCTTGTCCTGGTCCAGCTCGGTCACGCTCGTCAGCGGCGGGATGTTCCGGGGCGCGACCTCCGCGACGATCGAGTCGGCGTAGCCCTCCGGGACGTCGAAGCGCTTCTGGACGAAGTCCGCGAGCCCGCGCAGCTTCGCCGGGGCGAGTTCGAGGAGCGTGGTGAGCGGCAGGAAGATCCACAGCTTCAAGACGGCGAGCGCGTACTCGTCGACCTCGAACCCGTTCCGGTCCCGCGGGGCGCGGAAGCCGGGTGCGCCGAGGGCCGGCCGGTCGCCGCTTTCGACGTCGGACGCCATCTCGAAGTCGATCAGCGAGACGGCCGTGTCCTCCCCGTCCTCCCCGTCGACCAGGATGTTCATCGAGTGCAGATCGCCGAACACGATCCCGCGGTCGTGCACCTCGCCGACCATCTTCTCCACCCGCCGGACCAGCGCCAGCGCGCGTTCGGTGTAGGCGGCGATGTCGGCATCGGTGGTGTCCCGCCGGGTGAGCGGGTAGTTGCGGGCGAGCCAGTTGCCGAGCGAGATGCCCGGCATGTACTCCATCGCCAGGAAGTGGTGCTCCCAGACGGTGAAGCGATCGTAGGCGGCGGCGATGCCGTCGATGCCCTTCAGCCGGTCCAGCACCTCGTGCTCACGGCGCAGGCGTTCGACGGCGTCGATCTCGTCGCGGTCCAGGCCGGCGAACGGCCTGGCCTCCTTGAGAACCACCTCTTCGCCGTCGGCGTTCCGGTCGGCGAGGTACACCCCGCCACCGTTGGAGAAGTGCATCGAGCTCTTCACCCGGTAGGGGAACTGATCCGCGCCGCCACCCTTGCGAGCCGCGAGATGAGGTGCGAGAAACTCCGGAATCGTCACCCAGTCGGGTACAGAGAAGGTCGGCTCGCGCTTATCCGGGACCAGCGTTCCGTCCGGCTTGCGTACCGCGAGGACACGTTTTCCGTCGAGTTCGACCCATTGCTCGGCGAATCCGCCGTAGCGGACGTAGAGCGGCCCGGCACCGTACCGGAGATCACTCAGAATGTACGCACCGGCTTCCCCGTCGAGCTTCGCGGACAACTCGGCGAGAACGCGCTCGAGCTCGTTGTTGTCAGCTGGATAAAGAGTCAGTAACTTGCCGCTTCCGTCACGCGGAGCGTATTTGGAATTTCGCGCCAGCAGCGTGCTCCGTGAGCGCAGGTGCTTGTAGGACAGATTGTGCTCGATACAATGCTCATGCACCTTCACGAGCACCCGCTCGGCGTTGCCCAAACCTGCCGACACGTGGATTTTCCAGCCCTGTAAAGGAAGGTTTCGAGCAAGAGGGTGCAGCATCCGCCACACTCCGCGCACCCCGGTTCGCCAGCCGGCCTCGGGAGCGGGCAGCAGGGAGGCGAAATCGTCGGCGGCGTCCCCGGTTTCCCGCTGCTCATCGAAGAACAGTGGATCAGCGAAGCAATACGCTTCGTACCGGACATCCATCGAACGACCCCTCCTTCGCACCAATCGGATGAGCCAACTGCACCATCGCGATGAGGAATATTCCACCCGCCGGACAGCGAACGGCCAATCCGCCATACCGGGGGTTCGGATGGGCTGTTCAGGGACGTGAATTCGAAACCTACCGAATGGTAGGGGTACCCAGCGTGAGATCAACTCGGATTTCAACCACCCGGTCGGTGTGTAACGGGACCGTGTTTGCCCCGTAATCCCTGGTCGAGGCGCCGAACACAATAAGGGACGGTCGAATTGACCGAGCGCCAACCAATAGCGCTTCGTGATCTATTCACCCGAGGTCTGGACCACTCGCCGCCCTCCGTGGCCCCCGCCACGCCCCTGCTGGTCGCCCGTCGGCGACGATGCGCCCGGAGGTACGTTGATCGCCGTCGGAGTAGGTAAGGAGGCGTGCGTGATCACAGGTTTCGCGGTGACCGTCGCGATCTGCGCGACCCTGGTCGCGGTGTGGAGTTTCGTGCAGTCCGCACGCAGGAAGTTGCCGGACAACCCACTGCTCGCCGGCCTCGCCGTGGTCGAACTCCTCCTGGTGGCCCAGCTCGTGATCGGCGTCGTCCTGCTGATCGACGGCGGCCGCCCCGGCAGCATGGCCACCTACCTCGCCTATCTGATCGGCAGCCTGGTCGTACTCCCGCTCGGGACGTTCTGGGCGCTGGCCGAGCGCACCCGGTCGAGCACCGCGATCCTCGGGATCGCCTGCCTCGCCATCCCGGTGATGGTGCTCCGGCTGCACGAGGTGTGGGCGGGCGCCAGTGCCTGAAGAAACCGAGGAGAACACGGTGGACACCGCTACCGACACCCACCCGGACAAGACCTCCGGCCCGGGACGGATCCTGGTCGCCGTATACGCGATCTTCGCTCTGGCCGCGACGTCACGCGCCGCCGTGCAGATCAGCACCAAGTTCCACGAGGCCCCGCTGGCCTACGTGCTCTCCGCGTTCGCGGCCGTCGTCTATCTCTTGGCCACCGTCGCCCTGGCCCGCCGCGGCGCGGGATGGTGGCGGATCGCGTTGGTCGCCTGCGGGATCGAACTGCTCGGCGTACTGACCGTCGGCACGTTCAGCCTCTTCGACCGCGAGGCCTTCCCCCACGCGACCGTGTGGTCGGTGTACGGGCAGGGGTACCTCTTCATTCCGCTGGTGCTGCCGGTGATCGGGTTGTTCTGGTTGCGTCGGACGAAGCCGTGGTGAAGGACTCTTTCCCTACTTTCAGGGCAGGGTCCCGGCAAAGTCGCAGAGCTGCTGGTCAGCGCTGGTCTTGGTAATCCGGATTTGACATCGCTGATGCCCGCAAGGCCCGAGTGGGGAGGATTCCGGACGTTCAACGTCCGGAATCCTCCCCACTTGTGCGTGTGCCGGGTTCTGAGGGCATGCCCCTGATCCTCTGTTGATCAAGCTCCATGAAGGAATGCGCCACCTGACCTGCAAGACCTCGACTTTGCCGGGGCCCTACTTTCAGGGTAGGCAAGGAGGCCTTCACGGCCAGGTGAACGCGTGCAGGGGCCTGGCCCCCGCCTCACTTCTCGAAGCAGCCCTTGTCGTTGACCGGCCCGAACGAGGGCAGGACCAGCCCGCACAGGTAGCCGTCGATCCAGCGCCCGTTGCCCGCGACGTTGGTGAGCAGGCGGATCGCCGGGGCGAACGCGGCGATGCCTTTGGCCAGCGAGTCCTGGTTGCGTTGGAGCATCGACGTCAGCCGGTCGAGTTGTTCGAGCACCGGCCCGAGCTGTCCGTCGTTGTCGGCGATGATGCCGTCGAGGGCGGTCGCGAGCCGTTTCGAGCCGTCGAGCAGGTCCTTGATCGCCTGCTGCCGGGTGGAGATCGCGCGCAGCAGCGCGTTGCCGTCCTGGATCAGCCGCTGGACCTCGGCGTCGCGGTCGACGAGGGTCTGCGAGACCTGCCGCGTGTTCGCCACCAGTGTCCGGAGTTGCCGGTCGCGGGAGGCGATGGTGCCGGAGAGCTTCGAAATCCCGTCGAGCGCGGCGCGGACGTCGGCGGGCGTATCGGCGAAGGTCGTAGAAATCGCGTCGAAGCTCTTGGCGAGCTGGTCGACGTCGATGGCGTCGACGGTTTTCGACAAATCCCGAAACGCTTCCAGGACGTCGTAAGGCGCGGTGGTCCGTTGCAGCGGAATCGCGTCGCCCGGATCGAGGACGGCTTCACCGCGCGGGTCGAGCGCCAAGTACTTCTGTCCCAGGACGTTCTTGATCTGGATGGACGCGCTCGTGGCGTCGCCGATCCAGGCGTCCTTCACCCGGAAGGAGACGACCACCCGGTCGCCTTCGAGGTCGATCTCCGACACCTCGCCGACCTTCACCCCGGCGACCCGGACGTCGTTGTCCGCGCGCAGCCCGCCCGCGTCGGAGAATTCCGCGGAATAGGTGGTGCCGCCGCCGATCACCGGCAGGGCGTCCGCGTTGAGCGCCGCCGTCACTCCGAGGGCCATCGTGGTGAGCCCGGCGAGCGCCATCTTGACCGGGTCCACCGCGCCGAAGGACCTCATCGTCTCACCTCGCAGGTCACGAGGGAGAGAGCCTAGGGGCAGCTCCGTCCGGTGGCCAGGCGAAACGTTGCACCGATCGGGTGGCAGTGTCTGTCCACTGTGGACTATGGCTGAGTGTCGAGCCTGACTTCGTAGTGAAGCGTCTTGTACTTCTTCAGCCGGTGCGCGAGCGGGACGAGGAAGCCGTGCAAGAGCCGGTGCTTCCTGGCCAGGAGAGCGGCCGCGTGCCGGGCCTCGGCACCGTCGAGCAGGCGGACCCGCCCGTGCACGGGCTCGCCGGTCGGGGTGCCGCGGAACGTCGAAGGGGCGATTTCGATCCGCGGATCGTTCCGCAGTCGCTTGGCCTTCCACGCCGCGTCATACGTACGGATGTACGCGTGATCCCCTTCGACGGCGATGTTGACCGGCGTCCCGATGGGCGTCCCGTCCCGTTTGAAGGTCTTCAGCAGGATCGTCTTCTGGTCGGTGAACCTGGTGAGCTGCTGCCTTGTCATACCTCTGGGACGAAGCCGCCGCACGAAACGTGACGACTAGCGCCAGAGGGCGTCCGCCGTCCCTCGTGCGACATGCTTCTCGTAGACCTCGACCTTCCGGTCGATCAGCGCCAGGCAATCGGTCAGCTCGGCGATCCGCTCGTGGACGCTGTCCTGATGCTCTCGCAGCAGATCCAGTCGCTTTTCCTCGTTCCCCGGCCCCTGCCGGACGAGTTCGGCGAATTCGCGGATGGTGGCGAGCGGCATCCCGGACGCCCGGAACTTCGTACAGTTCAAGAGCCATTCGACGTCCTGCTCGGTGTACACGCGACGGCCGTTCGCGTCCCGTTTCACCGGCGCCACGAGCAGTCCTTCCTTCTCGTAGAAGCGAAGCGCGTGCACGCTGAGGCCCGTTCTGTCGGTGACCTGGCCGATCGCGAGTTCCGTCACGCCGCCGACGATAGCGGTTGACCTAGAGAGCCCTCTAGCTCCTAGCGTTCGCCGCATGACCACCTCACAGCACAAGATCGGGTCCGGCTTCGACGCGCGCAGCACCGCCGCGGAAGTCCTGCGCGGGATCGACCTCCCGGGGAAACTCGCCCTCGTCACCGGCGGATATTCGGGGCTGGGCCTGGAAACCACGCGTGCTCTGGCGAACGCCGGCGCGCACGTGGTCGTCCCCGCCCGCCGTCCAGCCGAGGCTGAGACCGCCCTCGCCGGGATCCCCGGCACCGAGGTCGGCGAGCTGGACCTCGCCGATCTGGCGAGCGTCGAGACCTTCGCCCGCGGATTCCTCGGCACCGGACGCCCGATCGACCTGCTGATCGCGAACGCCGGGATCATGGCCGGACCGGAACGGCGGGTGGGCCCCGGCTGGGAGTCGCACTTCGCGATCAACCACCTCGGCCACTTCGCGCTGGTGAACCATCTCTGGCCCGCGTTGGCTGCGTCCGGTGATGCCCGTGTCGTCACGGTGTCCTCCGCCGGTCACCACTCGTCGCCGATGCGCTGGGACGACGTCCAGTTCGAGCGCGGCTACGACAAGTGGCTCGCCTACGGCCAGGCCAAGACGGCGAACGTGCTGTTCACGGTGCACCTGGACGCGCTCGGCGCCGAACACGGGATCCGCGCGTTCAGCCTGCATCCGGGCGCGATCCTCACCCCGTTGCAGCGGCATCTCCGGCAGGAGGAGATGGTCGGTTTCGGCTGGATCGACGAGCACGGCGCCCAGGCCGATCCGGATTTCAAGTCGCCGGAGCAGGGCGCGGCCACCCAGGTCTGGGCCGCGACGTCACCCCAACTGGAAGGCATGGGCGGGCTCTACTGCGAGGACTGCGACGTCGCCGAAATCGCGCTCGAAGAGGGCGAGTGGGTCGGCGTGCGGCCCTACGCGATCGACGCTGGTGAGGCCGCGCGGCTCTGGCAGGTCTCCGCCGGCCTCACCGGGGTCAGTTCCAGAACTTGATCTCGGGGTTGCCCGCCACCGGCCCGTCCAGCACCGGCTGACTCCCGCCGCGCAGGTGCTTGTCGAAGAACGCGGCGACGTAAGCCCTGGTCAGCGCCATTCCACGCTCGCCTCCGAGGGTGCCGGGCGGGGTGATGCCGAGCTGCTCGCCGAGCACGCCGACGTCGGTGAAGGACGCATGTCCTGCCGCCGCGACGCTGATCCAGCGCTTCCAGCCGGTGAGGTTCGGCCAGTTGGCCGCCCAGGTCGTGTCCGGGCCGGTCGGCGTGTACTCGCTTTCGCGGCCGAGCAGCAGGAACGGCCGGTCGATCCCGGACTCGGGGATCGGCGACCACAACCTGCCGTCCATGTCGGCGCCGGCACGGATCCGCTGGTCGGCGACCATCGCCGTCGGCGTGCTGTAGCCCCCGATGGAATGCCCGGCCATGCCGATCTTCGTCCGGTCGATCAGCCAGGACCACTTCGACGAAGGCCTGGTCAGCGTGTCGAGGACGAACGAGACGTCCAGTGCGCGGATCGGCGGGAGCAAGGTGGAGTCGGAACCGCACGCGGCGCATTCGGTGACGCGCCCGTCGGGGAAGGCCGTGCCGTGGGATTCGTAGTTGTGGCCGATCAGCGCGACGACGAAACCCTTGCTCGCCAATTCCTCCGCGAGTCCGGTGAGCGTGGTGCGGGGTTTGCCGAACCCTGGTGACAGGACGACCAGCGCGCGCTTTCCTGGCAGCGGCGGGGCGTCGACCCTGGCACTGGTCCGGATCTCCGCGAGCCGCGCGGGGTCGATGTCCGGGACGCCGGATTCGGTCAGGAACGCCTTGGCCTCGGCCAAGGTGAGGTACGGCCGTTTCGGGCCGACGGGCAGCAGGGCCGGGTAGAACATCGACACCATCAGCTCCCGCGGCCCGGTGGGCACCCAGGGGTCCTGGCGCGACCGGTCGGTTAGGTGCAGGTCGGTGGAGCCGACGGGATGCGAGCCTGTCGGCGGTGGCAACGTCAGTCGCGGGGCCGCCGAAGCCGGACTCGCCAGGGACACCATGGCGGCGAGGGCGACCGCTGTGACGAGAAGCCTTCTCATGAGGGTTCCGTTTCTGTCGAGGATCTTCCTCCACCCAGCCTGAGACCCGGCGCCGTATTCGCGCATCTATCGAAGGATGTATTCCGATGTCTGCCTCGCGGTAGATCCGCGCAGGCTGCTCCGGGGTTACGCTCGGCCGGTGTTGGCCCAACTCAGAAGTCACCCGAAGGCCGTGGACATCGGGCTGACCGTACTCATCGGACTGTCCACTGTGGTCACTGCCGACGACCCGGAAGGATTCGAGTGGTGGCTGACCTCCTTGGTATCCTTGACTTCCTTGCTGATCCGGCATCGCAACCCCAAGATCACGTTCGCGGCCGGGGCCACGGTCTCCCTCCTGCATCTGGTCATGGGCAACGATCTCCACCCGGTCGACGTCGTGGCGTTGATCGGCCTGTTCTCCGTCGCGGCCTGGGGGTCACGACGGCTTTCCTTCGCGTTGCTGGCGGCGGGACTGCTCGTCACCGGCGCGTGGTCGTTCTATGCCTCCGAAGCGAACACGCGGACGCCGGTCCCGATGCCGCCGCGGATCATCGTCATCGATCCGCTGGCACCGCCCACCGACCGCGACGACGACCAGGTCCAGGACTGGGGCGGCTTCCCTGCCATGGGGTTGTCGCTCGCGGTGGCGTGGCTGGCCGGGCTGAACACCCGGCAGCGGCGGATCCGGCTGTCGGTGCTGGAACAGCGAGCCGCCGATCTCGAACGCGAGCGGGACACCCAGGCCGCGCTGGCCGTCGCCGCCGAACGCGGGCGGATCAGCCGCGAACTGCACGACGTCGTCGCACACGCGCTTTCGGTGGTGGTGCTGCAAGCCCAAGGCGCCCAGGCGGAACTGGACCGGCGGCCGGAGCGGGCGCGCGAGGCGCTGGACGCCATCGTCGGCACCGGGCGGACCGCGTTGAGCGAGATCCGGCGACTGCTCGGCGCGCTCGGCCAGGACACGCCGGATTGGGAACCCCAGCCGGGCGCGGAACGCCTGCCGCGGCTGGCCGCCGACATCCGTTCCGCGGGCACGCCCGTCGAGTTCGTGGTCGAAGGGGAACCCCGGCCACTTTCGTCCACAGTGGACTTGGCGGTCTACCGGATCGTGCAGGAAGCACTGACGAACGTGCTGAAACACGCCGGCCCGGACGCGTCGGTGACTATCGTGATGCGGTACGAGCCCGACGAGCTGGAGATCGAGGTGACCGACGATGGCATCACGGCGGCCACCCCGCCCGGCACCGGGCACGGCCTCGAAGGGATGCGGGAACGGGTGAACGTCCTGGGTGGCACCTTCGACGCGGGACCGCGCCCCGAACGCGGCTTCGCCGTCCGCGCGACCCTGCCGTCATGACGATCCGGGTGGTCATCGCCGACGACCAGGCGCTCGTGCGCACCGGCCTGCGGATGATCCTGGACAACGCGGAAGACATCGACGTCGTCGGCGAGGCAGGCGACGGCGCGGAGGCCGTCGCACTGGTGGCGGACCTCGATCCCGACGTCGTGCTCATGGACATCCGGATGCCCAGGATGGACGGCGTCGAGGCCACCGCCGCGATCGCCGCCGCCCACCGCGCCCGCGTCCTGGTGCTGACCACCTTCGACCTGGACGAATACGTCTACGCGGCGCTTCAGGCGGGGGCCAGCGGTTTCCTGCTCAAGGACGCGCTCGCGCCGGACCTGCTCGCCGGGGTCCGCGTCGTGGCCTCCGGCGAAGCCACCCTCGCGCCCACCGTCACCCGGCGACTGCTCGACCGCGTCGTCACCGGCCTGCCCACGCCGTCGCCGGACGGCAGGCTCGCCCTGCTCACCGACCGCGAACACGAGGTACTGGAGCACCTGGCCCGCGGGCTGTCCAACGCCGAGATCGCCGGAGTGCTGTTCCTGTCGCCGGGGACGGTGAAGACCCACGTCGGCCGCATCCTCACGAAACTCGGGCTCCGCGACCGCGTCCAGGCCGTCGTCTTCGCCTACGAGTCCGGGATGATCAGCCGCTGACCGCGGCGGGCGCCCGCCAGTGCTTGCCGCGGCGAGGCCGCCGGTGCTGACCGCGCCTGCCGAGGTCGCCGAGGTCGTCCGGGCGGCGGGCGGCGAACTCCTCCGCGGTGATGCCCATCCGCACCAGGTACTTGATCTCGCCGCGTACCACTTCGGTGTCGCGCAGCCTGCTCTCTTCGCGAAAGCCGAGGCCGCCGTGCAGCGAAAGCGACGCCAGGTTGCCGCCGTACACGCTGACCTCGCATTTGCGGAAGCCGCGCTGGTCGAACATATGCGCCAGGAGGACGGTGATCGCGTCCGTGGCGTACCCGCAGCGCTGGTGACGCGGGGCGATCCCGATGCCGTAGCCGAACAGGCCGGTCACCGGGTCGGCGCCGATGGTGCAGACCGAACCGACCAGCATCCGGCCCCGGACCGTCTCGATGCCGAAGTGGATGTCGTCGCCCGCGGAACCCGAACGGTGCGAGGCCCAATGCCGGTGCCCGCCGCCGATCAGCGGCGTCGCCTCGCGGGCCATGTCGCGGTCGAAGCCCATCAGGACCCGGCGGTCCCGGAGGCCGACCTCACGCAACCGCACCTTCCGTCCGACCTGCTCGGGCTCCAGGGCGGAGCGGCTCACCGCGTCCGGCCGCACGGGCGCTCACGAACGATCACAAGCATCCCTAGACGATATCGGTAGCCGGGACGGGGCCTCTACAGCCCATCGTCGGGCCCGCGGATGAGCCTGGCCACACTGATCTAGAACTGGCCGCAGTTCCCCGTCGCGGGCTTTCCGGCGAAGCGTTCGCTCAGCCAGTTCGCCGCGTCACCCTGGGCGGAGGAAATCCCCAGGACGTGGGAAAAGACCGGGCTGAACGACGGAATGTCCTGATAGCGCACGTTCGCCCCCTTGGCGCACCAGTCCTTGCCGAGCTGTTTGCCGATGCTCGACGGGATGACGTCGTCGTTGGGCGTATGCGCGACCAGCACCGGCGCGGCGGGTTCGAGGGTGCCGATCCGGTTCGCCGCGACGATGCCGCGGAACGGCTCCTGCTCCAGGTAGGCCGAGACGGGGCGGCCGTCCTTGGTCAGCTGAGCGGTGTTGCGGTACATGTATTTGAAGACCGCGTCCAGTGTGCAGGTCTTCCGCGCTTCTTCGAAAAGCTGCTTACCGGCGTCGTTGGCGAGATCCAGGATCTTGGCGTCCGGATAGGCCGCGTTGAGCCCGACCAGCGAATACCCGAGGAAACCGACGTACATCCCACCGTCCAGGCTCTTCGCGAGCACTGCCTTGTCAGCGGGCGCCGCTCCCACGTAGGCGCCTTTCAGATCGAGTTCGGGCGCGTACGCCGGCGCCAACTCGGCCGCCGACGCGGAGGCGCCTCCGCCTTCCGAATAGCCCGCAATGCCGACGGGTGACGCGGGCGAGAGTCCGGTTCCTGGCAGACGTTGCGCCGCCCTCAGCACGTCGAGCACCGCGTGTGCTTCCGATTCGCGCACCACGTAGGTGTGCTCCCCCGGTATCCCGAGACCTTCGTAGTCGGTCTGGGCGACCGCGAAACCCTTGTCCAGCAGGGCACTCACGAAGGAGTTCTGGAACGCGGACACGAAGTCGCCGCCTTCGCCCGCCATGGACTTCGACGGCGCGCACTGGTCGCCCATGCCTGCCGTGAACGGCGCGTACGCCACGACCGGACGCTGCCCCGGCCCGCTCCACGCCTTGTCCGGCACCAGAACCGTGCCGGTGATCGGTATGGCGCGGTTCGCGGCGTCCCGGCTCAGGTACATGATCCGGGTCGACTTCGCCCCGCTGAAGGTCGACGGCAGCGTCTTGATCACGTCACCGTTGCCACCGTGCGGAAGCGGTGACGGTGGCTCGTAGAAGCCAGGGTCGGCCTCGGCGGGTACTGCCCCGAAAGCCAGCAAAGCCGCCGTCACCACTCCGGAAAACAGCGCACGCCGCCGAGAGGAACGGAAGAATTTGTGCATGCTGAACCCCGTCCACCGAGTTCGAAGTCGCTCGCGGATCCGCGAGCGAAGCCCACAGTGGCGCCCCTCTTCGGCAGCGTCAACCGGCCCCGGCTCGCATTGTGAACCGAAGGGGAAAGCATGAACGGGTTCTTGTCATGCGCCGCCGAGCAGCTCGTCCCATTCCGGCACCGCCACGAAATGGACGTCGTACCGTTCGTGGATCCGGTCGACCTCGTCCTTCGGCAGCTTCCCGCTCAAGATGTCGGGCAGCGCACGGAAGTAGTCGAAGCGCTCGACGGCCGGAGCCAGCGTGATGAGGACGTCGGCGGCGGTGTCCGGCGACGCGGCGAACGCGTGCCGCACACCGGGCGGGACCACGACGTAACCGCCCCGTTCGAGGGTGATCGGCTCGGTGTCCACCATCATGCGCAGCGCTCCGTCGAGCACGTAGAACGCCTCCGCGGATTTCTCGTGGTAGTGCGGCTTCGTGCCCGGCTCTCCGGCCCGCAGGTACAGCCGGTTCGCGCCGAGTAGCCCGCCCGTGTGCTTGCTGTCGGCCAGCAACCACAACGCGGGCTTCTCGATGGTCTCCGCGTCTCCTGCCCGCACCACCCAAGCGTCGTTCGCCATCGCTCTCCCCATCTGGTTGAAGTCTTCAACCAAAACTAGCCCGAAGTAGTTGAAAGCGTCAACTGCTACCTTGGCGGCGTGACCAACTGGCTCGAAGCGGATCAGCAGCGCGACTGGCGGGCGTTCATCGAAGGATCGGTCCGGTTCGTCGATCTGCTCGACCGGAGGCTGCGGGAGCAGCACGGGCTGTCGCTCGCGGAATACGAACTGCTGGTGAGGCTGTCCGAAGCGGACGGGCACTCGATGCGGATGGCCGACCTCGCCAAGTCGGCGTACTACTCACGCAGCCGGCTGTCCCACCGCGTCAGCGGGCTGGAGACCCGCGGCCTGGTCCGGCGGGAGTCGGCCGCGGAGGACGGGCGGGGGGTCAGCGCCCTGCTCACCGAAGCGGGACACGAGACTTTGCGGCGCGCGGCGCCGGACAACCTGCGCACCGTCCGGGAGCACTTCGTGGACGTGATCGAGCCGGAAGACCTCCGGGCCGTCGGCCGGGCGATGACGGCGGTCACCCGGCGGCTCGATCACTGACCCGCCCCTCAAACGCCCGAAGGCCCCCACCCGGATCGGGCAGGGGCCTTCGGTGTGAAAAAACGTCAGATGGCGACGACGCGCTGGGCCTGGGGGCCCTTCTGGCCTTGGCCGATCTCGAACTCCACGCGCTGCCCTTCGTCCAGGGACTTGAAACCGCTGCCCTGGATTTCCGAGTAGTGCACGAACACGTCCGGTCCGCCGTCGTCCTGAGCGATGAAGCCGAAGCCCTTTTCGCCGTTGAACCACTTAACGCTGCCCTGAGCCATACTTTTACCTGCTCTTCATAGCGAGTCTGAGCCCATTCGATGCCCCGATCTCGGGAACCATTCTGACAGGTGCCGCCGGGCAGCACACGCTGTGGCCCAAAAAAGTACGAGATCCGGGCGGCGGAAATGAAGATTCCGCAGGTCAGCGCGGTGTCAAGGAGTCGAAAATCTCACCCCTGGCGAGTCGGCCGGATGGTCAGATCCCCGATCTCGACGTCCTCGGGCTGGTCGATCGCGAAGGCGATGGCCCTCGCCACCGCCGCCGGGTCGATCCCGAGCTCGGCCATGGTCCCCCTGACCTGCTCACGGACGGCCGGATCGTCGATGGCGTCGTCGACAAGCTCGGTGCGGACGTAGCCGGGGGGAGATCGACGTCGTCCGCGGGACGCCGTCGGCGCTCTCCTGCCGCAGGCAGGGCCGCGGCGATCCCGTGCAGGATCCCCTCGACGTCCAGGTCGGCGACGGGGCCGATCCTGCTGACCCCGGCGTTGCCCACCAGGACGTCCAAACGGCCGAAACGCTCGACTGCGACGTCGACCAGCGCCTTGAGATCACCCGATTCCGTGACGTCCACGCGGAGGGCGGCCGCCTTGCCGCCGTCGGCTTCGATCTCGGCGACCAGCCGGTCCAAACGGTCGGTGCGGCGGGCGCCGAGGACGACGGGCGCGCCGAGCGAGGCGAGGTGGCGAGCTGTCGCTTCACCGATCCCGCTACTGGCGCCGGTGATGGCGACGACCTTGCCGTGCACGGTCATGAACATCCTCCGCCTAGCGGACACGTGTCCGCTTCTGTCGAGAGCGGCGGCTCGCGGCGTGCGGACGCCCAGCGCAACCGCGAACGGATCCTCCAAGCGGCGCGTGTTCTCGTGAGCGAGCCGGGAGAGCTGAAGCTCAACGCGGTCGCGAAGGCCTGCGGCATCGGGCATGGCGCGCTGTACCGGCACTTCCCGACCCGTGAGGACCTCCTCGCCGAGGTCTACCGCCGTGATGTCGAAGAGCTGATCGCCGCGGCCCCGCGGCTGCTGGCGACGCACAAGCCGCTGGACGCGCTGGCGGCGTGGTTCGACCGGGTGGCCGCGTACGCCAGGGTCAAACGCGACGTGTTCGCCGCCGTCGAGGCGGGGACGTGGCGGGACCTCGCCGCCCACAGCCTCGGCCCGATCGGTGAGGCGGTGGAACTGCTGCTGGCCGCCGGCCGCTCGGACGGCAGTGTCCGAGCCGACGCCGAACTCGACGCGCGGGGCCCTCGGTTGCTGTCGATCCTGGGCAACGGGCTCCGCGCCTGAAAGCTTGACCTTGACCCTGCGTCAGGGTTGGAGTCTTGGCGCATGACGAACGACAGCACCTTCGCCCCGCCCGTCGGCGGGTTCCAGGAGATCGACGGCCGCCGCGTTTTCACGCACCGGTCGGGCAGCGGCGGACCGGCCGTCGTGTTCCTGCCCGGCGCGAGCGCGGTCGGTCTGGACTACTTCGGAGTCCAGCAGGAGATTTCGCGGTTCACCACCGCCGTGGCGTACGACCGCGGCGGCACGGGCTACAGCGATCCCCTCCCCCTGCCGCGCACCGCGACCGCGGTCGCGACGGAACTGCGCGATCTGCTGCTCGCCCAGCACATCGCGGGCCCCTACGTGCTGGCGGCGCACTCCCTCGGCGGTCTCTACGCGCATCGGTTCGCCCAGCTGTACCCGCAGGACGTCGCTGGGCTGGTCTTGCTGGACGCCCTCAATCCCGGCTGGGACGACTTCATGCCCGCTGCCGCGAGCCTGGCCGAAGCCGAACGGACGGCACCCGATCCGGACCGGCTCGAAGAGATGCGCCCGGCTCTTCGCGAGATGTACGCCGAGTTGCGCGCGGGCTATCCGGAAGACGTCGGACAGGCCCTTGTCGAGGCCAAAGTGAGCGACGAATGGCTTCGCGTCGGCATCGCCGAACGCGGCGGGCTGGTCGCGCTCGCCGCCGAGGTGAAGGCCGGGCCGGACCTCCCCGACGTCCCGGTGATCGCGCTCACCGTCGTGGGCACCGACCCCACCCACCCGGCACAGGAGATCAACGCCGCCAAAACGAAGATGGACGCGGCCCTGGTGAGCAAATTCACCCACGGGGAGCAGCGCGTCCTCACCGACACCCTTCACCACCGGCTCTGCTTCGACCGCCCCGACGCCGTGGTGCAGGCGATCCGCGACGTCGTCAGCCGCTCCTAGACTCACCCGGTGCTCACAATCGGCCAGCTCGCGGCGACCGCCGGTGTGACCGTGCGCGCGGTCCGCCACTACCACCACGTCGGCCTCCTGCCCGAGCCCGAACGCGATGCCTCCGGCTACCGCCGGTACAGCGCGCAGGCGGCGGTGGATCTCATCCGGATCAGGACCCTCGCCGACGCCGGGGTGCCCTTGGCCAGGATCGACGCGCTGCTGCACGCCCAGCCGGCCGAATTCGCCGCCGCCATCAGCGACATCGACGCCGAACTGCGGCGCAAGATCGACCAGCTCACCGAAAACCGCCTCCGGATCGCGGAACTGGCCGGCGGCGAACGGCTCGTCCTGCCTCCCGACGTGGTCGCCATCCTGGATCGGATGCGCGGCCTCGGCGTCAGCGAACGGCGGATACGGCTCGAGCGCGACGCGTGGATCCTGATGCGGGCGCTGGATCCGCGCGCCATGCCGGAGCGGCTGCGGGACAAGAACGCCGCCTTCGACGACCCCGAGACCCTGCGCGTCTACCTCGCCTGCGATCAAGCGGTCGACTGGGATCCGCGCGATCCACGGCTGGACCGGCTCATCGACGACCTGGACGCCTGGGAGATCGCACACGAAGGAGACAGCGGCGAGCCGGGCTACCTCAAGCTGGTCGTCTCCCGGATCTCCGAGGCGTCACCGGCGTGGCAACGCGTCGTCGCCGAACTCACCCACCGGCGGGCCGGACGCGATAACGCAGGTGGGTAGCGATTCCCGCGGCGGGTTCGCCCTGCGGGATCAGCTCGCCGAGGTGTCCGGCGAACAGGGCGGTCCCCTGCCCCAGCACCACCGGGGCGAGGTGGAGATGGACCTCGTCGAGCAGTCCCGCGTCGAGCAGTTGCCCGGCGACGTCCGCCCCCATCACCAGGACGTCCTTGTCCCCCGCGGCGTCCTTGGCCCGCCGGACGGCGGCCTCCAGCCTGTCGAAGACGAACGTCCCGCCGTTGTCGCCGACGAGGTCCTCCCTGGTCCGGTGCGTGACCACGAAACCGGGGACGCCGGGCCACGGTGTCCCGCCCCACGGACGCAGGCCGAGATCGAAGGTGCGCCGCCCGATGACGGTGGCCCCGACCATCGCGTTGATCCGCTCGAAGGCGTGGGCGTCGGGCCCCTCCCCGGCCATCCAGTCGTGCAGTCGTTCACCGCCGTCGCCCATGGGCTCGTCGTCGCGGACGTTCGGCCCGGCGGTGAAGCCGTCCAGCGACATCGACACATCCAGCACCACCTTGCTCATCGCAAGGCCTCCTCCGCTTCCGAGGCGCCGCTGCCCGGCGCTTTCAGGGAAGGGTCGGAGCCGGTCCGGCCGCATCGACATCGGTGAGGTCGGCTCTTTTCTTGAGGTCTCGCCGCTATCTGCGTTCCCAGTGGATGACGTTGGACTTGATCACGCCGTCCGAGGTCTCCACGTACTCGTAGACGTCGGCGCCGGGGACGTCGTAGCGGACATCGTCACAGGTGGCCGAACCGTTCCCGTCGGTCGTCGCCTCACAAGGTTCGCTGAAAACGCGGCCGTTGCCGACGGGCACCACCTGGTAAGAGGTGTGCGGGCGGAAGCCGGTCAGCCGGGCGTCGATCCAGGAGCAATCCGGCTTCTCGCATTTCGCACTGCTGGTGTCCGCGCCGCGGCTGATGATGATCGTCGGCGACGCGGGGGTGGTCAGGCTCTTGGCCGCGGAGGCTCCGGTGAGCTGTTGACCGGTGGCGGTTCTGGTGATCGCCCGGACGGTGAAAGTGAGGTTCGCGCCGACGGGCACGTCGGTGTAGGTCGTCTCGGTCGTCGTCACGGACCTTTCCGCGAGGCCGGTGCCGCTGACGAGGTAGTGCACCAGCTGACCGCCTGCCAGATCGGGCGCGGTCCAGCTCACCGCGACCTGCCCGCCGTTTCGGGCCACGCCGAGGTTTCCGGGTGCCGCGGCCGGGGTGGCACGAGAGGACGTCGCAGCAGGGGCGGGCGGGGGAAGGTCGACTTTCTCGTCCTTGCGCCACGGAGCCCACACGATCGCGACCACGATCAGCAAGGCGGCCAGTACCGCACTACCGATGACCAGGGCGCGGCGACGGGTACGCGACGGTGCTTCGACCGCGACAGGAGGCGGTGGGTCGGCGTAGTCCTCGATGTCCAGGCCGACGGCGGCGTTACGGGAAAACGGATAGCGCAGCATGGTGTGGGTGCCGCGCTGGTTCGGCCGGGGAAGGCCGTCGGCCATGAGCCTCTGCCATAGCTCCTGATAGATGTCGCTGAAGGTCAGGACTTTCAGGTCGCCGGGCAGTCCTTTGCGGACCACCTCGAGGAACGCCTCCGTGAACAGGGTGCAACGCTTCTCCCCCGCCGGCGGAGTCCGCGCGTGACTGTCCGAAGCCGTGAGCGTATAGGCGCCGCGGATTTCAGCGACGTTGGCGAACTGGTCGTCCTCACCGGCCAAGGCCGGGATCGCCCTGCCGGAGTAGCAGCAGTCGAGGATGACGATCTTGGATTTCGCCGGGCTGTCCAGCACCGCGGACCGGACCCAGTTGAAGGCCAGACCGGTCAGGTCCGGGTGCGCGATCTCGGTCTCGCCGACGACGAGGCAAAGATCCCCGTTTTTCGAAAGTGCGCCGTGCCCGACGAAGTAGACCAGCAGGGTCGCCGTGGTTTCCTCGGCCAACTTGTACAACCGCCGGGCGAGCTTGCTCGCCGTCGGCGGATTCTCGATGACCGTCACCCGGTCCTCCGGCCAACCGCACAGGGCCGGGTCGATCAGCAGCTCTCGCAAGCCCTGAACACTATTGACCGCCGAGGGAACATCGGGAACATCCTCGTCGTCATAGCGGGACATTCCGATGAGGACAGCACGGGAGTTGCCGTAGTCGATCATCCCGTGGCGCCATCGGTCCCGTCGATCAGTTTCTCGATCACCAGGGGAAGGTCCTTGACCTTGCCGGAGTCGATTTCGATGCTCAGGTCACCCCGGGTGATCTTGATCGAGGTCTTCGGCCGGTTTTGCAGCCAAGTCGTCAGTGAACCGGCCAGAACGCTTCCCATCCCGCCGGAGCCGATGGCCACGGCGATCATTTCGAACGCGCCGCCCAGTTCCCCTTCGGCGATCGGACGGCGGAGCTGGCGGATGCGGCCCTGCAACTCGCGTTCCTCGCGCAGCCATTCGGCCAAAGCGACAAGGTCGTCTTCCGTATTCGCGGAACGCACACTCAGCTGGACACTCATGGGAACCCTTCAGGTTTCAGAAACCCCCGCCTCAACCAGAGCGCGATTGTGCCAGAGGCGGGTTCATCCCCTGACGAGGACCCGACTATAAGAAAATGCGCGCATTCCGCAGCCACGGTTCGGGTGAATTCCAGATTCCCACCAACGCACTAATCCGGCTACGAAATCGACACCCAAAGTCGGATGGAGAATCGACCGAGTGGACTTCGCGGATTCCTGTAACAAAGCAGGGCCTAGAGTTCGCCGGCTCGCTCGTACAGCTTCCGCACCGGCTCCGTCAGTGCGGCGCCGCTCAGGTCCGTGGTCACGCCGTCCTCGGTCATCGTTCCCCGGCTCGTGACACTGAACAGGGTTCCCTTGCCACTGACGGGGTCGAAATTCCGCAGCCACGGACCGCCGCTGGAGCCACCGGCCAGGTCGCAATCCGTGTTCCAGGTCGTGTTCACCGAATTCACCTTGAGGGTGGCGGGCCGCACGCAGGAGAACAACGCCTCACCGGCAGCCGCTCGCGACACGGGGTAGCCGAGGATACTCGCGTCCACAGTGGACGGAAGCTCCCCGAACGAGATGTCCTGAGTGCCCGCGACGTCCGCGACATGGTTCCCGCCGACCGGATCGAGGGCGATCACCGCGTCGTCGTCCGAACCGCTCATCGGCCCCGAGTACGTGCTGGACCAGGCGAAGGCCCGGGCGGCGAACACCGCGTGCGGCGCGGCGCCGTGGTCGTAGCCCGGCACGAACACGACGTTGACGATCTTGATCGGGTTGTCGAACCGGTCCAGTCCACCGTTCACGCAGTGTCCGGCGGTGAACGCCACGTCCTTACTGGAACTGGGAACCACCGTCGCCGTGCAGGATCCGTCGACGCCGGGTTCGGCGGTGAAGAACAGCCGTCCGCCCCCCGGCGGCACCGGCCCCTCCCACTCGCGGCCGATCTTCTCGGCGGGCGGCAACTCCTCTTCACCCACCCACTGACGCATCCGCTCCGGCGTCCAATGAGCCAGCGCCGCGGCCCGGTCGGCCTCGCTCACCACGGTCACCACCTGGTCGTCGGCCGCGGACGCCGGCGCGGCCACGGCCACCAGTGCCGCACTGAGAACCGCCGTCAAAGCGACGGCACGATGGACCACACGCTGAATGATCATGCACAGTGGACGCGTCAGGCTTCGGAGAGGTTGTTCGCCGGAGCCCGCGCTCCCGGAAAGACCGAATGCGTGCCCTGCAAGACATCTGTGAGCTTTCGCCGTTAACGGTCCCGCCTTCGAACGCTCACTTCTGCCAAAGCCTGCATCCTTTCAGGTGAAGCTTCCCGGCGATAGCGGCTTCCCAGATGCGCTGAACGCACAGTCGTGTAGGGGCACAAGATCACGTCGACCACGAGGACCCGCGTCGAGATCGCTGCTCGGTCACCAAGGGACCGACGGCTCCAACTAGCCTGAACTGGCCTTATGTGCGCCCGGCGCCGGAACGGACTACTCCTGAGTGTCGCGGCGGAAGGCTGGAGAAGAATACGGAAGCCCGATAAAGTTGATCTTGAACCAGTCAATTCCACCATTTGCGGCGATCAGGTGGCTTCGTGGAGGCTTCGCGACATGAAGGAACGCGACGCCACCGGCGGCAAGTGGGTGCCCGTGGCCGAGGAGGGTGACATCCCGGAAGCCATCCGAAGAGAAGGAGCTTGGGTACCGCGCCCGCTACCTTCCGACGTGGTGCTGGCGACGAGCACCCACCGGGTTCTGGCCCGGGCCGAGCAGGCACTGGGACGTCTCGACGAGGCGGCCGAGCGGTTGCCGGACCGGCAGTACCTCGTGCATTACACGATGCTGCGCGAGGCGCAGAGTTCCGCCGCGCTGGAGGACGCCAGCGTCTCGTTGAAGGACGTCTTGCTGGCCAAGTTGCCGGGCGCGAAGCCCGTGCCCGAGCCCGAAGTCGAGGCGATCACCCGGTACCTGGACGCGAGCCAGCGCGCCTTCGACACGGTCCGCGCCGGCGGCGACATCGATCTGCCACTGCTGGGTGGTATCAGCAGGCAGCTCGACCCGGTGCCGTCGCCGCCCGGAGAGGAGTCCGTGTTCTGGCGCGAACGAACGAGCTGGATCAGCGCCCGCGACGGCTCCGCCGTCGTCGCCCACACCCCGCCAGGACCCCACCTGCAGGCAACGGCGCAACAATGGCAGGAATGGGTTCGCGCCGACCATGACATGCCACTGGTCGCCAAAGTCGCCATCGGGCACCCGCAGCTGGAACTGATCCACCCGTTCGCCGGTGGCAATGGTTACGTCGCGCGCCTTTATGTCAGTTTGGAACTGGTCCGCGCCGGTGTTCTGCGCGACCAGATCCTGCCGCTGTCGCGCTGGCTCGACCGCTACCGCGACGAGTACTACCGCCAGCTTCGTTCCGTCGTCGATACCGGGAGTTTCGAAGAATTCATGGTTTTCTTCGCCGAAGGCGTGCACAAACTGTGCACCGAACAGATCCACCTCATCAAACGCATGGAGAAACTGCGATCGGAGCACCTCGACGCGGTGCCGGGAACGGGCAACGCCCGCCGAGTGGCCAGTGAGCTGATCGGGATGCCGGTGACCAATCACCATCTGATCGCGGATCGGTTCGGCATCTCGATCAAGGGCGCGAACGACGTCGCCACGAAACTCGAGCGCGCGGGGCTGCTGACCGTGAAGGACAACGCCAAATACAACAAGATCTATATCGCCCACGATGTTCTGGAACTGCTGAGCAGTATCGACCCCGTTCCGCCCGCCAGCGACGACGCGGTGTTCGAGTGATCGGCGCACCGGCCTCGGCGGTCGCCCCCTGCCGATATCGACGATCCGGCCGTCATCGCGCACGGGTGTGCCCGTATCACGGACCAGGCTCCTCCGCGGCAGGCCTGCTGGTATCGGCCATCACGGTGGCCGTGGTCGCCACCCGCGTTGCCCGATGGCGTCGGAAGCCCTCAACGGCAACGATCCGTCGTCCGGCGTAGCCAGCAACGACCGCACGTGGTCGGCGCCATCGGCGTCGATGTCCACCAGAAGTGCCAGTGCGCCACTGAAAGCCTCCCGGCCGGCGCGGATCTTGTTGCTCATCCAATGCGCGCGGCCGAGCATGATCAGCAATTCGGCGTGCGCGCCATCCTCGATCGCGTCGTCCTCGGCGGCGAGCGCGACGGCGCGAACGAGGTGCGGAACGGCCGCGGCGACGCGGTCGGCTTCAAGAAGCACCACGGCCAAGTCACGCTGCGCCGTCAGCGCACCGCGTTTGTCGTGGACACGATCACAGGTGGCGACGAGGTCGGAAAGGACGTCCATGGCCCGGTGCAACCGGCCCCACCGATGGTAGAAATCACCCAGCTCGGACAAGGTCGCACAGACGACATCGTGCTTCTTTTGCGCACGGGCGAGGCTGAGCACCCGAACCCACCGGGCCTCGGCCATCAGCCAGTCACCGGCCCAGTCCGCCGACTTCGCCGCCGCCGTCAGCAGTTCGATCAGAGCGGCCGGATCGCGGAGCTCGATCGCCGCGCGCTCACCCACGTCGGCGAGCTCCTTCATCCATACTGGGTCGCCCACCGCTCCGGCCACCGGCCACCAGGCGCGGGCCAGCTTCACCGCGTCCTCGGCCAGCCCGTGCCCGAGTTCCCAGCGCATCACCCCCACGACGGACCAGCGCACCGACCGCAGCACGTCGTCGCGCCGTCCGGTCGACGCGGTCGAATCCCGGAGATGCCGTCCGATGCGCAACGCCAGGGACTCCTCCTGCGCGGAAGGAGATTCGACCGGGCGATGCCGGATGCCGACCATGTCGTCCCCGGCCGTCGGCTCCGTCACCAATCCTCGTTCGGCCAGCCGGCGAAGTCGTGCCCGCAGGGTCGCGCCGTGGGCTCCGCTCGCCGCGGCGAGCACGTCGAGAGGCAACTGATCGACCCCGCACACGACGAAAGCGCACAACAGAAGGCCGTCGTCAGGATCTCCGCCCAACGACGACCGGACGCCATCGCTCACCAGCCAGCAACCTTCCCCAGCGAGCCCGCACTCGCCGACATGCCGTTGCTTGCCTAGCGCACCCTCCCCGGACACCAGCCCGCGGTCCTCAGCACACTGCCCTCGAAGGACTAGCTAACCACTTTCCCAGCAGCAAACGCGACCGCTCACGAGGTGAGGTTCGGTAATCTGACTCACCCGTTCGGGCAAAGCTCACCGAGGCCACGCGCAGTTTCTTCCACAAGTTGATCTTGATTGTCAACCACGGCCGGAGCCGGTGAACGTCCTCGGTCACGCACGGTAGCGCCGACCGGCCGCGACGAGCCGGGTAAGCGGCCGGCGTACTGGTGGTGCCTCTGATGGTTCGCCATCGAGAGCGCACGGGGCGTGGCGGCCTCGGTTCCCGGCTCGCCGGGCGCGAACTCGAACCGCTCACTGGGGCTGATCCGGAACCTTTGCACGGCAACAGTTTCGGCGAGGAGACCGGCGTCATTGGCGACGACGTGGAACACACGGTCGTCCGCGAACCCGATGTTGTAGACATGACCAGGACCACTTCGTTGTGCCGAAAGGGGCCACCATGCCGGGCCAGGAACCTGCGCCCACGCCGCACAACCGGTCCACGACACGCCGTGTGGTGACGGTGTCAATCGTTGTGCTGGTCGTTCTCGGCGCACTGTGTGGAGCCTCGTTCATCCCCAAGGTGGCGAACCACTTCGGCTACGCCCTGCCGGGAGAGGAAGGCCTTCCATACCGGGTCCACTACAACGGCAGGGACTACCGCAACAACCTGACGTGCGCCGGCGCGCAGTGGTGCGCGGGCGAAAGAACCCCTGAGCCATACTGCACGCCTCGTGCTGGACTGGACCTGGGAGAAGGCAACCGCGAAACAGGGCTGGTGAAAGTCGACGACGTCTTCACCATGTTCGGACCCTCGCACCCTGTTTTCACCGCAGGCGTCCCGCAAGGTGAGGTAGTAACGAGGGTCATCGTCGAGGCATTCAATGATTGTTACCTGATATACGGCCTGATGGGCGGTCCTTAGGTCGAGTGGTCTGACGACCACGACCGGACGACGCCGCCGAAGGCCTTGTCCGACTCAAGACCGGAGATGATCTTGCCCTTGGGTGGCCCACGAGCGTGGACCAGGCTAAAAAGTGGGCCGCCTGGGGCTCGAACCCAGAACCTACGGAATCTTGGGCGAGGTCTCCGGACGTCTGCCGTTAGCTGCCGACAACCGCTCTCACCTGCGTGAACCTCGATCGCGAACGATCATGGTCTGTGATCGTTTGGCGTCGCCTGCGGTCGTTTCCCGGGGATAAACCGGGGAGATGATCATGCTTCTCGACCTGCTCCCACGCGCGTTCGCGCGACGCCATTCTACTGCCCACACCTTCCCCTTCATCCCGATACGAAGCCAGCACGCGGCCGGTAGCGTCGGGTCAAGGCACGCTTTCCAGCCTTGACCCGACGCTACCGGCCGTTGTCACGATCAAGCGTCGGGGTGGAGGAGATCGACGACTGTGCGTAACAGCTGGCGATACACGGACGACCGGTATGTCACGACGCTCGTTGAGGAGGGCCGACCTTGGCTATGGGGACATGTGCGCCGCCGCTGGGTGGCGCTGCGCAAGGTGACCCGCTGGCGGCCGCGTCGCCCGGCCGGTGGGCGGAGCGGAGCGGCAGCCCACCGTGTCGGGAACCGGCGCGGCCGCCCAAGCAAGGGGCTACCCACGCGCCCGGCGCGCCGCCCGGCGGCGGCGCGCCCTTGATCCCATAGAGCCAAGTTCGGCAACGACCGCGATCATGCTGGACCATCATCAGATACCGAAACTCACCCGAAAGCATGGCAACTGAATGAATACATGGCGAGATCTCAACTTGCCTGATCAGGCAACCCTATGGCGGAAGCTGCGCGGCCTCAGAGTCTCTCCACCGGGGGCAGCCGCAAAGGACAACGGCCGGGTGGCAACTTTTCAAGCAGCACTCGAACAAGCACAGCAGTTTATGCTTGCCGCAGAAGGTGCTGACTATGCAACCCGTCCGCTACAGCTTTTTTATGCCCTTTCTCAAGGAGGACGAGCGATCACAGCAGCATCGAACCGACTTCCAAGATCAATTGAAATACCAGATAGAGATAGCCCAGGAAAAATGAAACCGCATGTTGTCTCCTGGAACTCAAGCGGCCACGGGATAACCGCGCCGGGAATTTCCGTCAAGAAGGCAGCCAAGATCGCTATAAAAGCGAATTGGACTGGACTCATGCCAGAAGTCGCGCTCGCCATGGGGGTAGATTGCCTACGACCAGAAGAGAAGATCAGCCTATCGGAGGTATGGCCCCTCATCCCGGAGGCTTATTCGGCACCACTACCGAAACAGGGACTTGGACGAGCACTAAGCATCGGGAGTGCCACCATTCTCCCCGAGAACGGCAAGCAATTATGCCGCGTAAACGTTGGAAACGTACCCTCCGAAGTTAAAGAAGCCTTCTTGAGCGACTCGAACGCGTTCAATGATTTCTTGTCAAAGTACCCGACACTCTCAAACGTGAGATGGCCACCAGGACCGCACTATGAGCCACTGTTTCGCACCGGCAGCTTTAGCGGAATGTCAACCGAAGTTGTCTGGGAAAAGGAAGAAGGCCCGATAGTAGACGCCACCCAAGAGACGCACGACAGACTTGGAACACGCTACAGAACAGCTAGTGACTTTTGGGCTTTTCCCAGAGTTGGCAGCATGGACGGACCACTACATCCAATATTTGCTTGGTGGTCAACGTTGTTCGCCTTGTCTATGATGGCTCGCTACGCGCCCGCAGGTTGGTATCACATGACGCGCATAGACTTATCAGACGAAGCTAACGCAATTGAGCATATCCTCGACGAGGCACTTACAGTTGTCCCGAATCTCCTGCTCGAAGCAATTGAATTGGCCTCTAGATAAAGGAGCCGTCATCAGGTGTCCAGAGCGTAGTCCGTTGAACACTTGGAAGAACGAACTGTCGCGCCCTCTTTTCGAGTTCTTGCTCGATTAGGACGCGCAGCGCATCCCTGAGTGCCGCAATGGGGAGTCGCTTCGCCTTCTCTGGCCTAGCAATAATAGTCATTTCGTCCGCAAGGTTAATGTGCCTCTTTCCCGCGTGAACGTATTCACTCCTAGTCAAGTAGGCTCCGCTCAGAACCTTGTCGACAAATGAGACAGAAGGTGATTCAATCAACCTGGGCCGCGGCCCAGCCCAGTCTCCCCCTGAACATTCCCCGCTTGCCGTATCAAATTGGTGAAACCAGTCACGCACAGGAGAGCTCCAGAAATCGAGAGGGATCCGTTCCTGAACGTACGCTACAAATGATCTCTTCAAGTTTCGATGTTTGTTCTCAGACAACAACTCCTTTCGCATTCCCTTTCGCTGATCCTCATTGAGCTTTAGTTTGCGAAATCTAGCATCCCACTTTGCAGCTTCCGACCACGCCTCCCAAGAATTGTCCATCTCCCCATATCGCTGCGCCAGGAGCTCGATCGCACCCACAAGCAAGGAATAGGCGGCATTTGTCTCCCTCACGGAAAGAAGGGCAGCACTATAGTGCATTTGAATGGCTGCCGAGATTATGTCGTAGTCACTATCTGGGAGCGAGAGCAACTTCTCCAGTGCACCACTAAAACGTCTTGTCGAATCTTGCCCATTTTCTATGGGAGCCATTAGATTCGAGTCGATACGGTCACTAAGCGGAAGCAGAAGGCCGTACATTGAACCCTCCACTCCCAAGGCCATCTCTTCAAGCGCTTCAATTCTCCTATTGAAGGCAAAGGTCAGCAAGCCCGCCCATTCCTGCGGCTCGCCACTAACCGCATTGATGGCCTGCTTCGTTTCCGAACTCGAAGGCCACTCGAACCGCGCAAGAAGTTCCGGGGGCTGACCTACCCGATGGACCGGCCGTTCAGTACTTAACGTAGTGTAGTCGGCAAAGTTCAGCGAGTTTCCGCCAGGTATCACAATGCGTGCCGAAGAAGTGGAGACCTGCCGTACTTCAACCGCCTTGTTCAAGTTACGCACCCAGTTCCAAAGAGCCCGCATACGCCGCCTTCCACTGTGAATTGCCGTCGAGAAATACACGGAAATCGTAATCGTCCATAGCTGTACTCTTTAGACTAAAAGTCTCGATCGGGATTCGATGTGTTACACACACCCCCTCCTGGACAGCTAATGAACGCAGCAGTGCGATCTTTGAGGCGTTCGCTGTTAGCCTGGAGGCATGCGTGGTGCGGGTGATCAGCTCAGCATTGGGGAGCGTATTGCCTTCTACCGGCGGCGGCGTGGCCTGTCGCAGGTGGTTCTTGCTGACCTGGTCGGCCGTACCGAGGACTGGCTGAGCAAGATCGAGCGCGGCGAACGTGAGATCCGGCGCTTGGACGTGCTGGCCGACGTCGCGCGGGGTCTGCGGGTGACGTTGGGGGACCTCCTCGGCGAACCAGTGCTCATGGAGGACGAGGACAAGAACGACGACGTCCCGGCCATCCGAGACGCCTTGATGGCGCCGAGGCGCCTGTCCCGCACCTTGTTCTCTTCGTCTATGTCGCCGGAGTACATCGACCCGGCCCCGGTGGCTCAGCTAGTCGAGGGTGCCTGGTCCAGCTACCAGAAGGGCGACCTCGGCCGTGTCGTCGCAGCGCTGCCGGGCCTGATCAAGACCAGTCAGGGCATGGAGTCCGCCTCGGCCGATGACGCGGCCTACCGACGGGCCTGCGCAGCGGTGTCGGCCCGCGTTCACCATCTGGCCGCCACCACGCTGAGCAAGATCGGTGAAGCCGACCTCGCGTGGATCGCGGCGGAACGCGCCATGCAGGCAGCCGACGAGGCAGACGACCCGCTCGTCCTGGCCTCTGCTGCCCGTTCCGGCACTCATGCGCTGCTGGCGGTCGGCCGGTTCGATGACGCGCTTGAGCTAGGCGACGTGGCCGCGAAGTGGCTGGTCCCGAGGATGCGCGATGGTGATCCAGCGGCGCTGAGTCTCTACGGGATGCTTTACCTACGGACTGCCGTCGCCGCTGCGCGGCAACAGGACCGGTCGACGGCGAACGAGCTGCTGTCTCACGCAGGACGGGCGGCCGATCAGCTCGGCGTGGACGCGAACCACTGGCAGACCGGGTTCGGTCCGGCCAACGTCGAGCTGCACCGTCTGTCGGCGGCGCTGGATCTGGGCGACATTTCGCAGGTGATCGAGTCGGCTCCGAGGATCAGCGTCGATCATCTGCCTGTGGAGCGGCAGGTCACCCATCTGATCGACTTCGCGCGGGCGTTGAGCCTGGTCGCGAAGGATGACGAGGCGTTGTCGGCGCTGCTGACGGCTGAGCAGAAGGCGCCGGGGATCGTCCGGCACAGTACGGCGGTGCGGGAGGTCGTGCGGTCGATGTATCGCCGCGCCCCGGCGACGGCTGGTAAGAAGTCCTCGCCCTTGTTGGCGTTGGCTGAGCGCTGCGGCGCGGTGAGGTAGGTCGGGTGTCGTCGCGTGTTCTGGGCCTGGTGGGCTCGGGTGCTGGTGGTGTTGAGGACCTTCTTCCGCGCGTGATCCTCCCCGCGCAAGCGGACGGCTGGACGGTCGCGGTGACCTTGACCCCGACGGCGGGGCGCTGGCTGGACGAGAACGGCGGCCGCGCCGAGATCGAGGAAGCCACCGGATTCCCGGTCCGGGTCGAGCCCCGCACGCCGGCCGAAACCAGCCCCCATCCGGCCCCGGACTGCTACCTGGTCGCGCCCGCCTCGGCGAACATGGTCGCCAAGCTCGCGATGGGCATCGCCGACAATCAAGCCCTTACGCAGGTCAACGAGGCCATCGGCACGCTCAACCTGCCGGTCATCGTCTTCCCGCGCGTGAACGCTGCGCACGCTCGTCACCCGTCCTGGGAAACCCACCTCGACGCGCTGCGGCGTGCTGGTGTGCGTCTCGTGTACGGGGACGACGTGTGGCCGCTGCATGAACCGCGGAGCGCTCCGGGCCGTGAGCTGCCCTGGTCAGCGGTGCTTTCCGCGGTGAACGAGGCCGTTCCTCTCCCCCGCTAGTCCCTACCCGGACAGTTTGTCCGGGGTGAGGCTCCTCACTGGGTGTCTCCTGTGTCCAGCGCGCCCGACCGGGCTCGCCGAGACCGAGACACCGGGAGAGCACACATGGGCATTCACGTGGTGATTCAGCCCCTCGTCGGCTACGGCGCGGCGGTGGTCTCACCATCTCCTGGCGTTCGTCAGCTCGTCGCCGGAAGCGAAGAAACCTCCTTCATCGTCCAGGTGCCCGCCCGTATCGGCGGCCTGATGGACACCGCACGGTTCGCGCAGAGTCTCGCGACCGCTGCCAGCGAGTTCAGCGAATGGTGCGAAACCCAGCACCGCACGCGCTCGCATTCCTCTTCCTTCCATGACCAATGGTCCGACGCTGCCGACGACGCCGTCACGCGCAAGAACGACTGATCACACGCATCGAGGAGCAGCAAATGGCTATCTACAAGGGTTTTCGGTTCCCCATCGAGTTCGACGAGGCGTTCGGCCAGGGTTTGGTGATGGTTGGTGAGGTGTCGCCGGACAACGAGTACCAGTCGCGGGAAGACCGGTCGGCGGGTCGTCCGGCGCGTCAGCGGGTCGACGAGGTGACGGGCAAGCGTCAGTGGAAGGTCACGGTGACCGACCCGGACGAGGTCAAGGCGAAGCGGGCGTCGTTCGAGATCACGTTGCTGGCCGATGTGCAGCCGGTGCCGTCAACGTCGGAGGTGCTGCCAGGTATGCGGCCGATCGAACTGGAGGGCCTGACGGCTGAGCCCAAGGTGGCTGGTCAAGGCGAGTTCAAATACCAGTCCTACATGTTCCGCGCGACTGGCTTCAAGGCTGCGGCCTCGGGTGGGGCGTCGAAGTCGTCGCGGACCTCGGGCGCTGCCGAGTCAACGCCCAAGGCTGCGTGATGCCAGGCGGGGTGCCGGGGAGCCACGGTGTGGCTGTGGTTTCTCCGCATCTGGTCCAGGCGTGGGAGATGGCTTACCGCCACTACAGCGCTTTGAGGGCACAGACCACGCAGGTCGTCGACCCCTTGGCGGCGCACGAGGTGGGTGTTGCTTCGCGCGCGGTGGCGTCGGCCTGGCGGGATCTTCTGGCGGAAGGCCGTTTGCCGTGGTGGGTGCTCGCGGCCGTGACAGCGGCGGCTGAGGGGTTTGAGGAGAACGCGCGGTCGTGGGAGATCCGTGCTTACAGCGAGGAGGAGCAGGGCCGTGGCGTTCAACGCGATGTGGAAGCCGGGGCGGCAGGCGGTCGCGGGGATGCAGGGCAATGGTTCGGCGAACCCGGCCCTGGTGATCTATCTCGACCCGGACAGCCTGGCGATCCTGCCTCCGTCCGATCCGGCCGAGTGGCCGGAGTTCATCCGGCTCCTTCGCCAAATCCGCGACAGCGCGGACGAACTGGCCGTGTTCCTCGGCAAGCACGCGGCGGTGCGCAATGACGACACCGGGCCGGAATGAGCCACAGACCCTCAAGGACGCGCACCTGGTCGCATCCGCTCGTCGGCCGAAGCCCGGTTCAAACCGGTCGACGTGGCTGAAGTTTCACAAGGAGAACGCGCGCATGTATCAGGCCGTGTCCGATGTGGACCGCGCGCACCACCACGAACTCAAGTACTGGGTCAGCTATGAGGAGCGGAAAGCCAAGGAGGTGGCCGCGAAGATCCAGAAGGAGAAGTCGCAAGCCAGCTAGAAACTGAACAACAGAGCGAAAAACGCACGCGGGGACGTGCGGCGTACAAACACGTCCTCAAGCGTTCTTCCTGTCCTGTAAGGCGCAGAAGCGGAATCCGGCTACCAACCTTGCCGCTCCTGCGCTGTCCACAACCTCTGGAAGTGAACAATGACAACGCTAAACGATGGCAACAAGCGTGCGCTAGACGGGGTCACCCGAACGCGCTGCACGGTCTGTAAGCGGTTCGCGAAGCTGCTGCCCGGCGAGACGGAATGCGCTCCCTGTCAGGGAATGCTGCCACTGGATCTGACCGGCGGTGGTCGTCGATGAACACGAACGGGATCGGTTTCCTTCTCATCGGCGGCGGAGTGCTCGGCGTGGTGGTGTGGCTGCTGCACAAGATCGGTCGCGCGCTCGCCACGATCTTGGAAGTCCTGGCAGCGGCCGCACTGGTGTTCATCGCCCTCTGGTGGCTGCTCAAATCGTTGCTGTGGCTGGGAAAACAAGTCATCACGCGCTGGCGGACCAGTCTTACCGTGGTGGCGTTCATGGCGTGGTGGCAGTACCTCGGGTGGCTGTCCCTGGCGATCGTGACCGGATCGGTTGTCGCCGTGCTCGCGTCGTGGCGTCTGATCGCCGTGGTGTCCTATGACCACCACTGCGGCCGGTTCCTGCGGTCCTGGTGGATGCGCTGGGCCGTCTATGCGCGCAAACTCCCAGCCTGGCTGCACGCCTGCGGGCTGAGCATCCGGGACGAGACGCTGCCGGTGGAAGTGACGGTGAACCTGGTCGGCCGTCGACGTTTGCTGTCCCGCAAGGCCGCTTCGTCGTCTCGGGCTGTGCAGGTGCCGAAGGTCCTCAAGGTTCGGTCGGGGCCGTCGTGGGATGAGGTGCGGGTGCAGCTCGTTCCGGGGCAGAAGCCCGAGGACTTCGACGAGGCCGCGCGGGCGCTGGCGGTGGCGCGCAAGGTCAAGCGGTGTCAGGTGCGGGAGCTGGAGCCCAATGTGGTTTCCATCGACTTCCAGCGCCGTGACCTACTCAAATCCGCGGTGACCTCGCTGCCGGTTCCCGACCTCGTGTCTCCCGATGGGCTCGGCGTGGATCTGCGACATGTGTGGTCCGGGACCACGGAGTACGGCTCGGACTGGCGGGTTCCGCTGGTCGGCTCAGGTGCGCACTGCTTAACCGCTGGCGCGACCGGTTCGGGGAAGAACTCGGTGATGTGGTGCCCGCTGGTGTCTGCCGCGCCCGCGATTCGGTCGGGTGTGGTCCGGGTGTCCGGCATCGATCCAAAGGGGATGGAACTCGCCTACGGGCGCGGGATTTTCGCCCGGTATGCGGTGACCGGCAAGCAGGCGCTCGAACTCCTCGACGGCCTGCTTGAGGAGATGGAAGCTCGCAAGCACGAGTTCGCCGGACGCGTGCGGATGATCCCGATCAGCGTCGAGCATCCGCTAGAGGTTCTGGAGTTCGACGAGATCGGCGCGCTGACCAAGTACACCGACCGCAAGACCCGCGACGCGATCGTGGAGAAGGTCGCGCTCCTCACCACACAAGGCCGGGCCTTGGGGATCACGGTGCGCGGCTACGTCCAGGAACCCACAAAGGACACCGTCCCGGTTCGAGAGCTGTTCCCGCGCCGCGTGTGTCTGCGGGTGACCTCCAAGACCCACGTCGGGATGGTCCTCGGCGACGGCGCGTACGAACGGGGCGCGTGGGCGAACCGGATCGGCGATTCCGAAGCCGGTGTCGGCTACGTCTGGGGCGAAGGCGTCCGCGAACCCCTGCGCGTCCGGGCCGGGTGGGTCGCCGATGAGGAGATCAAGGCCCTGGAGGCCTACGTGACCAACGGCGGCGCTCACGTCGTCGACCTGTCCGAAGGGAGGGCGGCATGAACCGGCTCATGGTGTTCCTCGACGCGATCCGCGATCACCTCGACTCGTTCGCGCTTCCTCCGGCCGCATCCCTGCGGGTTGGGGTGGGTCCTGACCCGATCACGGTGCAGCTCGACTCTCACCGGCTGGAGGACGTAGCTCGCGGCCTGCTCGCCTGGGCGGCCTCGCTCGACGACGTAACGGCGTCTCTCTGGCGCCCTGAGCGCGGCGAGTCGGTGCACCTGGAACTCAGCGGCCGGACTCCATGCGGCATCCCGGTGCTGGTGTACGGCGGCGTCTGGTTCGACGAAGCGACCTTCCCGGACCTGCCTGCGGGGATGCGGCAGGAGATGCCCGTGTTCGTGCTGCGGCAGTGGAACACGCCTGGGGAGGTGGCAGCGTGACGAGCACCAAGGAATCCGCGGTGGCCAACTCTCGGGCCGCCCGGATGCGAGAACCCCTCGCGTCGGACGTGGTGAAGGCGACAGCGGAGAAGCACGGCGTCTGTGTTCGGCCGTTCACGATGGAGGTCGGCGACACCGCTACCGGAGAACTCCGCTACGTCCCCGTCCCGTGCGGCTCGACCGTCGAATCGGTGTGTCTGCCGTGCGCTCGGAAGGCGAAGGCACTTCGACAGGTCCAGTGCCGCGAAGGCTGGCACATCGACACCGAACCGGACTTCACCCCAGAGCCACCGTCCGAGACTCAGACAGAGCTGTTGGCGTTCCGGGCTGACCTCGTCGCCGCCTACCGGCAAGAGACCAACCAAGCCGAGATCGAGGAGCTGCGGGAGGAGATCCAAGGAGTCGACGACGAACTTCGGCAACTCGGGATGCGCGGCCGCCTCCCCTCGATCGACCTGCCCACGAAGAAGGCGGTGAAACGCTCGACGAAGCGGCGGCAGGACGCTCCGAACCTGCCGCGTCGGAAGGTCGCCAAGACCACGCTCGGCCGTGAGTACGCGGGACGGTTTCGACCGTCGATGTTCGTCACGCTCACCTGCGACACCTACGGCCCGGTCTGCTCGGACGGTGCACCGGTCAACCCTGCGACCTATAACTACCGGCGGGCGGCTCGCGACGCGGTCCACTTCTCGGCGCTGGTGGATCGGTGGTGGCAGAACCTGCGGCGCGTGGTCGGCTGGGACGCGCAGTACTTCGCGACCGTGGAACCGCAGCGGCGGGCGGCTCCGCATCTCCATGCGGCGGTCCGGGGATCGGTGCCGCATGACGTGATCCGCCAAGTCACCGAAGCGACCTATCACCAGGTCTGGTGGCCTGCGCATGACCAGGTGGTCTACGTCGACCGGATGCCCCTGTGGGACGGCGACCGCAGGGTGTTCGTCGACCCGGACACACGAGAGCCGCTCACCTCATGGGACGACGCGATAGAAGCCGTGGAAGACCCGGCGCACGTGGTCACCTTCGGCCGTCAGGTCCACTCCAAGGGCATCCTTGGCGGCTCCGAAGAGGCGGGGCGGCACATCGGCTATCTCACGAAGTACCTCACCAAGTCCACGGGTGAGGTGGTCGAAGCCGACACCGTGCGGCAACGCGATCACCACGACCGGCTGCACGCGGAACTCTCAGTGACACCCTGCTCGCCTCGCTGCGCGGTGTGGTTGCTGTACGGCATAAATCCCAAGGGCGCCAACGGAAAGACGACTCCGGGACACTGCAAAGGGCGGGCGCATCGGCGGACCACGCTCGGTTTGCCAGGACGGCGGGTACTGGTGTCCCGGAAGTGGTCCGGGAAGACGCTCGTCGACCACAAAGCGGACCGGAAGGCGTTCGTTCTAGAGGCACTGGCGGCGGTCGGGATCGAGAAACCTGCACCCGATCCGGCCCGGCTGGTCTGGCGCAAGGTCGACTCCGGCGACCCCTCCGTGCCACCTCGGGACCACCTGGTGATGCACGCCATCTCCGAACGCATCACCTGGAAAGCCGAGTACGACAAAGCACTACTAGCCGCACAGAGTCCACCAAATCTTTCGGCAACTCCACTCGCGGCCTAAGGGGATCACATGAACGTGCACAACATCGATCCACTCTGGACAGTGGAAGACGTCTCGGCCTACCTCGGTGTGCCCGTCGGGACGCTGTACCAGTGGCGCAGCAAGGGTTACGGCCCCGCTGGCCGTCGCATGGGGCGATACGTGCGGTACCGCCCTGAGGACGTCCGGGCGTGGGTGGATCAGCTGGCCGGAGAGGTGGCCTGATGCCTCGGCCTCAACTGGAGATCGGAACGTACGGGGAGATCCGGTATTCGCCTGTTCCGGGCGGGTACCGGGCTCGTGCGTTGTTTCGCGACTTCGACGGCAAGACGCGTGAGGTGGAGCGGACCGGGAAGACGAAGGGCAAGGCTGCGCAGCGACTCAAGGACGTGTTTCGCGAATGGACCGGGTCGACGACTGGTGAGATCACGCGGGAGACGCACCTGAAGGTGCTGGCCGAGGTCTGGATGGACCAGGTGCGGCAGGACGTAGAGGACGGCAAGAAGTCGCCGACCACCGAGACCGCGTACGAATCGGTCTTGAACGCTCACGTTGTGCCCGGCCTCGGGGAGCTGCGGGTACGAGAAGCCACCGTGATGCGGCTCGATCGCTTCCTAGGGGCTCTTCAGCTCAACGTCGGAGCATCGACGGCGAAGACGGCGCGGACCGTCCTTTCGGGAATGCTCGGGATGGCGGCTCGGTACGACGCGATCGATGGCAACCCGACACGGGACACTCGGCGCATCCCGACGGCGAAGAAGAAGCCTCGCGCGCTGGACGCGGACGAACGCGCTGGGTGGCTGGCGCGACTGGAGGCGAACGAGAAGTCGGTTCGCTGGGACCTGCCCGACTTGTCCCGGTTCATGATGGCGACCGGTGTCCGGGTCGGTGAAGCGCTCGCGACGTACTGGGAGGACGTCGACCTGGTGGCGGGCACGGTCGACATCACGCACACCGTGGTCCGGATCAAGGGTCAAGGGCTGCTCCGCAAGCCGCGTCCGAAGAGCGAGTCGAGCAAACGCGCGCTGCCGCTCCCCTCGTGGGCGGTGGAGCTGCTGGCGAAGAGGGCGGCGGCATCTGGCCCCATCTTCCCCAGCTCGACCGGCGGGATGCGGGACCCGAACAACGTCCTGCGGGTCATCCGGGAAATCCGCGGTGGTGACCACTTCCTCTGGGTCACTTCGCACACCTTCCGGAAGACGACCGCGACCGCGCTGGACGACGCGGGGGTGCCGACGAGGCTGATCGCGGACCAGCTCGGACACTCGCGGGTGTCGATGACGCAGGACAACTACCTGGAGCGGAAGACGGTCGACCCGTCTACGGCGAAGGCCCTGGAAGGGCTCTTGGATAAACCCGTCCGACCCCAAAACCGGGGATAAACCGGGGAGATGATCTTGGTCTTGGATGGCCACAACGCGTGGACCAGGTGAAAGAGTGGGCCGCCTGGGGCTCGAACCCAGAACCTACGGATTAAAAGTCCGCAGCTCTACCAATTGAGCTAACGGCCCGTGCCGACGAGTCTAGTAGATCGCCGCCGACCACCAGGATGGCGGGGCCGCCGCCGGAGCGCCACGGAATTGTCGGGGGTCTCTGCCATGGTCGGAGCATGGACACGATCCCCGAGGGGAACTACTCGCCCAAGTGGTCCGGTGACCGGCCGGAGCCGCCGCGGGTGGGGAGCGAGCGCGAGATCCTGACGTCCACGCTCGATTGGCATCGTCGCACCTTCGAGCTGAAGTGCCAGGGTCTGACGCCGGAGCAGATGGCGCTGCGGGCGGTCGATCCGTCGACCCTGTCGTTGCACGGGCTGCTCAGGCACCTCACCGGTACCGAGCGCTGGTGGTTCCGCGTCCAGTTCGCGGGTGAGGACGTCCCGATGCTCTATTACTCCGACGAGTGGCCTGAGCAGGACTTCGACGACACGGGCGGCGACGTCGAGGCCGCGTGGGTCGCGTGGCGTGAGGAGTGTGCGCGGTCGAGGGAGATCGTGGCGGCAGCCTCGCTCGACGACTCGGGCCGGACCCACGGCAACGGTGAGCCCTTCTCACTTCGGTGGTTGCTGACCCACCACATCGCCGAGTACGCGCGCCACGACGGCCACGCCGACCTGCTGCGCGAGCGCATCGACGGGAGGACAGGCCACTGAAACCTTGAAATGCGATGCTGGGCCGATGAACGCCGATCCCGATTCCGGCCTCCTCTCCCCGGTCCGCGCGGGTACGCCCGCCGAGGCGGCGACGGGTGATCTCGCGTGGGTACGGGCCCTGCTCGACACGGAGGCCGCGCTGGCCAGGGCGCAGGCCCGCACCGGGCTGATCCCGCGGGCCGCCGCCGAAGCGATCACCGAGGCCGCCGCGACGGCCGAGATCGACGTGGTCGCGTTGGCGAGGGCGGCGCGGGAGACTGCGAACCCGGTCGTGGGGCTGATCAAGGAACTGACCGAGGCGGCGGGCACGGAGTACGTCCATCGCGGCTCCACCAGCCAGGACGTCTTCGACACCGCGATGATGCTGGTCGCCGCGCGGACACGGGGCCTTCTCACGGCCGACCTCGAAGCGACGGCGGAGGCGCTGCGGGAACTCGCCCGCGCGCACCGCGACACGGTCATGCCGGGCCGCACCCTCACCGCCCACGCCGTCCCGACCACGTTCGGACTCAAGGCGGCGGGCTGGCGACAGCTGACGCTCGACGCGCTCGACAGGGTGAACCGTGTCGTCCTGCCGGTCTCGCTCGGTGGCGCGGCCGGCACGCGAGCCGCGTACGCCGAGTACGCGCGCCTCGCCGAGCTGCCCGACGGCTATCCCCAGCGGTTGCAGTCGGCTTTCGCCGAAGAGACCGGTCTCGCCGAGACCACGCTCCCCTGGCACACCCTCCGTACCCCGACCGCCGACCTCGCGGCCGCCCTCGCCTTCACCGCCGCCGCCCTCGGCAAGATCGCGGTCGACGTGCAGTTCCTGACGCGTACCGAGGTCGGCGAGGTCACCGAACCCGCGGGCGAGGGCCGTGGCGGTTCCTCGGCGATGCCGCACAAACGCAATCCGGTGCTGGCGACGCTGATCCGTTCGGCCGCGCTCCAGGTCCCGGTGCTGGCCACCGGCGTCACCCAGGCCATGGTCTCCGAGGACGAGCGTTCGGCGGGCGCGTGGCACGCCGAGTGGCAGTTGCTGCGCGAATGCCTGCGCCTGACCGGCGGCGCCGCGCATACGGCGGCCGAACTCGCCCGCGGCCTCGTCGTCAACGACTGCCGTATGCGCGAGAACCTCGGCCTCACGCACGGCCAGATCGTCTCCGAGCGGCTCTCGACCGTGCTCGCCCCGCTGCTGGGCAAAGCGCGGGCCAAGGAGGTCCTCGGACGCGCGTCTCAGCTCGCCGTGGAGCAGGACCGGGCCCTCGGTGAGGTTCTCTCCGACTTTCCTGAGATAACCGGAGTCCTCCCCGCGGAATCCCTCGCCGACCTGCTGGATCCGGCGAACTACACCGGCTCGGCCGGGGTACTCACCGACGCCGCGCTGGAAGCCCGGGAAGAAAATCCGAACTTTCCTTGAACCGGTCCCGTGAGGGGCCCGTGTAGGGGGTACAAGCTCACCGCGCCAAGCCGCGGAACCCCTACGAACAAGGAGAAATCCCATGCTTCGCAAGCGTTTCGTCGTCGCAACGGCGTCTGCGGCAGCGGGCCTGGCGCTGCTGTCGGCCTGCTCGGGTGGCACCGAGACCGCCGCGCCCGCCGTCGCTCCGGCTGCCGCGGTCGCCGGAGCCGGCGGGAACGCCCCCGCCGCCAAGGGTGAGACCAAGGTCGCCGTGGCCGAAGCCGGGGATCTCGGTCAGGTGCTCGTCGACAAGGACGGGTTCACCTTGTACCGCTTCGACAAGGACAGCGCGAAGCCCCCGAAGTCCAATTGCGACGGTGACTGCGCGAAGGCCTGGCCGCCGGTGCTCGCGGACGGCGAAGTACAGATCGAAGGTGTGGCCCAGGCCGTGGTCGGCGAGCTGACCCGCGCCGACGGCCGCAAGCAGGTCACCGTCGGCGGCTGGGCGCTTTACCGCTACGCCAAGGACGCCAAGGCGGGCGAGACGAAGGGACAGGGCGTCGGCAGCACCTGGTACGCCGCGAACGCCAAGGGCGGCAAGGCGGGCCAGGCCGCCAAGGAGGCTCCGGCCGAGCAGAAGGACGGCGCGACGAAGCTGGTCGCGAGCGACGTCGACGGCATCGGACCGGCCATTGTGGACAAGGAGGGCTTCACCCTCTACATGTTCACCAAGGACAAGAAGAACAAGCAGCCGACCTGCAACGGTGACTGCGCCAAGACCTGGCCCGCGGTGCTCGCCGAGGGCGACGTCCAGCTCGAAGGCATCGAGCAGAAGCTGCTCGGCACCGTGAAGCGCGCGGACGGCACCACGCAGGTCACCGTCGGCGGCTGGCCCGTCTACCGCTACGCCAAGGACGCTAACGCAGGTGAGGCGAACGGGCACGGCGTCGGCGGCACCTGGTTCGTCATCGAGCCCGCGGGCTGCAAGAGCACCGCGCCGGTGAAGGACAAGGCGGCCCAGAGCGGGAACGCCGCCCCCAAGAAGGAGAGCGGCGCTCCCGCCGAGTCCGGCGGAACCGAATACGGCTACTGAGCCGCTGATCTAGTGGGCGAGGCCCGGCGGTCGCTCTTCACGAGCGACGGCCGGGTTTTTCTCATGCTTCGGGCGTCGCGGATCGTCCGGAACGGGTTCGACGACCGTGGCGCTGTCGGCCCGGTCCGCCACCACGGTTTCCTCTTCGTCCTCCGGCAGCAGCACCTTGTGCCGCGCGGGCAGGAACGCGATCACCAAGCCGAGCGCGGCGAGGCCGAGATGCAGCCAGTTGTCCGGCCCGTTGAGGTTGAACGGGTTACCCGCCTCTGATACCGGGTTCGTCGAAACGGTCCCGGCGATCATGAGACCCCAGACGAACAGCGCCCCGAAGGCGGCGAACGTCAAGAGACCGAACACCCGGGACCGGCCCGAGCCGAAGATCAGCAGCAGACCGATCGCGCCCAGCAGGACGAAACCGAGGTTGTAGAGAGGGTTCACGGAGAACCCGAGAACGGTCGCGTCGTTCCGGCCGACGAAATTGGCGAACCCGGTCCTGGTGAATCCCACGATCCCGAACACCAGGAAGGCCAGGCTCGCCAGCCCGGCGAGGACTTGCGCGGGCTGGAGCCCCGCCGTCCGGATACGAGCGCGTTGTACACGTGCCATTGCTCCGCCTTCCAGAGTTGGCCACTTAAAGTCACGCTGGGAGTCACATACCCCCGGGACCTCCCGGGCAAACCGGAAAGACGATCCACGGCGACACCGCGCGGTCAAGTCGTCACTGAACTCGCTGTCAAACGAGACCTGCGCCACACGAATGGCCCAGCCGCGAACACGAACGAGTGATGCGGCCAATAAGTCGTGTGGGCAAGGTGAGCGGAGTCTTCCTCCTGGTGGGGCTGTGCCTGGGAGCCATCGTCGCGATGCTGCTGGTTCCGCCGTCGCGGTCCGACACGACCGTCGTCGCCGACGCGGCGTCGGGGGCCGTGGCGATGACCGTCGAATCGGAGCAGGCCGAACCCTCGGTCGTGTCGGAACCGTCGAAGCCTCCCGAGCCCGGCAAGCCGTCGACGGAACTCGACCCGAAGACCCTCGCCGAGCTCGTCCCCGACGGTCAGGTGAGCGTGGTCGTCTACGACCGTGTCGCCAAGAAGAACACGATTTCCCTTAAAGCAGAACGTTCTTACACTTCGGCGTCACTCGTGAAGCTCCTCATCGCGCTCGAAACCCTTCAAGCGGGCGGATCTCCGGGCACCGTGCAGCGGATGCTCTCGGTCAGCGACGACGGCATCGCCAGCAGGCTGTGGTCCGACCACGGCGGACCGGGCATCGTCACCCGCTGGGCGACCAGGATCGGCCTCAGCGATACCCGCCCGCCCGAGGATCCCGGCCGCTGGGGTGACACCCGGATCACCGCCGCGGACATCGCGAAGATCTACCGTTACGTGCTGGACCAGGCCAGCGCGGGAACGCGGACGACGATCATGCGGGCGTTGAGCGGCGCGACGGAGAGCGGCTCCGACGGGATTCGCCAGTATTTCGGCATTCCCGATGCCGTCGGCACTCTCCCCTGGTCGATCAAGCAAGGCTGGGCGTGCTGCCGCGGCGTCCGGATCCTGCACAGCTCCGGCGTCGTCGGCGATCGCCACATCGTCGTCGTGCTGACCTCGCAACCGACCTCGACTACCTACGCCAGCGGCGGAAAACGGGTGACCGAGGTGGTGAAAGCACTGGTCCCGGCGCTGGAGCCAGGCGGCTGAGCCCTATTGACGACCCGTAAACAAGGTGGGACAGTGGCCGTACGCCACTCTCCCGGGAGGTCGTCATGAGCACCGAAGCCCGCCTGCCCGCCGTGACCCCGCTCGGCCCGGATTCCGTTGCCTGGCAAGTGGTCGGCGACCGGAGACTGCTGCTCGGCGCGGGCACCGCATTGCTGTTGCAGGTCGCGCATCCGGTGGTCGGCGCCGGCGTCCACGATCATTCGAACTACACCGAAGACCCGTGGGGCCGCCTCGACCGGACCATCGATTCGTTGCTGTGCCAGGTTTTCGGCGGCCGCGCGGCGATCGCGGAGGCGGAACGGCTCCGCGAGATGCACAAGGCCTTCAAGGGCGTCGACCACCACGGCGAGCGCTATCACGCACTGAACCCAGAGGCCTACCGGTGGGTGCACGGCTCGACGTTCTGGACGATCGTCCGCATGCGGGAAGTCTTCGTACATCCTTTGTCCCGCACGGAAAAACGCCGCTTCTACACCGAATGGCGACGCCTCGGGCTGCTGCTCGGCCTCCGCGAGCACCACATGCCCGCCGACCTCGAAGGGTTCGAGGCGTACTTCGACGAAGTCGTCACGAACCGGCTCGAAGACAATCACACGGTACGAGAACTGCTCGCCTCGATCACCATGCGCGACACTCCTCCGCCGCCGTGGTGGTTCTTGCCGGAAGTCTTGTGGCGCCCGGTCCGACCGGCGGGCGGGAACGTGATGACGCTCTGCGCGATCGGCCTGCTGCCCCAGGCATTACGCGAGCGATTGAGTCTCAAGTGGACAGACGAGGACGAGCGCCGCCTCCAGCGATTGGGAGCGGTCACGAGGGTGGCCGGGAAACGGGTACCCGACCGTCTTCGCTTGTATCCCAAGGCGTACCGCGCCAAACGCGGCTAGCTCACTCGACGACGTCGACCAGCGCGCCCTTCGCCCCGGTGTTGGGCAGCGGCCACGGGGCGACACCGCCGTTGGAGACGATCTTCTTGTCCTGCGGCGCGCTCGGCGGCACGGTCCGCGCGCCGATCCACGCCAGCACGTCGGGAACCTGCGCCTTGAAGGTGTTCATGTTGTGCCCGGCGTCCGGGATCCGCCACGACGAAAGCGTCGCGGGCGCGCGGACGGCGGCCTGGAGCTGGTCGATCGAGAAGCTCTCGAAACTTTCCTTGTCACCGGCGATCGCGAGGATGTCGACCGGCGACGGATGTTTCTGCATGTTCACCGTGATCGTGTTCGCGTCGACGATGTCCTGCCTGCCCTTGAACAGGTTCTCCGTCTCCGCGTCCACCGAAGCCTTGTAGTACCCGCTGACGCTCGCCGCCTGGCCGTACCACTGCGGATGCCGGGTCACCAGGTTCATCGCGCAGTACCCGCCCGAGGACCAGCCCGCCATCGTCCACGCCTTCCGTTGCGGATTGGCGCCGAGCCGCTCGATCGCCCAGTCGCGGATGTCGGCGCTCAGGTAGGTGTCGTTGGCGGTCCCGTTGACCTGGTCGATGCATTCGGTGTCGTGGCCGACCTTCGGCTTCCCGGTCGGATCCGGGATGATCACCAGGGTCGGCGGGAGCACGTGCTTCGCGATGGCCGCGTCGAGCCTGGCGGGCAGTTCGTACGGGCCGGTGACCACTTCCGGACCGGACGGGTAGTTCGGGATCCATTCGATGACCGGGAACTTGAGCGCCCGGTACGCGGGATCGTAGTACTGGGGCGGGAAGTAGACCGAGACGTCGCGAGTGAGCCCGGTGCGCTTGCCGGTCACCGTCATGTGCACGACGGAGCCCTTGCCCTCCTTGGCGCGCATCGCCCCGGCGTCACGCAGTTTGTCGAGGTCCGAGCCGTTCTGGCTCGCGACGGCGTCGACGCTTTCCCCCGAGTACACGCCGGTGCCGAACAGGGCGCCGACGGTCGGGAAGAACCCGCCGATCATGTTCCCGCCCATGGCGGTGCTGACCACGATCAGCACCACCGCGACGAGGATCGTGGTGCTGCGGCCGACCACCTTGCGGCGCCAGCGTTCCCAGAGGAACGGCACGGCGATGATCGCGAGCAGCGTCAGCACCACGACGATGACGAGGTTCAGCGTGGAATCGAGCCGGATGGCACTCAGTCCCAGTCCCATGGCGATCGTTTCCTCCCCGGCCGGGGCCGTGCACCCCACGTCCCACATCTGGATCAAGAGACGTGCGACCACCTGGAAGTGTTGTCCAGGGTGACGCGTGTCACCCTGGACAAACCGTGCCCCGGACTATCAGCCTGCGAGAGCGGTGCGCAGTACCCCGATCGCCTGATTGATCGCCGCTTCCGCGGCATGCGTTTCACGCAGCGTGTTCAGCATGACGAAGTCGTGGACGATGCCCTGGTACCGCACGGCCGTCACCGGCACGCCGGCCTGACGCAGCTTCGCGGCGTACGCCTCGCCTTCGTCGCGCAGGACGTCGGCTTCCCCGGTGATCACCAGGGCGGGCGGCAAACCGGCCAGCTCGTCGAGGCTCGCCCGCAGCGGTGACGCGGTGATCTCCGCGCGCTGCGCCGGGTCGGTCGTGTACTGGTCCCAGAACCACTTCATGCCGTCGAGGGCGAGGAAGTAACCGTCGGCGAACTGCCGGTAGGACTCGGTGTCGAAGTTCGCGTCGGTGACCGGATAGAAGAGGACTTGCTGGCGGAAGGTGACGTCACCGCGCTGCTTCGCCATGAGGGTGAGCGCCGCGGTCATGTTCCCCCCGACGGAGTCACCCGCGATGGCGATCTTCGTGCTGTCGAACCCGTTCTCGGCGCCGTGTTCGGCGACCCACTTCGCCACGGCGTAGTTCTGCTCGATGGCGACCGGGTAGCGCGCCTCCGGCGAGCGGTCGTATTCGGGGAACACGACGGCCGCGCCGGTGCCGACGGCGAGTTCGCGGACCAGGCGCTCGTGCGTGTGGAAGTTCCCGAAAACCCAGCCGGCGCCGTGGATGTAGACGATCACGGGCAGCGGGCCAGTGGCGCCCGGCGGGCGGACGACGCGGACCTCGACACCGTCGACGTGCGTGGTCTCGACGTCAGCGGCGGGCAGTTCGACGTCGCCACCCTGGACCTCGTCGACGGCCTTGCGACCTTCCGCGGGCGGCAACTCGAAGAGGAACGGCGGGTTCGCGGTGGCCTCGACGAAGGCCTGCGCGGCCGGTTCGAGGGCCAGCTTGTGCGGGTTGGCGGTCATTTCTGCCTCCTGGAGTCCGAAGTGATGACTTGAAGGTAGCTCGCAACTTAGTTGTGCACAACTAAACTGCCCTCAAGGAGATCTAGCCCACTCAAGTGGCGTGGTGCGGCATGATCGGCGCACCATGAGGAAAAGGAGGACCGATGCCGACGGACAACACCGGATCGCTGCGCCTGGACGATCAGCTGTGCTTCGGGCTCTACGCGGCTTCGCGCGCGGTGACCGCGCTTTACCGCGTGGTGCTCGACGATCTGGGCCTCACCTATCCCCAGTACCTGGTGATGCTCGCGCTCTGGGAGGAGGACGAGCGGCTGGTCAAGGAACTCGGCACCCGGCTGAACCTCGACTCCGGCACGCTGTCGCCGCTGCTCAAGCGCCTGGAGAAGGCCGGACTGGTCCGGCGTGACCGGCGGGCCGACGACGAACGGTCCGTTCGCATCAGCCTGACCGAGGACGGCGCCCGGCTCAAGGACCGCGCGAGCGGGATCCCGGCGATCATCGGCGACGCGATGGGCCTCGACGCGGCGGGGCTGGCCCGCACCCGCGCGGAACTCGATCGCCTGACCGAATCCGTGAACGCCTACCGCGAGGCGTACGTCCCGGCCGGTTAGCATGAGATTTCCGGCGCGGACAAAGGGATGACGATGATCGATCACGACGCGGCGCTCAAGGCCGTCGAGAACAGCTTGGACCGGCCGTCCGCGGCCCGGGTCTACGACTACTTCATCGGCGGCGACACCCACTACGCCATCGACCGCCTTTTCGCCGAGAAGGTGCGCGAGCGCCTGCCGCTCATGGGTGACTACTGCAAGACCAGCAGGCAGTTCCTCGGCAGGGCCGTGCGGCACTGCGCGGAACTGGGCATCCGGCAGTTCGTCGACATCGGCTCCGGCCTGCCGACCGCGGGCAACGTGCACGAGGTCGCCGACGAGGCGCGGCCGGAGGAGGACACGCACGTCCTCTACATCGACAACGAGCCGATCGCGCTCGCGCACTCGACGCTGCTGCTCGCCGACACCGCCGACCCGGACCGCCACCACGCGATCGCCGCGGACCTGTTCGACCCCGAGGACCTCTGGGAACGGGTGATGGACTCCGGCATCATCGACGTCCGGCAGCCCGTCGCGCTGGTGATCAACGCGGTCATGCACTTCATCAAGGACGAGCAGGACCCGGACGGGCTGCTGGCCTTCTACCGCGACCGGCTCGCGCCCGGCTCACTGCTGGTGCTCTCGCAGATGACCAACGAGAACCCGGCCAACGACGAGGAACGGCAGGCGCTGCTCGACATCCTCGAGTACTACGAGACCACGACGAACCCCGGTTTCCTGCGCACGATGGCCGAGTTCCGGCGGTTCTTCGGCGGCTGGCCGCTGCTGGAGCCGGGCCTGGTCTACGCGCCGGCGTGGCACCCGGACGAGAAGACGGTCTTCGCCGCGGCCCCCTCGGAATCCCGCGTCATCGGCGGTATCGCCCGCAAGCCGTAGCGTTTTCCGCGTGAAGGCCCCCTTCCCTCGGCCATGGTTTTGAGTGACCAGCCGCGCGAAGGGGGCCTTCACGCGCTTGTGACGCGTGTCGCATTGCAGTGCAACTAGGTGCATATGAAACTAGGTGCATGGCATTGGAGCACGCGATCCTGGTTTCGCTGTCCGAGCGGTCCGGCTCGGGCTACGAGCTGACGCGCCGCTTCGAGAAGTCCATCGGGCTGTGGTGGAACGCCACCCACCAGCAGATCTACCGCGTCCTCAAGCGCATGGAGGACGCCGGTTGGGTCGCCGTCGACCACGTCGCGCAGTCCGGGAAGCCCGACAAGAAGGTCTACACCGTCGGCGACGAGGGCCGGGCCGAACTGGCCCGCTGGCTCGCCGAACCCGATCCCGCCGCCTCGGCGCGGGAACTCGCCGTCAAGATCCGCGGCGCGACGCTCGGCGATCCCGGCGCCGTCGCCGCCGAGATCACCCGGCATCGCGACGCGCACGCGGCAAGGCTCGACGCCTACCTGCTGATCGAGAAGCACGACTTCCCCGACCCCGGTGTCCTCAGTGGACAGTCGTTGCACCAGTTCCTCGTGCTGCGCGGAGGAATCCGAACCGAACAGGGCCACGTCGAGTGGCTCGAGGAAGTCCTCCAGGCATTCCACCACGATGCGTAAGGACCAGCGATGAGCCAGTACCCGAACCTGCTGTCCCCTCTCGATCTCGGCTTCACCACCCTGCGCAACCGGGTGATCATGGGCTCGATGCACACCGGCCTCGAAGACAAGGAAGCGCATTTCCCGCAGCTGGCCGAATATTACGCCGAACGCGCCCGCGGCGGTGTCGGGCTGATCGTCACCGGCGGGTTCGCGCCGAACCGGACCGGCTGGCTCCTGCCGCTGGCGTCGAAGCTCTCGACGCGCGCGGAAGCCAAGGCGCACAAGCAACTCACCGATCCGGTGCATGAAGCGGGCGGCAAGATCGCGTTGCAGATCCTGCACGCCGGCCGGTATTCCTACCATCCGCTGAGCGTTTCCGCGTCGGGTATCAAGGCGCCGATCAACCCCTTCAAGCCACGGACCCTTTCCGGGCACGGCGTGCTGAGGCAGATCCGCGCGTTCGCCGATTGTGCCTTCCTCGCCAAGGAAGCGGGCTACGACGGCGTCGAGATCATGGGGTCCGAGGGCTACTTCATCAATCAGTTCCTCGCCGAACGGACCAACAAGCGCACCGACAAATGGGGCGGCAGCGCGGAAAACCGGCGGAGGATCGCCGTCGAGATCGTGCGCCGCACCCGTGAAGCGGTCGGCGAGGACTTCATCATCATCTATCGACTGTCCATGTTGGACCTCGTCGAAGGCGGCCAGAGCTGGGAAGACGTCGTCGCGCTCGCCAAAGAGGTCGAGGAGGCGGGCGCGACGATCATCAACACCGGCATCGGCTGGCACGAGGCGAGGGTGCCGACGATCGTGACGTCCGTGCCGCGCGCGGCCTTCACCTGGGTGACCGGGAAACTCAAACCGCACGTCGGGATCCCGGTCGTCACGTCCAACCGCATCAACATGCCCGAGGTCGCCGAAGAGGCGCTGGCCGGTGGTGACGCGGACCTGGTGTCGATGGCGCGGCCGTTCCTCGCCGACCCCGAATGGATCCGCAAGGCCGAGACCGGGCGCGAGGACGAGATCAACACCTGCATCGCCTGCAACCAGGCCTGCCTCGACCACGCGTTCAAGCGGAAACTGGTTTCCTGCATGGTGAATCCGCGCGCGGGCCACGAGACCACGCTGACCTTGTCGCCCACGCGCAAGACCAAACGCGTCGCCGTCGTCGGCGCGGGTCCCGCCGGGCTCGCGGCCGCGACCAGCCTCGCCGAACGCGGGCACGCCGTCGAACTGTTCGAGGCCGACGACGAGATCGGCGGCCAGTTCGGCATCGCGCGGAAGATCCCCGGCAAGGAGGAGTTCGCGGAGACGATCCGCTACTACACGCGACGACTGGAGGTCACCGGCGTCAAGGTGCACCTCGGCATCCGGGTGACCGCCGCCGACGTCGTGGACGCCGGGTTCGACGAGGTCGTGCTGGCCACCGGCGTGGCGCCGCGGGTGCCGTCGCTGCCCGGGATCGACCACCCCAAGGTGCTGTCCTATGTGGACGTCGTGAAGCACGGGAAACCGGTGGGCGGGAAGGTCGCGGTGATCGGCGCGGGCGGGATCGGCGTGGACGTCAGCGAGTTCCTGACGCACACCACCTCCCCCGCGCTCGATCTGGACGCGTGGATGGCCGAATGGGGCGTCACCGATCCCGAGCACGCGGCCGGCGGGCTGACCGAGCGGAAGGTCGAGCCGTCACCGCGGCAGGTCTTCCTGCTGCAACGCAAGAAGTCCGGGATCGGCGCGGGGCTGGGCAAGACCAGCGGCTGGGTGCACCGGGCGGCGCTGAAGGCCAAACGCGTCGAGCAGCTCACCGGGGTCACCTACGACCGGATCGACGACGACGGCCTGCACATCACCGTGGGTGACAAGCCGCGTGTGCTCGAGGTGGACAACGTCGTCGTCTGCGCCGGACAGGAGCCGGTGCGCGACCTCGCCGACGGCCTGCGGGCGGCCGGGGTGCCGGTGCATCTGATCGGCGGCGCCGACGTCGCGGCGGAACTGGACGCCAAACGGGCCATCGATCAGGGAACGCGCCTGGCCGCTGTTCTCTGACGAGTGGGCTCGCAGATGGCAGGATGAACACTTGTGCGAGACGTATGCGTGATCGGGCTCGGGTTGATCGGCGGTTCGCTGCTGCGCGCGGCGAACTCGATCGGCCGCACCACGTTCGGGGCGGCGACCTCCGAAGCTGACGCGGACGCGGCCAGCAGAGCGGGTTTCGACGTCACCACGCAGGTCGAAGCGGCGCTGAGCAAGGCCGCCGAGCGGGACGCGATGATCGTGCTCGCGGTGCCACTGCCCGCGGTCGAAGACGTGCTTCGGACCGTTTCGCGGGTCGCCGGGCACTGCGTGCTCACCGACGTCACCAGCGTGAAGGGCCCGGTGCTCGACGCTGTCCGGCGCCGCGCGCCGTACGCGAAGTTCGTCGGCGGGCATCCGATGGCCGGGACCGCGGCGTCGGGCTGGAAGGCGAGCAACCCGGCACTGTTCGGCGGTGCCGCGTGGGTGCTGGGCGTCGAGCACGACACCGATCTGACCGCTTGGGCCGAGGTCGCGCAGCTGGTGCTGGACGTCGGCGCGCACGTCGTGCCGCTGCCCGCGGACTCGCATGACGAGACGGTCGCGCGGATCTCGCATCTGCCGCATATCTTCGCGGCCATCCTGGCCACGATCGGCGCGCAGGGCGGGCCGCTGGCGATGTCACTGGCCGCCGGGTCCTACACGGACGGCACGCGCGTCGCCGGGTCGAGCCCGGCGCTGGTGCGGGCGATGACCGAAGGCAACCGGGACGCGTTGCTCCCGATCGTCGACGAGGCGCTCGGACGGCTGGGTGCCGCACGGGGTTCGCTGGCGTCGACGGGCGGGCTCGCGGTGACGGTCAACGCCGGCCACGAGGGCGCGCAAGCGTTTGCGACCGCCAAGGACGCGGAGCGCGCGGGGGTGCGCGTCAGTCTGACCGCCCCCGACGCGCGGGATGGCCTGATCGCTCTCGGCGAGCGCGGTGGCCGGATCACGGCGATCGACGGCGACACCGCGATCGGCGAGGTCTCCTGACGCGATTCGGCACCTACTTGCGATCGTTGCGCGCGCAAGGATCGCAAGTAGGTGCCGAATCGCGAGGGTTTACTGGCCCTGCGGCGGCTGCGGCTTCGGCGGCTGCTGGTTCGGCGGCTGCGGTTTCGGCGGCTGCTGGTCCTGGGGCGGGTTGTCCGGGGTGTCGTCGAATTTGTTGATGAACCCCTTCGCCTTGTCGACCCCGGAGTCGATCTGGGAGCCGTGGCCGAACTTCGACTTGGCGAATTCCGCCGCCTTGTCCAGGCCGCCCTCGATCTTGTCGTTGTGCTCACGGAGAGCGTCGGTGGCCTTGTTCTTCAATTCATCGAAGTTGATGCCCATGGCCTCATCGTCACACAGGTACCGGGCAACCCGCGCCGACGATCACCCGTCGTGGGGACCGCTCAGAACGGCCGGTCCCCCACGATGGCGACGCGCTCGGCCACTCGCGCGTACGGGTGGTAGTCGTTGACGGCGTAGTGCTGCGTGGCGCGGTTGTCCCAGAAGGCCACCGAACCGGGCCGCCAATTGAAGCGCACCTGGAACTCCGGGACGTGCGCGCGGCTGAAGAGGTACCGCAGCAGCCTGTCGCTCTCTTCGCGGTCGAGCCCGACGATGTGGGTCGTGAAGGCCTGGTTCACGAACAGGGTGCGCCGCCCGGTTTCCGGATGCGTGCGGACGACCGGGTGCTCGACCGGCGGGAAGGCGTCCTGGTGGCGCAGGAGCAGGTCCGGATCGGAGAAGCGGGCGAAGCCGGGGATGAAGTCGTGCACCGCGGTCAGCCCGTCGATGCGGGCACGGACGTCTTCCGGCAGGTTGTCGTAGGCGGCGGCCATGTCGGCCCACATCGTGTCGCCGCCGACCGGCGGGACCTCGATCAGCCGCAGCACCGAGCCGAGCGCCGGCGCGGGCCGGAACGTGACGTCGACGTGCCAGATGTTCTCGAACGCGGGCATGGTCGCGGACCGGGTGAACCGGGTGGTGTCCTCGGTTTCCCCCTTCGGGATGAACGGGTTCGTCTCCAGCTCGCCCCAGTGGGCGGCGAACGCGCGCTGGTGCGCCGAGGTGATGCGCTGGTCGCGGAAGAACAGCACCTTCCACTCCAGCAACGCGCGGTTCAGCTCGGCCTGGAGCGCGGGTGTCAGGGGTTCGGCGAGGTCGACGCCGCCGATCTCGGCACCGATCACGCGTCCGAACGGACGCAGCGCGAACAGCTCGTAAGGACGTTCTTCGACGCCCTCCGGCAGGCGCCGCAGCACGCGCGGCCCTTCGAGGATTCCGCCGTCGGGGACGGTCGCCGGGCGGACGCGGACACGGTCGGGCAGCTCTACGGACATGCTCGGCTCCAGGGTTTCCGATTTCCGGGGATGACGAAGAAGGCCACCTGTGCGGATGGCCTTCGCGGGAAATGCGGTTACGCGGGCGGCGAGCCCAGCCGTCCACGGCGTAGGAGCAGTGCGGCGACGCCTTCACCCACCGTGCGGTGGGGCGCGAACTCCCAGGTGACGGACACCCCGCCATAGTGTCCGCGTTCTGGCACTCGGTCAACACCGTCCATGAGACGGGACGAGGGCATCGACACGTTAGTGTCGCGCGTCAGAAATTCGCGCCGTGAATTGATGCTGGAATCCGGACGGCCGCTGAATCGTTGCTCCTGACCTGATGTGTCGCGAAAGCCACTTTCGGGACGTCAGATGTCGCGAAAGTGGCTTTCGCGACACGTGCTGGGCGGCTGGGCGCCGAACAGCGTGACACAACACCGGAACCTGAGCACGAACTTAAGTCGCCAACTAACGAATCGCCACGTTAGCCCTACCTGCGTCGCTCGGATGGGAAGCTGCCCGACCAAGCGTTCCGCTGTTCGCGTGGCCGGAGCGCCTCGGCGAGCACCCATTGCGAATGCGTGGTCCCGCCCCGGCCGACCGGGCCGAGCTGGAAGGTCACCCAGCCGACCCAGTGCCCCGTCGTCGTCGCCCGCCACATCCCCAGCAGTCCGGGGACGATGGCGGTCAGGTCGAGGCCGTCGGGCAGCCGGGTCTTCGCCGGGCCGACCGCGTACACCAGCTTGAGGTCGACCCAAACAGGCTGGTTGGGCCGGACCATGTGCAGGTGACGCGGCCCCGGCGGCGACGTGTCACCAGTGTCGAGCATGGCCCGATTATGCGTCACTTTCTCGAACATTCGTTCGAGACGATGCTCACCCTCCCCCGTCCGGGTGGTACCCCTCGTCAGTGACGCGGCCCGCCACTACCAGCGCGTTTGACCTCAACTTCAGTTGAGGTGTTGAGCTGCTCGCCGACTTCTTCGGTACTAGAGAAAGCGAACAGCCATGGCAGGCAGCACGACCGAAAATCCCTCCCCGGAGCAGGCTTCGGTGGATCGACCGTCTCCGTTGACCCTTCCGGTGGTCCTGGTCGGCGTCGTCCTGGTGGCGATGTCCATCTCGGGGACCGCGGTGGCGCTGCCGAGTATCGGCCGTGATCTCGATACCTCCGGCTCCCCGTTGAACTGGGTCGTGGCCGGTTACAACCTGGCCTTCGCCGCCATGACTCTCATCACGGGATCGGCAGCCGACCGGATCGGCAGGCGACGGGTGTTCGTCGGCTCGGCGCTGGTCTTCGCGGCCGGATTTCTCGGGACGGCGCTGAGCCCGGCGATCGTCGTCACCGACGTCGCTCGCGTCGTCTCCGGTGTCGGCGGCGCCGGGATCATGGCGGCCGGCGGCGCCATCCTCGCCTCCAGCTACGACGGGGCGGCCCGCAATCGCGCCTTCGCCCTGATGGGCACCATGGCCGGGGTCGGCATCGCCATCGGCCCCACCCTGTCGGGCCTGCTGATCAGTGCCACCGGATGGAGGGGGAGCTTCGCGGTCTTCACGGTCGTCGGCCTGCTGGTCGCCTTGGGCGGGACCCGTGCCCGCGAGTCCCGCGCGACCGACACCGGCCGGGCGGACTGGGCGGGCAGTGTCCTGTTCGTCGCCGCGCTGGCACTGCTGATGTTCGCGCTCCTGGAGGCGCCGTCGCTCGGCTGGTCCCATCCGGTCATCCTGCTCACCGGGGTCGCCGGCGTGGTCGTACTGGTCGTCTTCGGCGTCGTCCAGCGGCGCAGCGCCGCTCCGGTACTGGCACCCGAACTGGTCGCCAATCGCGGTTTCCTCGGCTGGAGCCTGGCGACCCTGACCACGTCCGTCGGGTTCCTCGGCGTCCTGGTCTTCCTGCCCACCTACTTGCAGGCGGCGGCAGGGCTCTCTCCCGCCGCCTCGGGGGTGACGATGCTGTTGCTGACGGCCCCGGTGCTGATCATGCCCATGGTCGCGGTGGCGCTGGTGAACAAGGGCGTTCCGGCCCGGCCGCTGATCGTGATCGCCCTGGTGCTGGTCGTGGCCGGGAATCTGTGGCTGGTGACGTTGAACGCCGAGGACGCGGTCGTGGCCGTCGCGGCGCCGCTGGTGATGATCGGGGTGGGCATGGGTGCTTCCTTCGGCATCACCGACGGCCAGGCCATGGCCCTCGTCCCGGCCGACGCCGTCGGCATGGCGGCAGGCTTCCTCAACACCCTGCGGGGAGCGGCCGAGGCTCTCGTGATCGCCGCGTACAGTGCCTCCATCGTCGGCCTCCTCACGGCGAGGCTCGACGACCCGGCCCACGCCGCCAAGGTCGGCGCCGGACGCCTCACCGAGGGAGCCGAGGCTGTGGAACTGGACGCCTTCACCTGGTCATGGCAACTGACCCAGCTCGGCGTCGGCCTGCTCTGCCTGGTCCTGTCGATCGTCGTGACCGTCCTGATTCACCGCCGCGCCGCGACGTCCCGTCGCGGCACCTGACCACTGGCGGCCCGAACGAGCGAGGAGCGGACAAGTGCGCGCCAGTCCCGAGGACCATCTCACGATCGGTGAGGTCGTCCACCGGACCGGCGTGCCCGCCTCCGCCTTGCACTTCTACGAACGCAAGGGCCTGATCTTCAGCGAACGCACCGGCAGCAATCAGCGGATCTTCTCGCGGCACATGCTCCGCCGGATCTCCTTGATCCTGGTGGCGAAGCGCCTCCACATTCCGCTGACGGACGTCGCCGAGGTCTTCGTCGGCCTCCCCGCCGATCGCGCCCCCACCCACCAGGACTGGCAGCGTGTCTCCCGGCGCTGGAAGAGACAACTGGAGGAACGCCGCCGCGCCCTCGAGTCCCTCGAACACGAACTCACCGGCTGCATCGGCTGCGGCTGCCTGTCGATGAAGGCGTGCCTGCTCCTCAACCCCGACGACGCCCTCCAGGGTCGTGGCCCCGGACCGGTGCGGCTCCAGCAGCGGGCACCTTAGGGTCGGGGGCATGCTTGTCTGGATCAACGGCCCGTTCGGCGGTGGCAAGACGCAGACCGCGCACGAGGTGCGCCGTCGCCTTCCCGGCAGTGTTCTCAGTGATCCCGAAGTCGCGGGATTCGGCCTGCACCGGATGCTGCCGCGGGGGCTGCGTGGCGACTTCCAGGATCTGCCCGCGTGGCGCCAGGGCGTGTTCGAGATGCTCGACCTGCTGCTCCGCGAGCAGGACGGCGTGGTGGTCGTGCCGATGACGCTGGTCGAGCCGAAGTACTTCGAGGAGATCGTCGGCGAACTGCGGGACCGCGGGCACGATGTCCGTCACTTCGCGCTGCTGGCCGAACGCGAGACCGTGCTGCGGCGGCTGAGCGAACGCGGCGTCGTCCACTCCGTGCGCGGTGTGCCACCGAAACGCGAGAGTTTCGCGGTGTCGAAACTCGACCTCTGCCTGGATCGGCTGCGCGGCGCGGAGTTCGGCGAGCACATCCAGACCGACCGGCTCACCGTCGCCAAGGTCGCCGATCGGATCGCCGAGTCGGCGGGACTGTCGCTCGAACCGAACACGGACAGCGCGCTGCGGGGCTTCGTCCGTCGCAAGTGGACGAGCGTGAAGCACATCCGGTTCGGCTGACGTTCAGGCGCGGCGGTGATACGGCAGGAACCGCCGGACCAGGCGCAGCGGCGCGCGTTCGACGAGGTCGGGGCCTCGCACGGCGTCGAAGGCGGCGCCGATCTGGTCGACGACACCGGACAGTTGCTCGTTGTCGGGCATCGGCATTTCCGCCGGGTCCCGTTCTTCGCGGACGGCGGCACCGAGTTCGGCGAGCGCGGCCGTCAGGAGGGCGATGTCGGCGTCGGACGGTGCGGGGGCGCCGCCGCCGAGGGTGACGCCGACCTCGGTGACGGCGTCGGCGACGCGTTCGAGTCCGGCGATCACCGGCCACCAGGCGACGGCCTGCCGTCCGGCGGCGGAGGGTTCGACGACGACCTGCTGGAACGCGGTCCGCAGGTCGGCCAGTGCGCGGTAAGCGCGACGGCGGGCACGTGAGCGTTCCAGGCGTGCTTCGCCCGACGGCGCGAGCACGAGTCCTTTGTCGACGTACTTCACCAGGCTGTCGAGGCTTTCGGCGAGCCGTCCGCCGATCTGCGGGCGGCGGCTGCCCGGCCAGAGCAGGTAGCCGAAGAGCAGGACGATCGCGCAGCCCAGCACGGTGTCGACGAGCCGCGCGAGCACGACGTCCCAGCTTCCGGTGCTGGCGAGGTCCATCTGCAGGATGATCAGTGGTGTCACGAAGGCGCTGAGAATGCCGTAGTTGCGGACCTTGCCGACCGCGACGCCGCCCGCGAACACGGCGATAAGCAGGACCAGCAGCCAGCCCTCGCCACCCGCGGCGAGCACGGCCGCGCCGATGCCCACGCCGATCACCGTGCCGATCCCGCGCAGCACCGCGCGGCCGAACACCGAGCCGAAGTCCGGTTTGAGGACGATGCCGACGGTGAGCGTGATCCAGTAGGAGCGTTCGAACGGGACGAACAGCGCGACGACTTCGGCGATCGCGACGCACAGCGTGAGGCGGAGCGCGGCGAACCAGGTGAGCGGGCCGGAGATGAGCGAACCCGCCCAGCTTCGGAGGCGCTTGTGCCACGGCTGGACCTCGCGCCGTTTCCGGTTGTCGCCCTTGCCTATCCGGGTGAGCCCGGCGTAGAGCGCGGCCAGGACGGCGTCGACGTCCTCCTCGGGCGGTGACGGTGGTTCCGGCAACGGCTGGTTCGCGAGCACGGCGGCCGATGTCGCGATGAAGTGGTCGATCACGTCGTCCGGGGCGCGGCGGCCCGCGTTGACCATCGCGACCGACGCCTCGACGGCCGGGGTGCTGGCCGACAGCAGGTTGAGCAGTTGCCGGTAGGTGGCGTCGCGGCCGGACAGCCAGGACCGGGCGGTGAGCAGCCGGTCGTACGCGGTGTTCATGGCGGTCGTGAGCTGGTGACGCGCGACGCGGGAGGTGGCTTCGTCGGTCGCGGACAGCATCGCGGCGAGTTCGACGTAGACGTGGGCGACGGCGCCGCGTTCCGGGCTGGTGGCGCGGAAGGTCCAGCTGGAGAGCGCGATGAGCAGGCTCCAGGCGGCGCCGACGCAGAAGTAGCCGAGCAGGATTTCGACGCGCAGGCCGGTGACGTGCTGGCCGGTGCCGAGTACGCAGAAGACGAACATCTGGAGCCCGGCGACCGACGCGTTGCTGCCTGCCGCGCTGATCAGCGCGGACACCGCCGCGACGCCGACGACGGCCGGGATGGAGGCGGCGGGGATGCCGCCGGTGATCAGTCCGGCGAAGTAGCCGAGGGCGGCGGCCGCGGTGGCGCCGCCGAGCCGTCGGGCGCGGTAGCGGTACGGGCCGGCGGATTCGGACAGGACGGTGGGCAGGGCGCCGGTGGAGATGAGCGCGCCGACGCCGATGTCGCCGAGCGCGTAACCGACGGCCAGCGGGACGGCGAGCGCGAGGACCGCACGGGCGACCATGTTCCACGGGATGGGAACCGGCGTGCTGCGGAGCAGCTGCACCAGCCAATGTGGTGCGGCGATCTCGCGGCGCGTCGTGCTCACGCCCCTATCTTGACTTATCTGCGGCGGCTGAAGCGGTTATCGTCGCCACATGGGCAAGACCTACTCCTTCGAGATCAACCGGACGAGCAGCGCCTCGCCCGCTTCCCTCTTCGCGCTGGAGGCCGACGGTTCCCGGTGGTCGGAATGGGCGAAGCCGGTGGTGTTCCACTCGCGCTGGGCGCGGGAACCGGGCGAGGACGGGGTGGGCGCCGTCCGGGCCGTCGGCCTGTGGCCGGTGTATCTCCACGAAGAGACGCTGGAGTACGAACAGGACAGAAAGCACGTCTACGGCTTCGCGGGCCTCAAACTGCTGAAGGACTACCGTGCCGAGGTCTTGTTCACGCCGACCGCTTCCGGCGGCACAGAGCTGCGCTGGACCGGCCGGTTCACCGAACCGCTGCCCGGCACCGGCGTCGCCGTCCGCGCCGCACTGCGCTCGGTCATCTCGATTCTGTCCGCTCGCCTGGTGAAACACGCCGAACGCGCCTGACCCCCACCCGTCCCAGGGCAATGCCACTTACTTAGCAGCTGCCGGTCTGACTGTGATGGTGGTGTTGCTGATTGTAACGGGGTGTGGGGTAGCGTTCCGTTGTGGGTGTGACGCGTGATTTGCGGTC
>NZ_JADNQM010000034.1:0-103812 GCF_046269425.1 Amycolatopsis sp. cmx-11-12 | reverse complement strand
CGGACGTTGAACGTCCGGAATCCTCCCCGCTCAGGGGGCTCCGCAACCGGTGTGACCCGTGACGGTGAAGGAATGGGGACACTGAACGTCCCCATTCCTTCATCGTCAGCCTCATGCAGGCGGCGAACAGCCGCCTGACCTGCAAGACCTCGACTTTGCCGGGACCCTGACCTTGAGGGTAGGGAAGGAGGCCTTCACGGCCGCCGGTTCGCCAGTTCGCCACATCGACCTCAGTGACCCCAAGCGTCACGACCGAGCCGCATGAAGGCCCCTTTCCTTGCGCCTAGCGCAAGTAAGGACCCCTTCACGTACTTGCGAGACGCGACGCGACGCGCTCCAACGCCGCAAGTAGTCGACTAAACGCGACACCACCCTCAAGAACGCGTCCAATCCTGCCCCACCCGCTCCCACTCCCGCTCCCAAGCCGCGCGCCGCGCCCGGTTCAGCAGGGACCGCGCGAGCAGGAATCCCGCCGCCAGCACCGTCACCGCGATCAGCCACGCCCCCACCCCGACGCCGACACCCGTGCTGGTCGCGTCGACAGGCATCACCGGCGGAGCGACGACGGCGCCGGACTCGTCGAGCCACACCGTCACCCCGTCGCCCGCCGAAGCGCCGAGGTCGGCGGAGGCGAGCGTCTCCCGATACGTCCCGTCCGGCAACGCCCAGCGAGCCGGCACCTCCGCGGTGTCGACGGAAGGGGTCCCGTCGACGCCGAAGCGCACCGAAGGAGTGTCTTCGAGAAGGAACGCGGTCGTCGAATGACGCGTGGCCGTCTCGAGGGCCGAGCGCGCCATCATGGTCGCGTAAGCCTCGGAACCGGCCGCCGCGGCCAGCGGCACGCCGAGCAATGCCGCCGCGACGCCGCCGACGAGGATCGCCGCCTCGATCCGATCCCAGATCCGGGCGAGTGGGTTCCGGCCGGGGTGGATCCGGCGCCACAGGAACAGAAGCGACACGACGGGCCTCCTTCACCGGTTCCCCACCGACAAGACTGCGTCGCGAAGAGCCGGAGAAATAGGAGGCTTTGGTCCTGTCAGCGGCGAGGAACGTTCTCGTCCGGGACCACGTGCGCGGAGGCCGCCTGGTTCATCGCACGACGTGTTCGTACGTGGACCGCAGGTCCTCCACCGGACCCGGCGGCGCGACCAGTGGCCCTTTCGCCCAGTCGCAGCCGAGTTCGTGCAGCACTTCCAGCTGCCGCGCGGTCTCGACTCCTTCGGCGACCACCACGAGGTCGACGGCGTGCGCCATCGCCATGATTCCGGCGACGATCGGCTCGGCGTCGCTCGACCTGCCGAGATCGGCCACGAACGACCGGTCGATTTCGATCACGTTCAGATCGAGCCGGCACAACTGGGCGAGCGACGAATACCCGGCGCCGAACCGTTCCGCGGTCACCTTGACCCCGGTCTTCCGCAACGCGTCGACGGCGTCGGCCGCGTCCTTCAGCGCCGTTTCGTCGACGTCGAGACTGAGGTCGTGCGGCCTCAGCCCCGCGCTCTCCAGGGTTGTCTGGACCACTTGCAGCAACATGGGATCGCCCAGTTGGCGCACCGAAAGGCTCACATTCACATTACAGTGCACACCATGATCGGCACGCCATCGGGAGATCTCACCGACGGCCTTGGAGAGGACCTCCGCACCGATGATGGTCAAGAGATCGCCGTCGTCGGCGATCTCGACCAATTCCGCCGGATCGATCGGCCCGCGGACAGGGTGATCCCAGCGGGATTTCGCCTTCACCGCGACCATCTCACCGGTCCGCAAATCGACGACGGGCTGATAAACGGTCTCGATCAGGCCCGCCGCGACGGCGTTCCGCAGATCCTGCTCCAGGATGAAACGATCGTGAACCCGTTCCCGCATGATCGACGCATAGAAAGCGTATCGGCCGGGTCCGAATGTTTTCGCCTGATACATCGCCAAATCGGCGTCTTCCAGCAATTCATCGGCACTGCGGGTATCGCCGGGTTCGGCGATCACTATTCCGATACTCGTATTGATATGCAGTTCGCGCCCGTGCACGGTGAGCGATTCGGCGAGATGACGCTGGAGGTGATCCGCCAGCGCCCGCACCTCGGCGGCTTCGGTATAACCGGTGGTGATGACCAGGAACTCGTCCCCGCCGAGCCGTCCGACCAGGTCCGAGGGCCCGGCGGCGGCCCGCAGCCGCTCGCCGATGATGCGCAGCACCTGGTCACCGACGGTATGACCGAGCGAATCGTTGATGATCTTGAACTTGTCGAGGTCGATGAACATCACCGTGGTCGTCCCCGCCGGATCGGCGATGGTGCGGCCGAGGTGGTTCAGCGCGAGCGTGCGGTTCGCGAGTCTGGTCAGCGGATCGTGGGTCGCCTCGTAGGCCAGCCGCTCGCTGATCGCGCGCCGTTCGGTGATGTCGGCGAACGAGGTCAGCACCGAGGGGACGCTCTGCCCCGGCGCCATCAGCGGGCCGGAGGTCAGCGAAAGCCACCGGTGCGCACCGTCGCGCCGCCGCACCTGCACGACCCGCCCGGTCTCGACCTTCCCGGACCGCCGCACGCGCGCGGACGGCAGATCGTCGACAGGCACCGGGACGCCGTACTCGTCGTGCAGCCGCAGCGTCCGGCTCTCCAGGCCGACCAGGGAACCGTCCGGCACCCCGGAGATCCGGTGCGCCGCGGAGTTCGCCAGCTCGATCCGCCCACCGGGGCCGACCACCAGCACCCCTTCGTCGAGGGTCTCGACGACGGTGGCGAATTCGGCCTCGGCCCGGCGCTGCGCGGTCTCGTCGGCGCACAGCAGCACGTAGCCGTCGAACATCTCGGCCGCGGAGACCCGCACCGCCAGCGCCGTGCCGTCGGCGCTGAAATGCGTGGCCTGCACGACACCGCCCGCCGCGACGACCTGCCGCGGACTCATCGGCGCGCCGACGACCTCGGACACCGGAACCCCGATGACCTGGTCGAGATCATGTCCGTAGACGGCCTCGGCGGCCGGGTTCCAGCTCGTCACCAGCCCATCGGGCGAGGTCGCGATGATCGCGTCACTCGCGTGGCCGACCAGCGCGGCCTGAAACCGCAGACCGGCTTCAGCCGCCTTATGCGTGGTCAGATCGCGCATGATCACCTGATAGGCGGGTTTGCCCTCCCAGGTGGTGAGCACCGCCTGGGATTCGACGGCGACCTTGCCGCCTTGAAGGGTCTGCAAGGTCATCTCGGTCGGTTCGCTGAAGGAGCCGGGCGTGACCAGCGACCCGATCCGCTCCAGCAGCGCGTCCCGCGAGTCGGCGTCGACGAGGTCCGTGATGTGCATCCCGATGATCTCGGTCGACACGTTCGCGCCGACGAACCGCATCGTGGCCGAGTTCACGAACACGACTTTGCCGCGCTGGTGAACACAGATGCCATAAGGGCTCGCCTCGACCATCGTGAGGTATTGCGTACCCAATGCACCGCCGTCGGAATTTTGCTCCAAAAGGCGGTACCCCTTGCCGAGAAAGGCGAGTGCGGGTTCACCGCGCTGATCCCTCTCGGCGGACAACTCGGTCAGCAAACGGACGAGCGACGTATGCCGGTAAGCGGTTCCGGGCGGGCCGGGTTCTCCAACCGTGCAGGTCGCGGTGCCGTTCGCTGGCGAGGAATCCTGATCCGGCCGGTGGGTGTCGGGAGTCCCACCGTCGAGATCGTCAGGATCCATCTGATCCAAACCCCCTACTCGACTGATGTAGCTTCCGATTAGATCACTAAATCGACGTAGCCGTCCTCCTCGTCCAGCTGACCGGTGCGGCTTTTCCACCCCAGCGTTGACGGAATGTAGTTGAAGGGAAACACGTGCGGAGCAAAACCGACATCTGCGGCATCGGAGCCGTAACCGCCTACGGCTGGGGGCGCGAATCGCTGTGGGAGGGCCTCGCGAGCGGCGTTCCCAGCCCCCAATTCACCGAAGGTTTCGGGGAGACCCCGGAACTGCCCGGCTGGGTCGGGCACATCGCCGAAGGCGGCAGACGACAGGACGGCAACCTGCACGGCCGCGCCCTGCTCGCCGCCGCGCGAGAGGCGATCGAAGACGCCAGTACGCGAGGCTGGTCGCCGGGACGGCGGGTCGGCGTCATCTCCGGCGGTGTCCGGGAGGATCTGCGGACCTGGGACAGGCTCACCGGCCTCGGCGAGGAACTCATGTACCGGCGCGAGTTCATCGGCATGATGCCCTCGACCCCGATCTGCGCGCTGATGTCGGAGTTCGGCTTCCACGGTCCTTCGATGGCCACGTCCGCGATGTGCGCGACCGGCAGTGCCGCGGTGCTCACCGCGAAGATGTGGCTGGACGCGGGAATGGCCGACGACGTCGTGGTGGTCACCACCGATCTGTCCGCGACCAGGACGATGGTGCGTAACTTCGTGCACTGCGGGGTCGCGATCACCGACGCGCCCCCGCTCGAGGCATGCCGTCCTTTCCAAGAGGGCACAAGGGGTTTCACCTTCTCCGAGGCCGCGGTCGCGGTGGTGCTGACCCAGCGGAAGACCGACGCGTACGCGACCGTGCGGGGCGGCGCCATGGCGCACGAGGCGCACAACGCGATGGCGCTCGACCCCGACGCGACGACAGCGATCGCGGCGGTGGCCGACGCACTGGAGAACGCGGACGCCGCCCCGGGCGACGTCCGATACCTGAACGCGCACGGAACCGGCACGAAACTGTGCCACCGCTCGGAATCCCGGATCCTCGACACGGTCTTCCCGCGCAGCACGGAGATCTACTCGATCAAACCGCTGACCGGCCACAGTCAGTCGGGCAGCGCGCTGACCGAGATCGCGGCGACCTGCCTCGCGGCGCAGCGCGACCTGGTCCCGGCGCCGAAACCGGTGGCGGACGGGCATCCGCAGCTGATGGGCGGGCCGTCCCGGCCGGAAAGCGGGCTCACCGTGAAGACGTCGATCGGGATGGGCGGCTATGTCACCGCCGTCGTCTTGGATACCGCCTAGAGCGTGTCTCCCGAACTGAAGTGGGCAGGTTGGGCGAGGACACGCGCGCGCGTTTCTTTTCGGCCGGAGGCCTCGGATTTGCGGAGGCGGGCCGCTGACACGGCTGGGTGAGTGACCAGCTGGTGCCGCGGCCCGGCTGCGGAAATCCGAAAGCGCGCTTTGAGAGATACCGCCTAGATAACACACGGTACCAACATCGTCACGAAGTGTCATACTCCGTGCTCAAGTGGTCGATACTCCCAAGTAGCGACACGCACCGAGCACGGAGGCGGCCATGAGCCCGAGAACGGCATCCGACAATCTCGTCCACAACTACCTGTTCTTGCGGCGTGCCATCGGATTCCTCGGGATCGGGCTGCCCTTCGTGCTGATCTTCGGGAAGATCGCCGTCGACGGCGGTGGCCTGCTCAACTCGATCAGCGGCTACTACTACTCGGGGATGCGTGACGTCTGGGTCGGCGTCATGTGCGCGATCGGCGTCTTCCTGTTGTCCTACCGGGGTTACGGCCGGGTCGACGACATCGCCGGGAACATCGCGGCGGTGGCCGCGGTCGGGGTGGCGCTCTTCCCCACCACACCGTCGAACGGCGACCGCACCGATGAGATCATCGGCATGCTGCACCTCGCCTTCGCCTCGGTCTTCTTCCTGACACTGGCGTTCTTCTGCATCGTGCTGTTCACCAAGTCGGACAAGGAGATCCCCGGCGCCCGCAAGCCCGCACGGAACCGGCTGTACGTCACCTCGGGCGTGATCATGCTGGCGTGCCTCGCTTTGATCGTGCTCTGCGGCCTGGTCTTCGACGACGTGACGAAGTCGCTCTACCCGGCACTGTGGCTGGAATCGGCGGCGATCCTCGCGTTCGGTGTCGCGTGGCTCACCAAGGGCGGGACGCTGCTGCCGGACAAGACGGTGCCGGCGGGAACGCGCGTGACGGCCTGACCTGTACCGGAGCCGGACGGATCAAGGTAAAGGAACCTTTATCATCGGCCGGGTCGTTGACGCCATATGACTGAGCGCATCGCACTCCAGCTCGGCCGCCGCGATCTCCTGGTGGTCGCGGGAATTCCCGGGGCGGGCAAGACCACCCTGCTGTCCCGGGCGGCGACCGGCGCGATGCCGGTGCTCGACTCCGACCAGGTCCGCGCGCGGCTACGCGAGAGACTGCCCGCCGCGCTGCCGTACCGGTTCTACCGGCCACTCGTCCACCTGTGGCACCGCGCGCGGGTCGTCGGGTTCGCGCTGGCGGACGACGGTCCGCTGGTCGTGCACGAGCCGTCGACCCGCGCGACGACCCGCGGGCTGCTGGCCCTGCTCGGCCTGCTGAGCCGCCGTCCGGTCCGGCTGCTGTGGCTCGACGTCTCGCCGGAGGAGGCCCGCGCCGGCCAGATCGCGCGCGGGCGGGTCATCCGGCGGCATTCGTTCGCCCGCCATGTCAGAAGGGCCGAGAAGCTGCGCCGTGAACTGCGGGCAGGCTGGGTCCCGGCCGGCTGGCACGGCGCGCGGATGGTGACCCGTGAGGTCACCGGGGCGCTGCGGTTCGTCACCGAGGAAGAACCGGGGAGAGAGGCCGGGCACCGAGTTCAGTCAGATACCCACGTAGCTCTCGGCGAAGAAGTCTTGGTGCGCGCGGGAAGTCCGCAGGCTCTCCAGGCGCGTGTCCCGTAGCGCCCGCTGGAAGACGGCCTCGTCGTCGTAGCCTGCCGGACTGTGCAGGAGGGTGATCAGCCAGTGCGAGAATTCCTGCGCCCGCCAGATCCGCGGCAGACACTCCGCGGAGTACCGATCGAGCGCTGTCGTGTCGTGCTCGTCGTGGGCGGCGATCAACGCACTGGCGAGGATCTCGGCCTCCATCAGCGCGAGATTCGCGCCTTTCGCCGCGGAAGGGCTGATCAGGCTCGCCGCGTCGCCCGCGAGGAACAGGTTCCCGCGCTGGATCGTGTCCATCACATGCGAACCCAGGTCCACGATGCGGCGCTCGATGATGGCGCCCTGTTTCAGCGGACCGTACTGGTCGGCGCGCATCCGCTGATGCAGTTCGTCCCAGATCCGGTCGTCCGTCCAGATTTCCGAATCCTCGCCGCGCGGGACTTCAAGGTAATAGCGCGTCACCGTCGACGTCCTCGCCATATGCCCGGCGAATCCGCGTTCGTGCATCGCGTACCCGACCGCGGACATACTGGGCGGCGCTTCGGCGAGGATCGCGAGCCAGGAAATCGCGTGGTCCCGCTGGAAGACCCGGGCGGGCACGGATCTCCGGGAAGCACCGCGCTGACCGTCGCAACCGGCGATGTACTTGGCACGCAAGAGAACTTCATCGGCGATGACGGTGGCTTCCGTCCCCGACACCGACGACACCTCGGTCCCGAACTTGATCTCCCCGCCACGCGCGAGGAATTCCGCGATCAGATCGGTGACCAGGAATTGCTGCGGATAGACGGTGTGCACCTCACCGGCGGCGAGTTCGCTGTACTTGAGCTCGAATTCCGTCTGCTCGTAACGAAAAGCGCAAGTGTCGTGCTGGACACCGGTGCGGAGAAGTCCGTCGGCGAGCCCGTTCGCGTCGAGTACACGTACACTGTTCGCGGCGAGAAACCCCGCCCTGGCACGGTTTTCGACCTGCTCGCGGCTCTTCCGTTCCAGGATCAGGCAGTCGATTCCGGCCGCGCGCAAGAGGTTTCCGAGCACCAGCCCGGCCGGGCCTGCGCCCACGATCAGTACATCAGCGTCGTTCTTTCCCACGAAAGCCCCCCAATACCGCCCCCTGCGGTCCAAGGTACACAAATCGCTTTGACGGGGTGGGGGTTCAGCCCTTCTGGGCACGTAATCTCGCCCGGCGTTTCCCTTCGTGCATCGCCACGACGCGGGCGACGGGGATCGTGTGCCCCTGTTCGACGAGGTCTGCGGGCAGGGCCCGCGGTTCGGGCATCGCCTCGGCCCACGGATCCCTGTCCCCGAGGAGAGCGGGCGCCGTGTAGACGGTGAAGTCGGCGGGGAGCACGTTCGCCAGGTCGTCCCAGTCCACCGGGAACGACACCGGCAGTCCCGGCCGCAACCGCGGACTGTAGGCCGCCGCGACCGTGTTGCTGCCCGCCCGGGTCGAGTCGAGGTACACCTTCCCCTCGCGGTCTTCCACGATGTACGCGGTCGTCGCGACGGAAGGATCGACCTGTTCCGCGCGAGCGGCGAGCGCGCGGGTCGCGGCCGCGACGTCGTCGAAGGCCTGCCCCGGCACCAGCGGGACGAAGATGTGCACTCCCTTGGACCCGCTGGTCTTCACGGCCCCGGCGAGACCGGAGTCGGACAGGGCCTGCCGCACCAGCCCGGCGGCCTTCACGACGTGCGAGAAATCGTCGCCCACGGGCGGATCGAGGTCGAGGACGAGATGGGTCGGGCCCGCGACGTCACCCGCGTGCATCAGCGTCGGGTGGTACTCGACGGCACGCTGGTTCGCGAACCACAACAGCGTGCGGCGGTCGTCGCACAGGGCGTACGACACCTGCCGCTTCGAGGTCTCCGCCCACATGCCGTACCGCTTCACCCAGTCGGGCGTGTATTTGGGCAGGTTCTTCTGCATGAACGGGTCCTGGCCGCGCAGGATCCGGATCACCGACAGCGGCCGGTTCTCCAGTACCGGGAGGATGCGGCCCGCGACAGCGTCCAGGTAGTCGACCAGGTCACGTTTGGTCGCGTCCTCGAACAACGGCTGGTCGAGGTTGCTCAGCTTGACCCCGTCGCGCTCGTCATCGCTCATGGGGTGAGCCTAAAGGCTCGCCGTCCAGGGCGTCGCGAAAGCCACTTTCGAGACGTCTGACGTCCCGAAAGTGGCTTTCGCGACACGGCCACTAGGCAGTTATGAAGAAACCTTCACGGACCGAACCCGCGATCAAACGCCTAGCTGATGTTCGCGTCGATGCAGGCGTAGAACGCGTTCGCCGTGTCGTAGACGTTCCAGCGGGCGAGGATCTTGTGCCGCCCGCTCTGCTGCAGGTTCACGCTGTGCGTGACCGTGGCACCAGGCTGTGCGCCGCCGTCGTTGACGGTCGCGACTTTGGCGCCGTCGACGAAGTACTCCCACGTGCTGGTGCGGTGGCGAGCCGTGATCGTCCACCGGAACGTGGTGGTACGGCCGAGGGAATGCACCTTCCAGCCCTTGCTGTCGTTGTTGAGATCCGCGAAACGGCCGACACCGCCGTTACAGCTCATGAGCCCCTTGGGGCCCTCTACGCTTTGCGGTTCCCATTTGATTTCACCACAGGAAACGGTGTTCTGGGCACACTGCGCCTGCCTGCTCGCAGGCGAGGAAACGTAGCCGTGCGCGCTGGCGGTTCCCGCCGGAATCGCGACCAGAACAGCCGGCACCATTGCCGCACCTGCGGCCAGGGTCAAAAGCCTTCGTTTGAAGCTCATGCCTACCCCTTTCGACACCCACCGCTGACCCGGTGGCAGAACCGTCAGCTGACACGAGGTTCTTGGGCCACAGCGAGCGAAACCAATGACGGTTGGGACCACATCCGCCAAAGCGTCAAGCAGGCGAATGTGGTCTAGACCATAATTGGTTCAGACGACTCGGTCAAGAGTAACCAACCGGGCACTTGTGCCCGTGAAGATCGAACAGGGGTTGTCAAGTCGTACGATCAGCCCGCACCCAAACAGACGAACGGTCGCCGGAACGGATCAACCGCGATGGTGTCCGCCAAGGCCGTCGCCGGTCCGGCGCCTTCGGCGAGTCCGCGGTGGTAATCGTCCATCGCGGCCGCGGCGGCCTCGTCACCGACTCGGCTCAACGGCGCGATCACCGTCCGCGAACCGCTCGCGAGCAGCGCGCTGGCGAAACCGAGGACTTCGTCGCCGGGTCGAATCCGGTTGAGCGCCAGTTCGCACGCCGCGAAGACGACCTGCGACGGCGGCTGCGCGAGCCCGGCCATCTCATGCGCGAAGAGGGTGCCGTCGGCCAGTTCCAGCCGGGAGAACAAGGCGTTCTCGGGCTCGTGCGCCCCGTGCGCGGCGATGTGCGCGAGCTTCGCGCCGTCCAGCGCGCGCAGAACCGACTTCACCGTCGCCTCCGCCCCGGCCAAGGTGTGCGCGGTCCGGTAGTGCGTGGCGAGTTTGTCCAGCTCACCCCTGGTCCCGACGAGACCGGGACCGCGAACGAGGACGACCTTCCGCGCGCGTGACACCGTCGAGCGCTCCGCGCCCAGCCACGCCGTCGCCGACGGGGCGACGACGATCGGCCGCGAGCGCAGCGCGGGCAGCACCCCCCACGGAACGGCGTACAACGGGCCGGTCGGCACGACGACCAGGTCGCGGTCCCCGAGCAGCTCCTCCAGCGGCCGGATCAGCTGGGCGTCGAGCCGTTCGGCCTGCTTCCGTGCCGAACCGAGAACCGACTGGACCAGTGGTGCGGGCAGGTGATCGGGGGCGAGGGCGTCGAGGTCGACGTTCAGCATCCGCGCGGACTCCGCCGCCGACGCCGCCGAGCCGAGCCGCACCAGTTCGCACCGCCCGCCGGCGACCACCACGGCCACCAGGTCGTCCCCGGAGGACACGAAACTCACCAGCGCGCGTTCGCCCAGCTCGTCGGCGACCTCGGCGAGCCGCGCGATCGGCCGCGGACTGCCCCAGCGCCCGGTGTGCCACCCGAGCCGATGCGCCTCACGCAACCGCTCCGCGTGCCTCGCGCGCAAGGCAGCCGTCGGATGCCCGTCGTGCTGCGCCTGGTGGATCGCCTGATCGAGCCCCCGGACCTCACCGACCCGCTCGGCGAGATCCGGATCGGTCGCCGCAACAGGTTCGTACCGGTAACTTTGCGCGCGGGTCCGCTCCATCCAGCCGAACAACCGGGCCGCGTCGGCCCGTTCGAGCACGATCTTGACGGCGAGGTCCGCCAGCTCCCGGCCGTGCAACGCCGTCCCGGACACCAGTTCGAAGCCGCCCATCCGGTCGCGGACCCGGTCGAGTTCGGTGAGCCCGGCCCTGATCTCGGCCAGCGCCCTGCTCTTGTCCCCCTCGGCGACCGCGAGTTCCGCACGGCACAGACGCCGCAGCATCCGGTAATCGACGGAAGTCAGCCGGCCCGGCCGAGGAATCCGCGCCAGCAACTCGGCGGCGCGTTTGCGTTTTCCCTTCCGCAGCTCGACCCGGACGGCCAGCATGCGCGCCAGCGCCGCCTGATCGGCGAGCCGCGGCATCGGCATCCCGTTCGCCGCGCGCAACGCGCGAGCGGTCAGGGTGAGCGGGATTTCGTTGGTACGCAAGGCATCCAGCACGTCAGCGCGAAGACCGACGATGGTCGCGTTGGCGACACAGGTCTGACATCCCCAGCGAAGCATTCTGCGTCGCGCCGAAGCCGCGTAGCCGCGGGCGAGTTCGAGATCGTCGCTCATCAGCGCGGCGGAAGCGCGGTACAACTCCACGTCGGCGAGGTCGCGGGTGATACTGGTCTGCTCACGCATCATCACCAGTACGTCATCGAGGTGACTGGCCGCTTCATCGGCGAGCCCCGCGGCGAGCAGCGCCTTTCCCTGTTCGAGACGCAGGATCGGATGGGTTTCGACCTCGAGAGCCCGATAAATGCTTTCACTTTCTTCGTAAAGCCTCAGCGCGACGGGAACATTTCCTATTCTCAGCTCGAGCGAGCCGAGCGGCCGCCGGACATCCGCCGCCTGCAAGCGCAGTTCGTACTTCTCCGCGATATCCATCGCATGAGTCAGATCCTCGCGAGCCCTGCCGACATCACCCTGGCGCGTATACGCGAGCCCGCGAGTGATCATCGTGCCAAGGTAAGGGCCGAGCAGGGCAACCGGATCCGGCGCCGAGTCGAGAACGAACTCCTTGTGCTCCATCGACCTGTCGAAGTAAGCGATGCCTTCTTCGTTCCGGCCGACAGCCATGAGCAGGAGTCCGTAGTTGTGATCGATGGCGCCGCTCAGTTCCGCGTGCAGCTTCGGATCGCCCACCTCGTCGAGGAGAGACCGCACTTCGTCCAGCTCGGCGAGACCGGCGGCGACCTCGCCTCCGGTCTCGGTGCCGAGCGCGACGAGTGAGTTCGTGAGCCGGATACGAGCGGCCAGCCATTCCCACCGGGCACCTTCATCGGCGGGCTCCACCGAATCGAGCACCGACATACCCCGGTGGAGCAGCTTCAAACCTTCACGCGGCCGCGACGAACAGACAGCGTCGACGCCTGCCCGCTGGAGGGCACGCGCTTTGCGGATGGCCTCGGTGACCCCGAGTTCTGTTACAGCCACTGATCTATGACAGCACAGTCCGTAGCCGAAAAGCCGCCCGCCCGCCGAGGATCACCTCGACGGGCGGAGCGAACATTTCAGCTCACCCGGTCAGTTCACCGGAGGCGGGGTCTGAATGCAGCCGCCGGAGCACTCCATCAGCCGGTTGCGGTAGTGCTCGCAATCCGGGCTGTGCTCGTGTTGAGGCAGGTCAGGCTTGGGCTGAGCCGGGTCGACAGGCTCCTCCTCGCCAATGGGATCCTTGACGTCCGTAGGCGTCGACATATAACGATCTCCTCCCCTGATGATCCTTCTTTGTCGTGCCAGGCGACCCCCGTCGCACCGGGTCCCCTCGAATCGCAGGCCCTCTTCCTGCGAATGGGGCAATAGTGCCACAACGGAGCAGTGATCGGGAGTATTTACCTACACTGAGTCATCTCAGGCACCCTAAAGAGGGACGCTTCGTTAGCGAACCTCACGACTTGGCCTGACCGGCGGAACGCGGCTCACCTTGCCCTCCGCAAGAGCCACCGGAACCGCGCCGACGGGACGAAGGCCACTGAGCCATCCGGCCTAAGATCCAAAAATACTTGTGCCACAAGGGTTTCCGGCCACAACTGCCAGGGAACTCACGGCGTGTCGGGGGTTGACCGGCAAATATCCGGAGGAGATAACGATGCCAACGTGGTTGGTCATCATCATCGTCATCGCCGCGGTCCTGGTGGTGGGAGCCGCTGCTTGGTTCGTCATCCAGGGACAGCGCAGGCGGCGATTGCAAGAGACGTTCGGGCCCGAGTACGAGCGGGCCGTCAAGGAACACGAGAACCCGCGGGAAGCGGAACGCGATCTCACGTCGCGGATGAAACGTCATTCGGATCTCGACATCCGGCCGCTGCCGTCGTCCACAAAGGACCGGTATGCGCAGGAATGGGCACTGATCCAGGAACAGTTCGTCGACCGTCCGTCCGGCGCCGTCGTGGAGGCGGACCGGGTACTGGTCTCCCTGATGGCCGAGCGCGGTTACCCGACCGAAGGGTACGACCAGCAGCTCGCGGATCTGTCCGTCCGGCACGCGAACGCGTTGCGGCACTACCGCGCCGGGCACGACACGCTGGAGCGTCATCGGGAATCCGAAATGTCCACAGAGGACATGCGTGAAGCGATGAAGCACTACCGAGAGGTGTTCGAAGATCTTTTGACCGACGACGGTGGCGAAGGAGCGAAGAGTCATGGAAAGCAGGCCTCTGGGAACCGAGGGAACGGAACCGCGGACAACGGAAAGCGTCGCGGGGACGACGGATCGGCTCGACGAGGAACGGACCGCTGACGACGGCCACTCCGGGCACACCTTGAGCACCGAGGACCTGGTGGCGGCGGATCCCGAGCGCACCACCGAAGCGGCGCCCGAACGCCATGACGAAGACGAGGCGCAGACGTTGTTCGACAACGTCGACGTGGACCGGTTCCGGGACAGCTGGCAGGGCATCCAGACGGCCTTCGTGGACGATCCGCGGCGGGCGGTCAAGGAAGCCGACGAACTGGTCGCCGTCGTGATCCAGAACCTGGCCACGACGTTCGCGGACCACAAGAAGGAACTGGAATCCGCGTGGAGCCAGGGCGAACCGGCCACCGAAGACCTCCGGATCGCGTTGCGCCGCTACCGCTCGTTCTTCAATCAGCTGCTCAAGGCGTAACACCTGCGGTCCGTGAAGGACTCCTTGAGGGACCCAGATTCCCTCAAGGAGTCCTTCACGGACTTGGAGCAGGCGACACGCCACTCACGCGCCGGTGGTCGATCCCGGCCGCACGATCATCAGCACTGTCACCACGGCCCACAGCAGGTTGAACACCCCGGTGTACATCGCCACGCGCCCGGCCGTCAGCGGTTCCGACGGCTGCTCGGCGCCCAGTGCCGCGAGGATCGCGTTCTGCCCCGGCAGCACGAGCAACGCCAGCACACCGGCGGCCGCGGCGGTGAGGACAATCGACACGAGCACCCACACGTCACCGAACACCCGCATGCTGCCCGCGGTCGCCAGCCCGAAGAACGGCACCGCCAGCCCGAAGATCGCGTAGACCCGGCAGATCCGGTTGAGCAGACGCGGCACGGACAGCCCGGAACCCGGTTCGGCGTACGCGCGCCGGGCGGCGGCCGGGAACATACTCGCCGCGACGGTCACCGGACCGATCGCGATGACGGCGGCCAGCACATGAAGGATCAAGAGAACTTTCGACACGCTGCCGAGCCTAAGATCGACACCCCGATGTCCGATACGGGTGTATTCGACAGATGCCGCAGGATTCCGGACATGCCCTACGCCCGATGACGTACGGCAAGTGCCGCCTGGGAACGGATGTGGGGCGGCCTCGCATGGATCACCCTTGGTCACCATGAACATTCCCGTGGACACAGACGAACTCACGAAACGGTACGGCGAGCATCTCGCCGTCGACCGGATGAAGCTGACCGTGCTGCCCGGCGAGATCTACGGCTTCCTCGGCCCGAACGGCGCGGGCAAGACGACGACGTTGCGGATGCTGCTGGGGCTCGTCCGCCCGACGTCCGGCAGCGTGCGGCTGTTCGGCAGGCCGCCGGGCGACCTCGACGGTGTCGGCGCGCTGATCGAATCACCCGGCTTCTACCCGTATCTGTCCGGCTCGGACAATCTGAAGGTGCTGGCCCGGTACAGCGGAACGGATCCGCTCCGCGTCGGCGAGGTGCTCGCCCTGGTCGATCTCGCCGATCGCGGCAAAGACCGGTACTCGACCTACTCCCTCGGCATGAAGCAGCGGCTGGGTGTCGCGGCAGCGCTGCTGAAGGATCCGCGGCTGCTGATCCTCGACGAGCCGACCAACGGGCTCGATCCGGCGGGGATGGCCGACATGCGTGTGCTGATCCGGCGGCTCGGCGCGGAAGGCTGCACCGTGCTGCTGTCGAGCCACCTGCTGGGCGAGGTCCAGCAGATCTGCGACCGCGTCGGCGTCGTTTCCCACGGACGGCTGGTCGCCGAGAACACGGTCGCCGAACTCCGCGGCGGCACGGTGCTGCACATCGAAACCGACGAGATCCTGCGGGCCGCCGATCTGGTGAAGCACTGGATCGGCGCGGAGAACGTGCGCGCGAGCGGGACCGGCCTCGATCTGACCGTCGATCCGGAGCGCGCGTCGTGGCTGAACCGCGAACTCGTCACGGAAGGAATTCCGGTGCGCGAACTGCACGTCCGCGAACGGGATCTGGAACAGGTCTTCTTCGAGCTCACCGGAGAGGTGGCAGGTCATGTGGGGTAGCTGCACCGCCGAGCTGGCGAAACTCGTCAAGCGTCCGGCGAACTGGTTCATGGTGGGGATCGCGGTCGTGCTCGGGCTGACGTTCACCTATCTGCTGCCGCTGGCGGGCGCGGCGGGCTCGTCGAGCGGGGCACCCGGTACGGATCGTGGACTGGCCGCGACCATGCCGTCGAACCTGGTCGGCAACTCGATCGGCGGGCTGCCGGTGTTCCTCGGCGCGATCATGCTCGTGATCGGGGTGCTGGCCGTCGGCACCGAATACGGCTGGAGCACGTGGAAGACCGTGCTGACACAAGGCCCTTCACGGCTGACCGTCTACAGTGGAAAGTTGTTCGCGCTGGCCGCCGCGACGCTGGCCGTCGTGCTGACGAGCTTCGTGACCGGTGCGGTCACGAGCGCGATCATCGCTTCCTCGGAGGGCGAGCCGATGAACTGGCCCGCGTTCGGCGAGATCGTCACCGGGGTCGGCGCGGGCTGGCTGATCGCGATGACCTGGGCGGTGTTCGGCGCGGCGCTCGCGATCGCGATGCGCGGGGTGGCGCTGCCGATCGGGCTCGGCCTGGTGTGGCTGCTGGTGGTCCAGAACCTGCTGTTCGGGGTCGCGGCCCCGCTGCTGGAGTGGGTCGACACGCTCCAGCGCGCCCTGCCGGGAGCCAATGCCGGTTCGCTGGCCGCTTCGCTCGGTGCCTCGGGTGCGACGCCGGGGGTCGGGGAACTCGTCGGAGTCTCCCAGGCGACGCTGGTGGTCGCCGGATACTTGGTGGTCTTCGCCGGTCTCGGCGGCTGGCTGCTGCGGCGCCGGGATGTGCTCTGAAAGCGCGTGAAGGCCCCCTTCCCTCGGCTGAGCCGAGGGAAGGGGGCCTTCACGCGGGATCAGGCGAGGGCGTCGAGGTCCGCGACGACGTCCGCGGGCAACTCGAGCTTCGCGGCGGCGATGTTCTCGTGCAGGTGCAGCAGTGAGGACGTGCCAGGGATCAGCAGGATGTTCGGCGACCGCTGGAGCAGCCACGCGAGCGCGACCTGCATCGGCGTCGCGTCGACGCGGCGGGCGCAGTCGTCGAGCACGCCGGACTGCAACGGGGTGAACCCGCCGAGCGGGAAGTACGGCACGAACGGGATGGTGATGGCCGCGAGGGCGTCGAGCAGGCCGTCGTTGGCGCGGTTCGCGACGTTGTACTCGTTCTGCACGCAGACGACCGGCGCGATGGAACGGGCTTCCTTGACCTGTTCCGCCGACACGTGGCTCAGGCCGAGGTGCCGGATCAGGCCCTGCTGCTGGAGTTCGGCGAGGACCTCGAACGGCTCGGTGATCGAGACCGGGATCGGGAAGACGCCGTGCTCCCCCGCGAGCCGCAGGTTGACGACGTCGAGCACGTCGACGCCGAGGTTGCGAAGGTTGTCGTGGACCGCGGAGGTCAGCTCCTCACGCGAGAGCGCCGAAGGCCACCCTTTGTCCGGAGTCCGCTTCGCGCCGACCTTCGTGACGATGTGCAGGTTCTCCGGGTACGGGTGCAGCGCTTCGCGGATCAGCTCGTTGACCGTGTGCGGGCCGTAGAAGTCGCTGGTGTCGATATGGGTCACGCCCAGTTCGACCGCCTCGCGGAGCACGGCGATCGCGGTTTCGCGGTCACTCGGCGGCCCCCAGATGCCGGGGCCGGACAGCCGCATGGCGCCGTAGCCCATCCGGCTCACGGTGAGATCGCCGAGGGTGAAGGTGCCGCCTGGGCTCATGATTGCTCCTTGTCCGAGTGGGCTCCCCTCACCTTAAGCAGGACCTGCCGACCCTGCGCGTGCGGGAAGGGAGCAAGGGACCTTTGCTATCGCCCGGCGCTCTGACCTGCGCGAACGACCAGTCCGACCAGCTGGTTCGCCAGCCCTTCGGTCAGCCCGTCGACGAACATCTCGCGGCCGGCGGGCGCTCCCCGTTCGGCCAGGACCGTCGCGACGGCCTCGCCCGGGTTCGCGTAGGGCCACAGTCCCGCGACGAGGATGAAGACGGCCTTCGCGAAGTGTCCGGCCGCTTCGGCGTCCAAGGTGACTTGGGAGCGGACGACGTCCGCGAGCCGTTCGGTCCGTTCACCCGCCCGGGTCTTGAACGCCCTGGCGGTCTCCACGGAGATGTTGCGTTCGAGCACGGCGGCCATCGTGCTGATCAACTCGCACAGCAGGCGCTGCCGCGAGATCGACGTCGCGATGACGGTCGCGACGCGCACTTCGCGCTCGTAACCAGCCTTCGCGTCGTCAGGGATGCTTAGTTCGCTTTCAAGCTCGTCGAGCCACGCGACCCAGATCGAGTCGAGGACCTCCAGGAAGATCGCCTCACGGCTGTCGAAATACCGCAGCACGTTCGACTTCGCCAGGCCGACACGGTCGCTCAGTTCCCGCAGGCTGATCCGGGAGACGGGCCGCTCGGCCAGGAGTTCGCGCGCGGCCCCGAGGATCGCCGCGCGCCGGGCCTCCACCTGTTCCGGACGCCGGGCGCGCAGGAAATCGGGGGACACGCGCCGCACGGTACCAGACCACCCGGCTGTTATTCGGCCTTCGCGGCCCTCCTGGTCTGCACCCGCTTGTAGCTCCAGATCAGCAACGCGAACAGGATGAGCCCGGACAGGATCAGGCTCGAACCGGTGCTCCAGCCGCCGAGCGGCAGACCGGGCACGAGTCCCCAGACGACCCCTGCGGCCAGCAAGCACAGCCCGGCCAGCACCGACCCGGCGATGCGCAGCGGAGAGGAAACGCTGTCCTCGGCCGCCTTCATCGCCCTGTCGCGGATGGGGTCGACGTACTTCTCCACCGTCGGGAATTCCGAGGCCAGCACGAGCAGACCCGCGAGCACGAGCAGCAGGCCCGGTCCGGGCAGCACGAGGAGCGCGATGCCGACCAGCAGGAGAATGACGCCCGCGACCAGGATCAGCACCTGCCTCACGGGTTTTCCGATGCCCACCGTTTTCTCCTCGCCGTCGTCGTTCCCGTCGATTGTGCCGGTCACGCACCGTTCTCGCCGGGAACACGCTGGTCCCGACCGGGTGCCCGCTACGGGTTCCGCCAAAGTGACTCGTATTCCCGCTGTTCGGGCGGGACACCCGGAAGCGGCTCGGCGGCTCCGGCCCGCAGACCCGCGACGGCGATGGCGACCAGCCGCCGCCGGACGTTCTCGTCCTCGTCCATCGCCGGAAGCGGGCTTCTCCTGCTGAATTGGCCGATCAGCAACGAGATGTCCAGCGTCGTGACGTCGACCCGCAGGACCCCGGCGGCGTGCGCACGGGCGACGACCCGGTCGCTGAGCTTCTGCGCGATCCCGGTGGCCAGCCACATCTCCTCGGTGGCCTTGATCCGCCCGGCCAGCGGGGCGAGCGCGCCGAACCCGAATTCGACGCAGCGCTCGATGTACCGCGTGAGGCCTTGCCAAGGATCGTCGATGGCCAGGCCTTCCTGAGCAGCCTCCGCGACCCGTGCCAGCGAGTCGACGCAAAGCCGCTGGAGCAGTTCGTCTTTGGTGCGGTAGCGCCGGTAAAGGCTGCCCATTCCGATCCCGGCGCGTTCGGCGACAGCGGAGACGGGTGCGTCGAACCCACGGCTGATGAACACCTCACGCGCGGCTTCGAGCAGTTTGTGGCTGTTGCGGGCGGCTTCCGCCTGCCGTCCGCGACGCGGCGGAGGAGAACTCGTCATGAACGGATTCTACCCCTTGCGGAGTGGTTCGCTCCGATATACCTTTATCGGAGCGAACCACTCCGATAGAGCTTGCGAGGAACCCCATGCCCCGATCCGAAGTCGTGCTCGTGCTCGGCGCGACCGGCAATCAAGGCGGCGCGACCGCCCGGCACCTGCTCACCCGAGGCCGACAGGTGCGCGCTCTTGTCCGCGATGCCACCAAAACCGAGGCCAAGGAACTGGAAAGGCTGGGCGCGGTCCTGGTCGAGGGGGATCTCGACGCCCCCGATTCCCTGCGCGAGGCCATGACCGGCGTCGATGGCGTCTTCAGCGTCCAGCCGTTGGCGTGGGAGGAGGAAACCCTCGCCGCCGAGGTCCGGCGGGGCCGCTCGGTGGCCGACATCGCCGCGGAGACCGGCGTCGGCCACCTGGTCTACAGCTCGGTCGGCGGCGCCGAGCGCGAAACCGGCATCGACCACTTCGAAAGCAAGGCCGCGATCGAACGGCACATCGCCGCTCTCGGCCTTCCCGCGACCGTGCTCAGACCGGTGTTCTTCATGAACAACTTGTTGCACTACGCCACCCCGCCGTCGGGTGAAGATCGAGTACTGGAACTCCCTGTGGATCCCGCGAAACCGATGCAGATGATCGCCGCCGACGACATCGGCTTCTTCGCCGCGACGGCGTTCGACGATCGCGAAGGATTTCTTGGGCGAGAACTCGAGATCGCGGGCGACGAACTCACCTTCCCCGAAGTCGCGGCCACTTACGAACGAGTCACCAGAGTGCCGACCCGATTCGTGCCGAAGCCGATCGAGGAGCGCATGTTCGAGTGGTTCGCCGAGAGCGGTTACCAGGCGGATGTCGCGGGGCTGCGAGCGCGCCATCCGGGGCTGACCAGGTTCGGGGACTTTCTCGAAAAGAACCTTTAAGACCTGTCTGTTTCGCGCGAGACCGTTCGTCGGGGTGGTGAATCAACCCCCGAAGGACGGAGGCACGCATGCACCCCGACCCGCGCCGATGGCGAGCGCTGGCCCTGCTCTGCACGGCCAACTTCATGGTCATCCTGGACTCGCAGATCGTCGTGCTCGCGGTGCCGTCGATCGAGCGGGATCTCGGTTTCGCCGGTGGCGGGACACACTGGGTCCTCAGCGCGTACCTGCTGAGCTTCGGCCTCCTGCTCCTGCCGGGTGGCCGCGCCGCCGACCTCCTCGGCCGCCGCCGGACGTTCTCGGCGGGCACGGCGTTGTTCCTGCTCTCCTCGTTGTTGTGCGGCTTCGCCTGGAGCGACGACGTCCTCATCGCCGCGCGCGTCCTTCAGGGGGTTTCGGCCGCGTTGATGGCGCCGAGCGCGCTATCGCTGGTGATGACGACGTTCACCGACGACGGCGAACGCACCAAAGCACTCGCCGCGTGGTCGGGAGTCGGCGGCTTCGGCGCCACGGCGGCGCTGCTCATCGGTGGGACGCTGACGCGGGCGTTCGGCTGGGAGTGGGTGTTCTTCCTGAACATCCCGGTCGCGCTGATCCTGCTCGTGGCCACACCGGCGCTGCTGAACGAGAGCCGTGACGCGTCCCGGCGCGGGGCACCGCTGATCCCGCTGCGGATCTTCTCGTCGCGGATGCTCACCGGCGGCAACCTGGTGATGCTCACCAGCGCGATGGGCGCGTTCGCGGTCTCGTTCCTGATTTCGCGCTATGCCCAGGAAGTGCTCGGCTATTCGCCGCTGCTGTTCGGCGTCGCGACCGCGGTGCTGCCGGTGATGGCGGTCGTCGGGGCGTACGGCGGGCAGGCGCTGATCCCCAAGATCGGCGTCCGGGGTCTGGCGGTCGCGGGCACGGTGCTGCTCGGCGCCGGCTGTCTGACGCTGGCAGGTGTCTCCCCGGACGGCACCTACTTGACGGATCTGCTGCCCGGCCTCGCCGCTTTCGGGCTCGGACTGGGCGCGGCCACGGTCGCCGGGCCGATGGCCGCGCTGGGCGGCGTCGACGCCGGGGACACCGGGCTCGCGTCCGGCATCACCACCGCCGCCTTCCAACTCGGCGGCGCGCTCGGCGTCTCGGTAGCCTCGGCCGTGTCGGCGGCCGTCACCGGGACCGCGACGTCGGCGGAAGCCGTGACCGGTGGCTTCCGCGCGGGATTCGTGGCCGCCGCCTGCTTCGCGGCACTGGGCCTGGCAATCGCTCTTTCGGCGCTGCGGCCCGAAAAAGCCCTGTCGATGGAGGACTGATGCGCTACATGTTGCTGATCTGCGGGAGCCCGGACCCCGGCACGGACGGCTGCGACGACCCGCTCGACGAAAAGACGCAGGCGTGGGTCGACGAGATGACCGCTCGCGGGATCCGGCTGTCCGGCAGCAGGCTCCGCTCGACGGCCACCGCGACCACCGTGCGCCACCGCGAGGGCGAACTGCTCGTCTCGGACGGGCCGTTCGCCGAGACGAAGGAACAGATCCTCGGCTACGACCTGATCGAGTGCGCCGACCTCGACGAGGCGATCGAGGTCGCGTCGAAGCATCCGGTCACGAAGTTCGCGACCATCGAGATCCGGCCGATCTGGCCGACCCCTTGAGCGTCGGCGCCCTGGCCGCCGTAAGTACATGAAGGCCCCCTTGCTTGCGCCTAGGTCAGGGTCCCGGCAAAGGCGCAGAGCTGCTGGTCAGTGCTGCTCTTGGTGATCCGGGCTTGGCATCGCTGGTGCCCGAAAGGGTCGAGCGGGGAGGATTCCGGACGTTGAACGTCCGGAATCCTCCCCGCTCAAGGGGGCTCCGCAACCGGTGTGCCCGCTGACGATGAAGGAATTGGGACACTCAACGTCCCAATTCCTTCACCGTCAGCCTCACGCAGGCGGCGAATAGTCGCCTGACCTGCAAGATCTCGACTTTGCCGGGACCTTGGCGCCTAGGTACAGGAAGGGGTCCTTCATGTACTTGGGCGAGTTTCTTCGGCTGAGCCGCCGTAGGTACCTAAGACACGGTTGGCTCTAAACCCGAATCGCCACTCCCTGGACCGAACGATCACCGCCACAGCCGTGCCCGGCGATAGCAAAGGTCCCTTGCTCACTCCCCCGCGGCCAGCAGCTGCTCGAACGGCACAAACCCGCCATCCGAAGCTGCCACGGGAGCACTCTCCGAAGACAGCCGAGCCGCGAACTCCCGCCCGGCCCGCGAAGCCCGCGTGTCGAGATCGCCCGGAGACGCCCAGTCCGACGAAGCCGCGTACACCGCCGTCGCGACAGGCTCGGCGCGAAGGTAGGCGAAGAGCGGACGCAGCGCGAAGTCGAGCACCAGCGAGTGCCGTTCGGTCCCGCCGGTGGCGCCGATCAGCACCGGCTTCCCGTCGAGCGCCTTCTGGTCCAGTACGTCGAAGAACGACTTGAACAGTCCGCTGTACGACGCGGTGAACACCGGCGTCACGGCGATCAGGCCGTCCGCGGTGGTCACCGTGTCGATGGCCGCGCGCAGGGCCGGGGACGGAAACCCGGTCAGCATGTTCTTCGTGACGTCGATGGCCAGGTCACGGAGTTCGATCACCTCGATCTCCACATCCGGCAGCACCGAGGAAACCGCCGTGGCGAGTTTGTCCGCGAGCAACCGGGTCGAGGACGGCTGGCTCAACCCCGCCGTCACGACAGCGACCGTCGTCATGCCAAAACCTCCGAAGCTGAAAGCGAAGCGTGTGTAGGAGCTTCAGGCACGTGAGCGGGACGAAGAGAGTCGAGTTCCTTGCGCAGCACCGGGATCACGTGTTCGCCCAGCAGATCGAGCTGCTCCAGCACGGTCTTCAACGGCAGCCCGGCGTGATCCATCAGGAACAGCTGACGCTGGTAGTCGCCGAAGTGCTCGCGGAAGGTCAGCGTCTTGTCGATCACCTCTTGCGGGCTGCCGACGGTCAGCGGCGTCTGCTCGGTGAACTCCTCCAGCGACGGTCCGTGCCCGTACACCGGCGCGTTGTCGAAGTACGGCCGGAACTCCCGCACCGCGTCCTGCGACTTCGGCCGCAGGAAGACCTGGCCGCCGAGGCCGACGATGGCCTGGTCCGCCTTGCCGTGCCCGTAGTGCTCGTACCGTTCGCGATACAGGTCGATCAGCGACTGGAAGTGTTCCTTCGGCCAGAAGATGTGGTTCGCGAAGAACCCGTCGCCGTAATAGGCGGCCTGCTCCGCGATCTCCGGGCTGCGGATCGAGCCGTGCCAGACGAACGGCGGGACACCGTCGAGCGGCCGCGGGGTCGAGGTGAACTCCTGCAACGGCGTCCGGAACTTGCCGGACCAGCTGACCACGTCCTCACGCCACAACCGGTGCAGCAGGTGGTAGTTCTCGATGGCGAGCGGGATCCCCTGCCGGATGTCCTGCCCGAACCACGGGTACACCGGGCCGGTGTTGCCGCGCCCCATCATCAGGTCGACGCGCCCGTCGGCGAGGTGCTGGAGCATCGCGAAGTCCTCGGCGATCTTCACCGGGTCGTTCGTGGTGATCAGCGTTGTCGAGGTGGAAAGAATGAGTTTCGACGTCCGCGCGGCGATGTAGCCGAGCATCGTCGTCGGCGAGGACGGTACGAACGGCGGGTTGTGGTGCTCACCGGTGGCGAAGACGTCGAGGCCGACCTCTTCGGCCTTGAGCGCGATCCGCACCATCGCCTTGATCCGCTCGTACTCGCTGGGCGCCTCCCCGGTGGCCGGGTCGGTCGTCACATCGCCCACCGTGAAGATTCCGAACTGCATGACCTGCTCCCTGGGCCGGGTTACTGTTGCTTGAGTGTTCAACCTCACGCGCGCAAGAAGTATTCCAGACCATCGACGCAGGCCGAAAGGGTGACTTGATCGGCTCGCGCAGTGACCGCACTCACACTCGAATCCATGTGGCTCACTTCCCTGCTTGTGACAACGTTGACATTCGCTCTCACGCCGGCCACCACCACTCCCGAACCCGCCATCACCGCGACCATCTGCGCGAAGTACTGCGACAGCCGCGATCCCGCACTGGCCGTCGGCGACAGAAGACCCAGCACGGCGACCGTCTGGGGCCGCGGCATCACGCTGCATCTCTCCGACGGCGACGACATGGGCTGGGGCAGCATCGCCAACGGCGACCCCGGCGACGAACTCTGGCTCGATCGGTCCTTCGACGGCGGCCGCACCTGGGCGGGCGACAGCCGGATCGGCGACACGAAGATCCCCGCCGGTCAACGCGGCTGGCGGACGTTGATGTTCAACGCCGATGACCCAGCCACCCACCGTTTCGGCGCCCTGCGCGCCTGCGGAAAGGCCGCCAACCGACCGGAAATCGCCTGCACACCGTGGTTCCGCACCACGGTCGCCGCGAACGACCGCACCGAAGCCGCGGCCACCGCGCTCATGCAGTTCTACGACAACGGCACCGGACTCTGGCAGACCACGGGCTGGTGGAATTCGGCGAACGCGCTCACCGCGATCCTCGACTACAGCACCCGGACCGGCTCCCAGAACTACCGCCACGCCATCGGAAACACCTTCGATCGCAACCGTGGCAACAACTTCACCAACTCCTACATCGACGACACCGGCTGGTGGGCGCTGGCCTGGATCCGCGCCTACGACCTGACGAAGGACCGCCGCTACCTCGACACCGCCGTCATCGCGGCGAACTACATGTACTCCTACCGCGACGGCACCTGCGGCGGCGGCCTCTGGTGGTCGACGGCGAAGACGTACAAGAACGCCGTCACCAACGAGTTGTACGTCAAGGTCGCCGCGTCACTGCACAACCGTCTCCCCGGCGACACGCTCCAGCTCGCGCGGGCACGCGAGGTCTGGGACTGGTTCCGCGCGAGCGGCATGATCAACGGGAACGACCTGGTCAACGACGGCCTGAACTCCTCCTGCGCCAACAACGGGCAGCCCGTCTGGAGTTACAACCAGGGCATCGTCCTCGGTGCGCTGGTCGAACTGAGCCGCGCGACCGGTGACGCCGCCCTCCTCACCCGTGCCCGCCGGCTCGCGAACGCCTCCACCACGACGTCACTGCTGCACTCGAACGGGATCCTGCGCGACCCGTGCGAGTCCGGCGACTGCGGCGCCGACGGGCCGTCGTTCAAGGGCGCGTACGCCAGGGGGCTCGGCGAACTGGACCGGGCGCTGGCAGGCAGGCCGTACCGTGCCTACCTGACCCGCCAGGCGAACTCGACGATCGCGACCAACCGCACGTCGCTCGACCAACACGGCCTGCACTGGGCGGGGCCGGTCGACAAGATCGACGCCGCCCGCCAGCACAGCGCGCTGGAGGTCCTCACCGCAGCCCTCTGATCACCGGCGTCGGGACATGCAGCCAGGCGAGGACCTCGGTCTCCTTCTCGTGCACGAGCACCTGCCGGTAGCTCATCGTGTCGAGGCCGGGGCCTCCCTGGTCCTGGACGTCCTCGTGAAACCGGTCCGAGACGAGTACGACGACGGGCGAGCTGTCCGGGGCTTCGGCGAGCGCGTCACGCAGCACCCGCGAGTCGAGCAGCCGGGCGAGCAGCACCTTCGGCCGTCCCGTCACGCCGTACTCGTCGAGCGTGACCTCTCCGGCATGGATCGCCACGCGTACCCGGATCCGCAGCGCCGGCTCGGTGACCACGTTGTACTTGGCCAGTTCCGCCGCCAGTTGCGAAAGCAGCGGGAGCAGCAGCCGGAACTTCGGGAAATGCGGCGGGACGACGACGATCATGCCGTCCCCCGTGTCCCGTTTGAGGCAGACGTCCCAGGCGATGCCGCTAGCCTCGAAGGCGGTCGCGAGCAGGCCGAAGAGCATCCGCCGGACCTGGACGAAGATCTCGCTGCTGCGCCCGACCTGGCCGAAGCCGGCGATGTCGATCGAGAACAACCCGCAGTGCATGCCGGATTCGACCCACGCCGTCCGCGGCGGGTAGAGGATCTTCTTCCGCAGCACGGCGAGGTGGACGCAGGACACCGCGATCAACAGGATCGTGCCGAAGAACCACAACATGGCCGGGGCCGTCTCGACTTCTTCTTCGATCTCCACGGGCTCGAGCAGATAGAGCAGCCCGTAGGACCAGGCACCGTAGAAAAACACGAACAGCAACAGGTACGCACGGCGCAGCCGGATCGCCGCGTGCACGAACGGCAAGGGCGCGAGCAGCCCGAGTGACGCGAGGACCACCACGAAATACCAGAGACTCACGACGCGTTGTGCGGTCGATACGCGCGTTGGGTCGAGTCCGACGACCACTGCCTTCCCCCCGTCACCCTGTGACACCGGGAACGATAACGCCTCATCCACGCCGTGAGGAAGCCGCTTTCCCCAGCCGTGACCCGGCCATCGGGACAGGTGGTTCGCCACACCGAGGGCCTTGGAGAAGACTAACTGTCGGGGCGGCCGGATATCCTCCAGTACGGTGTCGCGTTGAACGCCACCGTCACGAGCAAGTTCGCGAGCCACGACTCCAGGAGAAAGACCCAGTGACTGCTGAGACCCTGTACGGGGCCGACGACCTGACGCATCTCGAGGGTCTGGAAGCGGTCCGCAAGCGTCCCGGGATGTACATCGGCTCCACCGACAGCCGCGGTATCAACCACCTGTTCTCCGAGGTCGTGGACAACTCGACCGATGAAGGTGTGGCGGGTCACGCCGCGAAGATCGTGGTCACCCTGCACGCCGACGGCAGCGTCCAGGTCGACGACGACGGCCGCGGCATCCCCACCGGCACGCACGCCAAATCCGGTTTGTCCGGTGTCGAGCTGGTGCTGACCAGGCTGCACGCCGGCGGGAAGTTCGGCGGCTCGGGCTACAAGACCTCCGGCGGCCTGCACGGCGTCGGCGCTTCGGCGGTGAACGCGCTGTCGCACCGCTTCGACGTCACGGTGAAGCAAGACGGCAAGGTCCACCAGATGTCGTTCGCGCACGGCGTCCCCGGCGTCTTCGACGGGCCCGGCCCGAAAGCGAAGTTCACCCGCAAGTCCGGGCTGAACATCACCGGGAAGATGAAGCGCGGCGAGCGCGGCGGCACGTCGATCCGGTACTGGTACGACTCGCGCTACTTCGAGACCGGTGCCGTACTCGACGTCGAAGGCGTCCGCGCCAAGATGCGCAACACCGCGTTCCTGGTCCCCGGCGTCACGTACATATTGCGCACCGCCGTCGACGACTCGATCAGCGAAGAGACCTTCCACTTCCCCAACGGCCTCGCCGACATGGTCGATTTCCTCGCCCCCGACAGCGAGAAACCTGTCTGCGGCACGCTGATCATCAACGGCGAGGGCACGTACAAGGAGAACGCCGCCGACGCCAGCGGAGTCATGCAGTCCAATGTGGTGCGTCACGCGGAGATCGAGGTCGCGCTCCGCTGGGGCACCGGCTACGAGCGCACGGTGGAGTGCTTCACCAACACCATCCGCAACGTGCACGGCGGCACCCATCGCCGCGGTTTCGACCGCGCGGTGCTGAAAGCCTTGCAGGACGCCATTTCCAAGACCCGAGGGCTGCTGAAGCCCAAGGAGGACATGCCGACCGTCGAGGACGTCCTCGAAGGCATGACGGCGGTCGTGCACGTCCGGCTGCCGGAGCCGCAGTTCACCTCGCAGACCAAGGACGAGCTGTCCACCGCCGGGATCACCCGGGTCATCCAGGGCGTCGTCGACAAGCACATCCGCGCCTGGACCGAGGAACGCAAGACCAAGTCCGAGGCCAAGATCGTGCTGCAGAAGGTGGTCGACGCCGCGCGCGTCCGGCTCACCCAGAAGCAGCAGAAGGACGCCGCCCGGCGCAAGACCGCGCTCGAAGGCGCGGCCATGCCGCCGAAGCTGGTCGACTGCCGCACCACCGGCGTCTCCCGCAGTGAGCTGTTCCTCGTCGAGGGTGACAGCGCGCTCGGTTCGGCACGGATGGCGCGCGTGTCCGAATACCAGGCGCTGCTTCCCTTGCGCGGCAAGATCCTCAACGTCCAGAAGGCGTCGCTCGGCGACACGTTGAAGAACGCCGAGATCGCCTCGATCGTGCAGGTGCTCGGTGCGGGCAGCGGGCGCACGTTCGACCTGACGACCATGCGCTACGGCCGGGTGATCCTGATGGCCGACGCGGACGTCGACGGATCGCACATCCGGACGCTGCTGATCACACTGTTCGCCAAGTACATGCGACCGGTGATCGAGGACGGCAGGCTCTACGCCGCGATGCCGCCACTGCACAAACTCGTCACCAAGGGCCGCAACCCGGAAACCCACTTCACCTTCTCCCAGAAGGAGATGGAGACCAAGTTCGCGGCGCTGGAGCGGGCGGGCAAGCAGATCGTCACGCCGGTGCCGCGGTTCAAGGGCCTCGGCGAGATGGACGCCGACGAACTGTGGGACACCACGATGAACCCGGCCACCCGCTCGGTCCGCCGCATCACGCTCGACGACGTCGAAGCCGCGGAGAACGCGCTCGAACTGTTGATGGGCGAGAAGGTCGAACCGCGCCGCAACTGGCTGGTCGAATCCTCCGACCGGGTCGACCGCGAAGCCATCGACGCCTGATTTCGTTGCTATTCAAGGAGCTTTGAGCAATGGCACGCCGTAAGGGCACCACCACCAAGGTCGACCCCTCCGCGTTCGACCAGCCCGGCGCGAACGTCTTCGACAACTCGCTGAAGACGGAGATCGAGGACTCGTACCTGGAGTACGCCTACTCGGTCATCCACTCGCGGGCGCTCCCGGACGCGCGGGACGGGCTGAAGCCGGTACACCGCCGGATCATGTACTCGATGAACGAGAACGGCTACCGGCCGACGCACGCGTACGTGAAGTCGTCCCGCGTGGTCGGCGACGTGATGGGCAAGTACCACCCGCACGGCGACACGGCGATCTACGACGCCATGGTCCGCCTCGCGCAGGACTTCTCGCTCAACGTCCCGCTGGTCGACGGGCACGGCAACTTCGGCTCCCCCGACGACGGCCCGGCCGCCTCGCGGTACACCGAGGCGCGGCTGTCCCCCGAGGCGATGCTGCTGGTCGGCGAACTCGGCGAGGACACCGTCGACTTCCGGCCCACCTACGACGGTTCGCTCGAAGAGCCGACGGTGCTGCCGGCGGCGTTCCCGAACCTGCTGGTCAACGGCACTTCCGGGATCGCGGTCGGGATGGCGACCAACATGATCCCGCACAACCTGACCGAGGTCATCGGCGCGGCGCGGTGGCTGATCAACCACCCGAACGCCACCCTCGACAAGCTGATGGAGTTCGTCCCCGGCCCCGACCTGCCGACCGGCGGATCGCTGCTGGGCCTCGACGAGGTCCGCCGCGCCTACGAGACCGGCCGCGGCGTGGTGCGTATGCGTGCCAGCGCCGAAACCGGCCCGCTGGAGGGCAGCCGCGGCCGTCAGGCGATCACCGTCACCGAACTGCCGTACGGCGTCGGCCCGGAGAAGGTGATCGAGAAGATCACCGACGAGGTCAACAAGTCCAAGCGGCTCACCGGCATCGCCGACGTCAAGGACCTCACCGACCGCGAGAACGGCACGCGGCTGGTCGTCGAATGCAAGGTCGGCGTGAACCCGCAGGCGCTGCTGGCGGACCTGTACCGGCTGACGCCGCTGGAGCAGTCCTTCGGCATCAACAACCTGGTGCTGGTGGAGGGGCAGCCGCGGACGCTGGGGCTCAAGGCGCTGCTGGAGGTCTTCCTCAGCCACCGCTACGAGGTCGTCACCCGCCGCACGCGCTACCGCCGCCGCAAGCGCGAGGAGCGCCTGCACCTGGTCGAGGGCCTGCTGGTGGCCCTGCTCAACATCGACAAGGTGATCAAGCTGATCCGCGAGAGCGAGAACGCCGCGGCCGCGAAGGACGGCCTGATGAAGCGATTCAAGCTCTCCGACATCCAGGCGACCTACATCCTGGACACCCCGCTGCGGCGGCTCACGAAGTACGACCGCATCGAACTCGAGGCCGAGCAGGACAAGCTGCGCGAGGAGATCGCCGAGCTGTCGAAGATCCTCGACGACGAGTCGGTGCTGAAGAAGGTCGTCTCGGCCGAACTGGCCAAGGTCGCCAAGGACTCCCCGACCGAACGCCGCACCGCGCTGATCGACGGCGACCTCAAGGAGGTCCTCGCCGCGTCGAAGCCGTCCGGCCCGCTGGAGGTCGCCGACGACCCGTGCCAGGTGATCCTGTCGGCCACCGGGCTGGTCGCGCGGACCGCGGCGGAATCGGAGGAGGCGTCGGAAGTACGGCGCCGCAACGGCCGCGTCAAACACGACTCGGTGTCCGCTGTCGTGCACTCGACCGCGCGTGGTCAGGTGCTGCTGGTGACCAACCGCGGCCGCGCGTTCAAGACCGACGTGCTGCCGCTGCCAGTGCTGCCTGAGCAGGCGGGCACCGTCTCCTTGCGCGGCGGGATGGCCGCGAAGGAACTGGTACCGCTGGAGAAGGGCGAGCACGTCATCGGCCTGGCGCCGCTCGGCGAGCAGGCCGCCGGCTCCCCTGGTCTCGCGCTCGGCACGAAACTCGGTGTCGTGAAGGTGTGCGCGCCGGAATGGCCGGTCCGCTCGGACGAGTTCGACGTGATCAGCCTGAAGGACGGCGACGAGGTCGTCGGCGCCACCTGGCTCACCGACGGCAACGAGGCACTGGCGTTCCTGTCGTCCGAAGCGTCCCTGCTGCGCTACCCCGCTTCGCTGGTGCGGCCGCAGGGCCTCAAGGGCGGCGGCATGGCCGGGATCGCCGTGCGCGGCGAGGCGGAAGTGGTCTTCTTCGCCGCCATCCGCACGGACGACGCCGAGCACGGCGAGCCGATGGTCGTCACCGCGACCGGCGCGAGCGTGAAGGTGACGCCGTTCAGCGAGTACCCGGCCAAGGGCCGCGCGACCGGCGGTGTCCGGGCGCAACGGTTCCTGAAGGGCGAAACGCGACTGGTCGTCGGCTGGATCGGCCCGCGCCCGGCCGGTGCCGCCCGCAACGGCGACCCGGTGGAACTGCCCGAAATCGACCCGCGGCGCGACGGCTCCGGCCACGCCCACCCCGGTCCCGAGGTCGTCGGCCACCTAATCGAACGCACCTGACCCCCTGCCGCAATTAGTCACCTACTTGCGGCCACCCAGCTGGTCGTGAGTGGCGTTTCGGGTTAGGGCGTGTCCTGCGGATCTTGTTCATGATCGTGTGCTGACAATTGGGTTGTGGTTGGTCGTGGTGAGTTGACGGATAAGGCGTGGGCGGTGATCGCGCCGTTGTTGCCTGCGGAGACGGGGCAGCGGGGTGGGCGGTGGCGTAGTCACCGGCAGGTGATCAACGCGATTCTGTGGCATGAGCGGACGGGTGCGCCGTGGCGTGATCTGCCTGAGCGGTATGGGCCGTGGAAGACCGCGCATGAGCGGTTGCGGAAGTGGACCGCGGACGGGACGTGGGATCGGGTCCTGGAGCAGGTGATCGTCAAGGACGACTCGCTGGGAACACTGGAGGACAACGTCGAGTTCGTGATCAGTGTGAATTCCACGAGTGTCCGGGCGCATCAGCACGCGGCCGGTGCCCGGAAAAAGGGGGCTGCGCGGACTGGATCGAAGACCTCGCGATCGACGGGGAATGCCTCGGACGCTCCCGGGGAGGGCTGACCACCAAGATCCACCTGGCCGTCAACGCGGCCGGTCTGCCGTTGGCGGTGATCCTCACGCCCGGTCAGGCCGGGGACAACCCGCAACTGCTGCCGCTGCTGGACGAGATCCGGGACATCGAGGTGGACGGGCAGAAAGTGCGGGTCGGGAGGGTGCTGGCCGACAAGGCCTACACCCACCCCAGCACCCGGAAGGCGCTGCGGGAGCGCAGGATCAAGGCCACCATTCCTGAACGTGCCGACCAGATCGCCCGCCGCAAAGCGAAGGGCAAGGCCGGTGGCAGGCCACCGGCCTTCGACCCCAACCTCTACAAGCTGCGTAACGTGGTCGAGCGATGCTTCAACCGGCTCAAACAATTCCGCGGCCTAGCGACCCGATACGCCAAACGAGCTGCCTACCACCGCGCCGAGATCATCCTCGCCTGCATCATCCTGCACCTCCGATGAAGATCCGCAGGACACGCCCTAGAGCCAACCGTGTCTTAGGTGCCTACTGGATTCGGGCTTCGGCTGGTCGCAAGGCCGGTCCGTGAAGGCCTCCTTCCCTACTCTGAAGGTAGGGAAGGAGGCCTTCACGGATTCCGCCAGAATCCCTTGCGCCCCAGCAGCATCACCAGCCACAACGACAGCGCGTGAAGGCCCCCTTCCCTCGGCTCAGCCGAAGAAACGCGACCTTCACACCTTCCCCCAGTACATGAAGGCGACCAAGGCGCCGGTACCGAGTAGGTCGGCCTGGTCCAGCCGGACAACTCACGTGACCAGGCGGGCGTCTCCCTCAATCACGCATGATCGCCCCCCAATCACGTGTGATCGCCTCCCAATCACGCATGATCGCCCTCTAGTCACACGTGATCGCCATTTGCCAGCGAAACCACGAACGTCAACGCGGGAGACACCGATCCCGAGTTGCGAGACACGCCCTGATTGCGGGTCTCGGACGCGAGCCGCCCACCCCGCGTTGACCCCCGGCCAATGAGATGAACGGGACTTTCATGGCAAATTTCGCCATGAAAGTCCCGTTCATCTCATACCGGACCACCGCGATCAGCGGCCCAACAGCCCCTTCGCGATGTGCGTCACCTGGATCTCGTTGCTCCCCGCGTAGATCATCAGCGACTTCGCGTCCCGCGCCAGCTGCTCCACCCGGTACTCCGCCATGTACCCGTTGCCGCCGAACAGCTGCACGGCCTCCATCGCGACCTCGGTGGCCGCTTCCGACGAGTACAGCTTCATCGCCGAAGCCTCGGCCAGCGTCGGCATCTTGCCCGCGCGCAGGGTCTCGATCAGCTGGAACACCATGTTCTGCACGTTGATCCGCGCGACCTCCATCTTCGCCAGCTTCAGCTGGATCAGCTGGAACCGCCCGATCTCCTGGCCCCACAGCTTCCGGTTCTTCGCGTAGTCCACGCAGAGCCGGTGGCATTCGTTGATGATCCCGAGCGCCAGCGCCGCGACACCGACCCGCTCGACGGCGAACCCGGACTTCACCTCGGCCTTGCTGTCGCCGTCGCGGCCGGTCTCCGACTCGCCGAGCAGCCTGTCGCGCCCGAGCCGGACGTCGCTGAAGAACAGCTCGCCGGTCGGCGACGACATCATGCCCATCTTCTTGAACGGCTTGCCCTGCGTGAGCCCGGGCATCCCCTTGTCCAGTACGAATGTCAGCACCTTGCGATCGCGGACGTCCGCGCCGTCGTCGAGCTTCGCGTAGACGATGATCGTGTCGGCGTAGGGCCCGTTCGTGATGAACGTCTTCTGTCCATTGAGGACATACTCGTCGCCGTCACGCCGCACCGACGTCTTCATGCCGCCGAAGGCGTCCGAGCCGGAGTCGGGTTCGGTGATCGCCCACGCGCCGATCTTCTCGAACGTCGCCAGCTCGGGCAGCCAGCGTTCCTTCTGCGCCTGCGTGCCCTTGGTCAGGATCGTCTGCGCGGTCAGCCCGAGGCTCACCCCGAGCGAGGCGACGATGCCGAGGCTGACCCCGGCCAGTTCGCTCACCGCGATGAGCGCCATCGCCTCCTGCCCACCGAACGCCAGGCCACCGCCACCCGACCCGGACTCAGGCGACTTCGCCAGCAGTTTCGTCACCGATTCCCGCGCGAGCGCGTCGATCCCGAAGGACGCGAACATCTTGCGGATGATGTCGTACGGCGGCAGTGTCCCGCTTTCCAGCGCGTCGAGCTGCGGCCGGATCTCCTTGTCGACGAACTCGCGGATCGCGTCCCGGATCAGCAGTTCGGTCTCGGACCACTCGATCACGGCAGCCTGGCCGCGATGTCGTCGATCTCCCACGCTGCCTCGGTTTCGATCACCTTGACGTCGTGCCAGCCCGCGAGTTCGGAGATCGCGCCGCCCTGCACCGCGAACACCTTGCCGGTGAGCGGGCACTTCTCGGTCGCGAGATAGGCCACCAGCGGGGAGATGTTGGCGGGCGAGAACGCGTCGAACTCCCCTTCTTCGACCTCCTGCGCGAAGATCACGCCCATGCCCGGCGTCGCCAGCGTGAGCCGCGTGCGCGCGATCGGCGCGATCGCGTTGACCCGTACGCCGTACCGTTCCAGTTCCTCGGCGGCGACCAGGGTCAGCGCGGCGATCCCCGCTTTCGCCGCGCCGTAGTTCGCCTGCCCCGCGTTCGGCAGTGTGACTCCGGACGCCGAGGCGGTGTTGATCACCGAACCGGCGACCCGGTCACCGGCCTTGCTCGCCGTCTTCCAGTACGCGGCCGCGTGCCGCAGCACCGCCGCGTGCCCCTTGAGGTGCACCGCGATCACGGAATCCCACTGGGACTCCTCGAGTCCGGCGATGAACGCGTCGCGCAGGATGCCCGCGTTGTTCACGACGACGTCGAGCCTGCCGAACTCGTCCACCGCCTGCGCGACCAGTTCGGCGGCGCCCGCCCAGTCGGCGACGTTGGCCGTGTTCGCCACGGCTTTCCCGCCCGCCGCCCGGATCTCGTCGGCGACCTCCTGTGCCGGGCCGACGTCGGCACCGCTGCCGTCGTTCGCCCCGCCGAGGTCGTTGACCACGACGCTCGCGCCTTCCCGCGCGAACAGCAGCGCGTGCTCGCGGCCGATCCCGCGGCCGGCGCCGGTGATGACGGCGACCCGCCCGTCGAGTGCTCCCATGGCTTTTGCTCCTACTCCGCGAATTCCGCGAGACCGTCTTTGATCACGACGGTCTCGCCGACGGTGGTTTCGAACGCGTAGCTCCCTGCGCCCGCGTGCCAGACACGTGTCGTCAGGTCCTGGCCGGGCAATACCGGTTTGGCGAACCGGACGGCGAGCCGCTTCAGTCTGTCCACATCGGACCCGGCGACCTCGGTCAGCAGCGCCCACGACGTGAACGCCATGGTGCACAGACCGTGCGCGATGATGCCCGGCAATCCCGAATCCTTGGCGACCTCTTCGTCGAGGTGGATCGGCATCGGGTCACCCGCCGCGGGCGCATATCGGTACGTCTGGTCGTTGTCGACGTGCTGACGCACCTCCGCCACCGGCGCCTGCGAGCGCAGCGAGTCTTCGAACTTGTGCTCCGGCCCGAGTTCGCCCCGCGTCTCACCGGTGTCGAATCCGCGCACGAACAACGTCACGTATTGCTCGTTGACGAGTTCGCCGTCTTCGGTGCGGCATTCGAGGTGGATGGTGCCGCGGGTGCCGTTCGGCAGGCCTTCGTAGCCGGTCATCCGCGCCCGCGAAACGAGCTTGTCGCCGGGGCGGATCGGCCGGTGGAACCGGAATTCCTGTTCCCCGTGCACGATCCGGCCGAACAACCCGACCGGCACGACCTCCAGCGCGGGTTCCATCAGCGACTCGAACACCGGCACGATCGCGAACACCGGGCCCGCGACGTCTCCGGCGAGATGCGCCGGGATCGGGTCGTTGGTGGCCTTGGCGTACTCGATCAGCCGCTCGCGGGTCACCTCGAACCGGGACTCGTCGGTCCACTTGCCGAGTCCGCCGGGATCGAACCGCTCGTCCGTCACGCGACCAGCGCCTTGAAGTTCTCCAGCGACGCGTCCAGGTTCTTCTTGCCGTCCTTCTCGACGGCCTTGCCGAGCGCGCCGACGATCATCTGACCCGCGAACTCCGCGTCGATGCTGGCGAGCGAGCCCGTTCCGGACGCCTCGACGGACAGCTCGAACTTGACCTTTACCCCGGCCATCCCGGTCCCGGAGATCGCCAGCTTCGACGGTGCCTCGAACTCGTCGACGGTCCAGGTGATCGTGTTCGGCATCCCGAGCATCGTGACAATCTCGGAAGCCTGCGCCCCCTTGGAGAACTCGGCCGGGACCTCGCCCTTCCACTTGGTGTGGATGGTCAGCCACTTCTCGAAGTTGTTGGGGTTGGAGAACTCCGCCCAGACCTTGCCGGGAGCGGCGGGGAGTTCGACGGAGGCACTGATCTTGCCCATGGTTCGTCCTTTCGGTGAGATCAGCGCTCGGCGCGCTGGTATGCGGTGACGACGGCGGCGCCGCCGAGTCCGATGTTGTGCTGTAGCGCGGCTTCGACGCCGTCGACCTGGCGTTTGTCCGCGGTCCCGCGCAGTTGCCAGGTCAGTTCGGCGCATTGCGCGAGACCGGTGGCGCCGAGCGGATGCCCCTTGGAGATCAGCCCACCGGACGGATTGACGACCCATTTGCCGCCGTAGGTGGTGTCGCCGGAGTCGACGAGCTTCCCGGCGTCCCCTTCGGCGCAAAGGCCGAGTGCTTCGTAGAGCAGAAGTTCGTTGGCGGAGAAGCAATCGTGCAGCTCGATGACCTGGAAGTCCTCCGCGCCGAGCCCGGCCTGGTCGTACACCTGGCGCGCGGCCTGGACGTTCATGTCGTAGCCGATGATGTTCTTCGCGGTACCGTCGAAGGTGCTGGCGAAGTCGGTGGTCATCGCCTGCCCGACGATCTCGACGGCCTGTCCCGCCAGCCCATGAGAGTCCACAAAGGACTCGCTGACCAGGATCGCCGCACCCGAACCGTCCGAGGTCGGCGAGCACTGGAGCTTCGTGAGCGGGTCGTAGATCATCCGCGAGTCCAGGATGTCTTGCAGCGAATAGCTTTCCTGGAACTGCGCGTACGGGTTGTTCACCGAGTGCCGGTGGTTCTTCTCGCCGATCTTGGCGAAGTGCTCGGCTGTCGTGCCATAGGTCTTCATGTGCTCGCGGCCCGCCGCGCCGAACATCCACGGCGCGGGCGGGAAGAGCACCTCGGAGATCTCCGCGAGCGCCTGGAGGTGTTTGCCCATCGGCTGCTCGCGGTCATCGTAGGTCGAGCCGAGTGAGCCGGGCTGCATCTTCTCGAACCCGAGCGCGAGCACGCAGTCTGCACGCCCGCCCCGGATCGCCTCCGCGGCCAGGTACAACGCGGTCGAGCCGGTCGAGCAGTTGTTGTTGACGTTGACCACCGGAATGCCGGTCATGCCCAGTTCGTAGACCGCGCGCTGCCCCGAGGTCGACTCGCCGTAGACGTAGCCGACGTAGGCCTGCCGCACCTCGTCGAACGAGATCCCGGCATCGGAGAGCGCCTTCGTCCCGGACTCCTTGGCCATCTGAGGGTAGTCCCAGTCCTCGCGGCGTCCGGGCTTCTCGAACTTCGTCATGCCCACGCCGACGACGTACACCTTGTTCGCCACCACGACGCTCCTTGTCGTTGCCGGGTCGCTGTTGATCCTGAAGATACAGACAGGTCTGTATTTATCAACCCCTTACATACAGGTCTGCACGGATGTTACTTCCGGCGCGGTGAGTGTCAGGTGACGCAGACAGACGGCTCGCACCCCCGTTAAACAGGGAGAACACGACTCACAGGGGGTTTCGATGAAACGTACGAGCCTGGTCCTGGTGGCCACCGTCGCCGCGGGATTGCTGTCGGCGGGCACCGCGTCGGCGACCGGATGGACGATGAGCTACCTACGGCCGCCGGGTGGCGACGCCATCCGGGTGGTGGCCACCGACGGGGCCGGAAACTACGCGGGACACTTCGACGGGGGCCTGCTCACCTGGTCGGGCTGGCGGGTGTGGAACCACGGCATCCCGGCGGGCTACAACACGGTCGAAGCCGTGGACCAGAACGCGTCGAAGGCGGTTCTCGCGAACGGCCACGCGATCTCGACGAACACCCGCCGTTCGTTCGTCTTCGAGAACGGCGGATTCCAGCTACTGGAGAAGGCGCCGGGGTACTCCCAAACGGTCGTCACCGGCATAAACGATCGGGGCGACATCGTCGGCCACGTGTACAACGATCCGCGGTTCGGCTCTTGGGCGGCGTTCTGGCCGGGCGGCGACCGTGCGCACCCGGTGGTCTTGGACTCCCCGCCGCTGCTCAAGCCGGTGGACATCGACCACGACGGCACGATCCTGATGCAGGAACAGTTCGGCGGCACCTGGCTGTGGAAGGACGGCGTGGCGCAGGAGCTCGTCCTCCCCGAGGGCATCCGCGAATCCCGCGCCCTCGCGATCCGGGACGGCAAGGTGCTGGCCGACGTCGAAGGCGGCGCCCGGGTGTGGACGGCCTACGACACCTCGGTTCCGGTGCCGGATGGCATGACGGCGACCGCGCTCAACGGGTCGGGACTCGTCACGGGCTGCCTGCGGACCATGGGGACCGAAACGATTCCCGCGGTGTGGTCGCTGGGCGGCCCGGTCGAGACGCTTCCCGCGCCGTCCAGCGGTTGCGGCGCCATCGCGGGCGCGAACGGTGAAATCATGGGCACTCTCCAGGACGACGAGTACTACGACAAGCTCGTCGTATGGCGCCGTGGCTAAAGTCGGGGCATGGATCTCGAGGAGCTTCGGCAGCGGTTCGAACTGCTGACCACCGCGCATCTGACCGACGGCTGCGTCCGCGCCGGCGTCCCGGTCCGGTGCGCGCCCGCCGGGACGCGCGCGGTCGTTCCCGGTAGCAGGCTGGCCGGGCGGGTCTCCCCCGCCCGGCACGTCGGCAGTGTCGACGTCTTCCTGGAGGCGTACGAAGCCGCGAACCCCGGTGACATCCTCGTCGTCGACAACGGCGGCAGGCTCGACGAAAGCTGCGTCGGAGACCTCGCGGTCCTCGAAGCGCAGTCGGCCGGGCTGGGGGGCGTCGTCATCTGGGGTCTGCACCGCGACACCGCCGACATCGTGAAGATCGGCCTGCCGGTGTTCAGCCTCGGCTCGATCCCGACCGGTCCGCTCTCGGTCGCCGCCCGCCCCGACGGCGCGCTGGAATCGGCCGTCGTCGGCGAGTGGACCGTGAGCCGCGCGGACCTCGTGTTCGGCGACGAGGACGGCGTCCTGTTCGTCGCGGTCGACCGCGCCGACGAGGTCCTGGACCGCGCGGAGGCCATCCGCGACACCGAACGATTGCAAGCAGACCGGATCCGCGCCGGAGAGTCCCTTCGCGAGCAGGTGCGCTTCGCCGACTTCCTCGCGGAGCGCGCGAAGACGCCTTCGCTGACGTTCCGCGAGCACCTGCGGGCGGTGGGCGGCGCCATCGAGGAGTAGCAAGGGACCTTTGCTATCACCCGACGGCCTGACCAGGGGAATGCGGTTCCCGACAACCGGCACCGCCGTAAATCGATAACCTGGGGATTATGGAACTGCGGGACATCGAGATCTTCCTGGCGCTGGCCGACGAACTGCATTTCGGCCGCACCGCGGAACGGCTGCACGTCTCGCAGGCACGGGTGAGCCAGACGATCAAACAAGTGGAGCGCCGGATCGGCGCTCCGCTGTTCGCCCGCACGAGCAGGCGGGTCCAGCTCACGGCGATCGGAGAGCGGCTGCGGGCCGACCTCGGCCCGGCCTACCGCGCGCTGCACGAAGGCGTCGAACGCGCGGTCGCGGCCGGACGCGGGATCGGCGGCGTACTGCGGCTGGGCTTCGAGGCACCTGGCGTCGCGGATCTGACCGAAGACCTGCTGGACCGCTTCCGGCAGCGATACCCGGAAACGGAACTGCTCATCCGGGAGGCCGAGTTCGCCGACCCGTTCGCGATGCTGCGATCGGGTGAGATCGACGTCCTGGTGACCCTGCTTCCGGCTGACGAAACCGATCTCACCACTGGACCGGCCGTGTACTCCGAACCGATGGTGCTCGCGGTGTCCTCGAAACACCCTTTCGCACGACGGAAGTCAGCCACCTTGGACGACCTCGCCCGCGACACCGTCCTGCGCGCGGCGCATCCGCCGGAGCCGTACTGGGTCGAGGAGCCGAAGCAATGGCTGACGCCCGCCGGGCACCCGGTGACCCGAGGGAAGCCCTTCGCGACGTTTCAGGAACTGCTCGCCGCGATCGCCACCGGTGCCGGGATCTGCCCGCTCGCCGCGCACGCGCAGGAGTACTTCTCGCATCCCCGGATCCGCTTCGTGCCCTTCGCGGGCTCCCCCGACGTCGAGTGGGGCCTCGTCTGGCCGCGCTCCGCCGAGACAGCCCGCGTACAGGCCTTCGCGGCCGTCGCCTCCCCTTCGCGCCCCTGACCACCCCGCATTTCGTCCTCTAAATGCGGTAGTCGCCGAGGAAGGGAGCAAGGGACCTTTGCTATCGCGGGCGGCAGGGGGTGTGTGGAAATAGGGACGTTGAGTGTCCCTATTTCCACACACCCCGCACTCGGCGTAGCGATGCTGACGTCAGATGTCCCGAAATCCACACGGTCACCGCTGAAGGGAGCAAGGGACCTTTGCTATCACCGCCCCCGAACAGCGTGAAGGCCCCCTTCCCTCGGCTCAGCCGAGGGAAGGGGGCCTTCACGGCACCATCCGAAAACTAGCCGATGACCTTCTGAAGCCAGCCTTCGTCGAGCTTCACGACCTGCCCGTTCGACGCCACCGTCGGCGTGCCGAAGCCCGGACCGTTGCCGAAGTCCTGCTGCAACGACGGATCCGTGGAGGTCTTCTTGTACTCGTCCTGGATCTGCTGCTCGTAGACGCCGGTGTTGATCGACGTGGCGAAGGCCGGGTCGGTGATGCCGACGTCCTGGCCGAGCTTGATCAGCTGCGCCTTGTCGAACCCGCGCGCGCCCTCCGCCGGCTGGTCCTTGAACAGCGCGTCGTGGAAGGCGAGGAACTTGCCCGCGTCGGCCGCGGCCAGTGCGGCGTTGGCCGAGTCCAGCGAGTAGCCCGGCGGGTCGGAGCGCTGGTTGAGCATCGGCAACATGTGGTAGCGGACTTGCAGGGTCCCGTTGTTGACCTGCTCGTGGATCTGCTCCTTGAACGTCTCCTCGAACTGCTTGCAGACCGGGCACAAGAAGTCGGCGTAGACGTCGATGGACTTCTTCGCCTCGGGCTTGCCGGCGCTCACCACAACGCCGTCGCGCTTCTCGACGACACCTGGCCCCCAGGTACCCGCCTGCGCCGCGATCACCTTGCCCTCAGTGCTGTCCTTGCTGGACGTCGACCAGACGACGCCCCCGATCACCAGCGCGGCGAGCACGATCACCGCGACGGTGATCACGACGACCTTCTTCTTGTCGCCGCCGGCGACGCCCCTGGCCTGTGCCACCGAACGCGCCGCCGTCTGCTGCTGCTTGCGTTTCCGAGCGTTGCGCTCAGCTCCACCCACGATTATTCGTTCCCTTCAGCGATACCCACATAGTCGTCGTCGGCGGGGGCCCCGGAGTTCCCGAGCCAGCCGTCCACCGCCAGCCAGGTCCGCGGCCGCACGATCAGCCAGACACCCAGCAGGGCGAACCCGAGGTCCCTGGCGATCTCCTGCGGATACTGCGTCTGATCCGCGGCGATCTGACCGCCACCGCCGAAGCAGCCGCAATCGATGCTCAGGCCACGCGCCCACGATTGGGCGATGGCGGCGATGAGCACCGCGAGCAGCAGCACCGACAGCACCGACACCCAGCGGGTCACGAACCCGGCGAGCAGGAGCAGGCCGAGCGCCAGTTCGACGATCGGCATCCCGATCGCCACCGGGCGGACGAGCCCGTCCGGCAGGACGTCGAACGCCTGCACGGCGATATAGGTCTGCCCCGGATCGCTGATCTTCAGCGCTCCGGAAATCAACCAGACTGCGGCCAGTCCGAGCCGGGCGAGGGTGCCCACGGCGTCGAGCACGACTTGGGGCGGTCTACGCACGGGCCTAGGCTAGCCGTCCACCCTGAGAACAATGTGAGGCGGCGGACGGAGGCACCCGATGAGGGGACGCACCCTGCTGACAGCCTGCTTGATGCTGGTCACAGCGACGGCTTGCAGCCAGGAGACCGGTCCGGCCGATTCCCTCGTCGCGCGGGCCGTCGGATCGAACAAGCTCACCATCGGCATCCGCTTCGACCAGCCGGGACTCTCCAAGCGGACGGTCGACGGCCGGTACGTCGGCTTCGACGTCGACGTGGCGAAGTACGTCGCGGCCGAATTGGGCGTCGACGAGGATCACATCACCTGGCACGACTCCAAACCGTCGTCCCGTGAGACCGACATAACATCGGGGACCGCGGATTTGATGGTGGCGAGCTATTCGATCACCGAGAAACGCAAACAAGTCGTCGCCTTCGCCGGACCCTATTTCAACACCGGCCAGGATCTGCTGGTCCGGCTCCGGTCGACCGACATCACCGGTCCCGAGAACCTCAACGGCCGCAAGCTGTGCGCGGTGGGCGGCACCACCTCGGCCGAGCAGGTGCGCGACAAGTTCGCTCAGGCCGTCCAGCTCGTCGAGTACCCGCGCTACCAGGACTGCGTCACGGCGTTGCTCGCGCAGCAGGTCGACGCGGTGACCACCGACGACGTCATCCTGGCCGGCTACGTGGCGCAGAACCCGGAGTTGCTGAGGGTCGTCGGCAAGCCGTTCTCCGCCGAGAAATACGGTGTAGGCCTGCGCAAGGGTGACGACGAGGGGCGGGCGGCGGTGGCCAGGGCCATCCAGAAGATGATCTCGTCGGGCGAATGGCTCGCATCGCTGAACCGCAACATCGGACCGTCCGGTTACCGGATCCCGCCTCCTCCGCAGGTCACCGAACAGTGATCCTTCCCGATCTGCCGGTCCGCGCCGTCCTACCCGAACTCCAAGCCGCTCTCGACGCCCATGGCACCGCCGTGCTCGTCGCGCCCCCGGGGACCGGCAAGACCACCCTGGTCCCGCTCGCGCTGGACAACGGTGAAGGCCGGGTGATCGTCGCCGAACCGAGGAGACTGGCCGCGCGGGCCGCGGCGGCGCGAATGGCATCCCTGCTGGGTGAACGGGTCGGTGAGACGGTCGGTTATTCGGTGCGCGGCGACCGGAAGGTGTCTTCTTCGACGCGAATCGAAGTGGTCACCTCCGGGTTGCTGGTCCGGCGGGTGCAAGGTGATCCTGAACTGACCGGGGTTTCGACCGTCCTGCTCGACGAATGCCACGAGCGCCACCTCGACGCAGACCTGTTGCTCGCGTTGCTGCTGGACGTGCGCGCCGGGCTGCGAGACGACCTGCGTCTACTCGCGACGTCCGCCACCGTGGCGGCCGGACGGCTGGCCGCGCTGCTCGGGGACGCGCCGGTGATCACCGCGCACGCGAGGACATATCCGGTCGACGTCTCGTATTCCCCGCCCGCGCGCGGCGAGCGGGTCGAGGCGACCGTGGTCCGCACGATCCACAAAGCACTGTCCGAAGGGGACGGAGACGTCCTCGCGTTCCTGCCCGGCGCGGGCGAGATCGCCAGAGTGAGCGGCATGCTCAACGGCCTGGACGCCGACGTGCTGCCGCTGCACGGGCGGCTCTCGGTGGCGAGCCAGGACGACGCGCTGCGCCCGCGCGCCCGCCGCCGGGTGGTGCTCTCGACGTCAGTCGCCGAGTCCAGCCTGACCGTGCCGGGCGTGCGCGCGGTGGTGGACTGCGGGCTGTCCCGGGTGCCCCGCGTCGATCACCGGCGTGGCCTGCCGGGGCTGGCGACGGTCCGGGTTTCGGCCGCGGTCGCGGAACAGCGCGCCGGCCGGGCCGGACGTGAGGCGCCGGGGCGCGCTTACCGGTGCTGGGCGGCGCACGAACAGGGTTCCCTGCCCGCCTATCCCGAGCCCGAGATCCGGACGGCGGAACTGGCGCGGTTCGCGCTCGAACTCGCGTGCTGGTCCACTCCGGACGGTTCCGGCCTCTCCTGGTGGGATCCGCCGGGTGAAGGCGCGCTGGCCGCCGGCCGCGCGTTGCTGACCACGCTCGGGGCGACCGCGGAGGACGGGACGGTGACCGAACGCGGCCGGAAGATGGCCGGGCTCGGCCTGCATCCGCGGTTGGCGCGGGCGTTGCTGGACGGCGCGGCGCGGACCAACGCGCGTTCGGCGGCCGAGGTCGTCGCACTGCTGGACAGCGGCGGCACGCTGACCGATCTCGAAGCCGAACTGCGGCGTGTGCGGGACGACGGACGCTGGAAGTCCGACGTGCGAAGGCTTTCCAAACTGGTGCCCGACGGCGGCAACGTGTCCGATCCGGCACTGGTCGTGGCGCTGGCGCATCCCGAACGGCTCGCGCGACGGCGTTCCACGGGTACGCCGGTCTATCTGATGGCCGGTGGCACGGCGGCGGAACTGCCGCGCGGCAGCGGGCTGGCGGACGTCGAATGGCTGGCGGTGGCCGAAGCGACCCGCGATCCCGGCCGCGCGCAGGGGATCATCCGGCTGGCCGCGCCCGCAGACGAGGCCCTCGCCGTGCGCGCGGCGCCGAATCTGGTGACGACGGTGGACGAAGTGCACTGGGCCGACGGGGACGTGGTGGCGCGTTCGATGCGGCGGCTCGGAGCGATCGTGCTGTCGGAGAAGCCGTTGCGCTCCCCCGCTCCAGACGCGATCCGCGCCGCGCTGCTGGACGGCCTACGCACCGAAGGACTCGGTCTGCTGAAGTGGTCGGAGGACGGTCGACGCCTGCGCGAACGGCTGTCCTTCCTGCATCGAGTGCTGGGCTCACCTTGGCCCGCGGTCGATGAAGCCGCCCTTTTGTCCACTTTGGACTCTTGGCTCGACCTCGGGTCGGCCCGCCGCCGGTCGGACTTGGCTTCCCTGGACGCGGGCGCGGCGCTGCGCGGGCTGATGCCCTGGCCCGAAGCGTCGCGTTTGGACGACCTGGCGCCGGATCGGCTGGAGGTGCCGTCGGGCTCGCGGATCCGGGTCGACTACTCGGGTGAGCAGCCGGTACTGGCCGTGAAGCTGCAGGAGACCTTCGGGTGGCTCGCGACGCCGGAACTGGCGGGCGTCCCCGTCGTCCTGCACCTGCTTTCGCCCACCGGACGGCCCGCGGCGGTCACCGCCGATCTGGAATCTTTCTGGCGCAACGGTTACGCGGCCGTGCGCGCCGATCTCCGTGGTCGCTACCCGAAGCATCCTTGGCCGGAAGACCCGCTGAGCGCCGCTCCGACCCGGCGGGTCGCGCGCCGCGGCGGCGGGTCGTCCTGAGCGGTCAGTCCATCATCTGGTGCTGCGGCCGGGTCGGCAGTTGCGCCGCCAGCTCCTCGTCGTCCTCTTTCTCGTTCAGCCCGAGTTGCACCGCGCTCCGGATCTGCTCCCGGTTCTCCCGCACGACATGCGCGAAGAATTCGTCGATCCGCGGATCCGTGAGCACTTCGAGGATCACTCGCATCGCGGTGTCGATCACCGAACGCACCACCTCGTCGTGGAACGGCAGCTTCGAAAGCCGTCCCGCCTGCGGGTCGTTCTTCAGCTTCTCGGCGATGATCCCCCGCAGCAGCGACTGGTTGTCACCCAGTGACCGCGCGAGGTTCTGCGGGTAGTTCCCGGTTTCCAGCACCTTGACGACCTCGTCGAGCACCGCGATCGTGATCGGCTTCTTGATCGCCAGCACGATCGGCCGCGAAAGCCGTTCGACCAGCCGCTGGGTGAACCGCTCCCCGAACGCGCGGTCGGCCGTGCGCGCGAGCCGGACGAGCACGACCAGGATCCGCAGCAGCCGGAACCCGCGCAGCGCCGGATGCGCGATCGGGATCATGCCGAGGATTTCGTACCAATTGCGGAGCGGGAACCACTTCTCCCAGCCGTTGCGCCGCCACCGCCACAGGAATTCCAGCGCGAAGATCCCGCACACCGTCGTGTCGATGATGAACACGGTGTGCGCCGTCTCGTCCGAATGCGGGAAGAACGTCACGTAGACGAGCAGCCCGACGGAGAACACGGCGAGGACGAGCATCACCAGGTCGAGCGGATTCACGCGCCGTTGTTCGCGGGTGGTCATGGCGCCGATTCTGCCTTTCCGCGGTGACTCGTGCCGAGCGGCACCTGTCGAAAGTAAGGGATGACCGATGACTTCGGAGCACTGTCCCGATGTATCCCCGCGTCGGAAACTAGCGGTACACGAAGGAGGGCGCGGATGATCACGCTTCGAGGACTCACGAAGCGCTACGGCGAGAAGACGGTGGTCGACGGACTGACCTTCGCCGTCGAGCCGGGCAAGGTGACCGGTTTCCTCGGTCCCAACGGCGCGGGCAAGTCGACGACCATGCGGATGACGCTCGGCCTCGACACGCCGAGCGGCGGCGAGGTCCACATCGGCGGCGAGAAGTACGCGGACCTGCGGTATCCGCTGCGTGAGGTCGGCGCGTTGCTGGAGGCCAAGGCACTGCACCCCGGGCGGAGCGCGGGCAAGCACCTCCTGGCGATGGCGCGCAGCAACGGGCTCCCGGCGAGCCGGGTGGACGAGGTACTCGCGACGGTCGGTCTCACCGACGTCGCGGGCAAACGAGCCGGGACTTTCTCGCTCGGCATGGGGCAACGGCTGGGCATCGCCGGCGCACTGCTGGGTGACCCGGGTGTGCTGATGTTCGACGAACCGGTCAACGGCCTCGACCCCGACGGCGTCCGCTGGGTGCGGCACCTGATGCGGTCGCTGGCGGCGGAGGGCCGCACGGTGTTCGTTTCGAGCCACCTGATGAGCGAGATGCAACTGACCGCGGACCGGCTGGTCGTCATCGGCAAGGGAAAGCTGCTCGCCGACGCCCCGGTCGACGAGTTCATCGCGGGCAATTCGCGGACGTCGGTCGCGGTGCGGGTGCCCGTTCCCGCCGAACTGCGCGCACTCGACCAGCGTCTGCGCACGCTGGGCGCGACCACGGAATCCGATCGGGACGAACTGATCGTGCACGACCTGTCCGTGCACCACGTCGGCGACGCGGTGCACGAACTCGGGATCCGCGTGCACGGGCTGACCGAACGGACAGCGTCGCTGGAACAGGCCTACATGGAACTGACCGCATCGTCGGTCGAATACGGAACGGGAGTCGCGGCATGAAGTCACTCATGGTCATGGTGGCGGTGATCGCCGGCCTGCTGGGGGTGCCGGCGGCCGCGTCGGCGGCACCGAATCTGTCGCTGCCCGCGCCGGGTGGCCCGCTCCCGATCGGGTTGCGCACGCTGCACCTCACCGACCAGCAGCGAGCCGATCCTTGGGTGCCCGAGAAGCGGCGCGAGCTGATGGTCAACGTCTGGTACCCGGCCGTCCCGGTCGGGCGGGCGCCGCTGTACATGACGCACGCGGAGTCGGCGGCGGCGGTCGCCGCGCGGAAGCTCGACCTGCCGCCGGACACGCTGAGCAAGGTCCGGGTTCACTCGAGGGAGAACGCGCCTTCGCTGCCCGGACGTCGCCCGCTGGTGCTGTTGTCGCCGGGTGCGGGCAACAACCGGATCACCCTCACCTCGGTGGCGGAACATCTTGCCGCGCAAGGTTTCGTGGTCGCCGGAATCGACCACGCCTACGAAGCCTGGGCGACGGAGTTCCCCGACGGGCTGCGCCAGTGCGTCGCTTGTACACGACCGAACGACCCTTGGCCCGCCGCGATCGCGAACCGCGCGATCGACACGTCGTTCGTCATCGACACCCTGCTGAAGGACCGGCGCTGGTCGATCGACGCCAGGAAGATCGGGATGGCCGGTCACTCCGCCGGGGGTTCGGCCACCGCCGCCACGATGGTCGCCGACCGGCGGATCAAAGCGGGCGTGAACGTCGACGGTCCCTTCTTCGGCGCCGTTTCTCTCGACCGGCCGTTCCTGCTGCTGACCAGCCCGACCGGCGAGAAGTACTACCGCGAGAGCTGGAACGAGACCTGGCCGCGGCTCACCGGGCCCAAGGAGCAGTTCCTGGTCAAGGACAGCGGCCATTCGTCGGTGACGGACGCGGCGATCCTGGTCGACCAGTTGGGGCTGCGACCGCACGTTCCGCCTGCCGAGGTCGAGAACCAGTACGGCTCGATCGACTCGCGGAAGGCGCTGGACTTCTTCCGTGACCGGCTGACCGGTTTCTTCAAGCAGTGGAGCGCACGATGAACGCGATCTCTTCGGAATGGACCAAGTTCTGGTCGGTCCGCTCGACCTGGTGGTGCCTGAGCATCGGGGTCGTCCTGATGCTCGCCTACTCCGGCGCGCTGGGCCTGGCCGCGAACGCGGGCGTCGAACGCTCGATGGCTCCGCACGCCGTGGTGATCGGGGCGGCGTTCTACCTCACGCAGTTCGCCGTGGTCGCGCTGGCGGCGCTGTTCATCACGAGCGAATACGCCAGCGGCAGCATCCGCTCGACCTTGCAGTGGATCCCGGTGCGGAACCGGCTCCTCGCGGCGAAATCGGCGGTCCTGCTGCCGGTGCTGTTCGGCTACGGCGTCCTGAACACGCTCCTCGGCGTGGCGATCTCGGCACCGCTGATCCCCGCGCGGGATTCCTCGGTGGGCGACGTCCTCGCGACCGCCGCGGGCATGGGTGGCTACTTCGGTCTGCTGGGCCTGCTCTGCCTGGGCCTGGGGACGGCGCTGCGGAGCACGGCGGGGACGATCGTGACGGTGTTCGTGCTGCTGGTGATGATCCCGATGTTCGCCGGTTCACTGGGCGGGGAGGACGTCGTGAACTACTTCCCCGGTTTCGCGGGTGTCAACGCGATGCTCTCTCCAGGGGAGCCGAACCCTATCTTCGGCGGCATCGCGCCCTACGCGCCCTGGGTCGGCATCGCGCTCTGTACGGCGTGGGCGGCGGCCGGACTCGCCGCCGGTTCCACCGTGCTCCGGCGCCGCGACGCCTGAGGGAGAGCAAGGGACCTTTGCTCCCACTTGCCCGGCCGACATGTCGCGAAAGCCACTTTCAGGACACCAGATGTCCCGAAAGTGGCTTTCGCGACACCCCGCCTCCGGACCGACGCGCCACGGCTGCCGCGCCACAGCCCAAGCAGGCGACACCAAAGGTCCCTTGCTCCCTTTCCCGACAAACCGCAGGTCAGAGCCCAGGCGATAGCAAAGGTCCCCTGCTACCCCGCCACCCCGAGCCCCGCCAGCACCTCCCGCGCCCCCCTCGTCAACTCCGCCAACCCAGGCGGCCGCAGCGAACCGGTCCCGGCCAGAGCGTCGAAGATCGTCCCGTCCAGCCAAGCGACGAGCACCCGCGCGTGCCGCTCCGGCTCCGCCGAGCCGCGGTCGGCCAGCACCTCGGCACACCGCCGCCGGATCACCAGGCCTCCGCGGTCATACGCCTCGCGCAGTTCCGGCCGCCGCGTCGCCTCCAGCGCGAACTCGTACCGCGCGAGCATCCGCGTCCGCCCGTTCGTGATCGCCGCGTGGGCGAACCCCGCCACGTACTCGGCCAGCCGGCCGGGCGGCGGATCGAGGGTGACCTCGTCGAGTTCGACCATCCGCGAGATCGCCAGCTCCAGCAGCGCCGCCCTCGTCCGCGCGTAGTACGAGGTCGACCCCGGCGGCAGCCCGGCGAACCTGTCGACAGCGCGATGCGTCAGCCCGCGCATTCCTTCCGCCGCGATCACCTCGATGGCCGCGTCCCCGATCATCGCCTTTCGCACTCTACAAGTGTAGTAGTACTCTACGGATGTAGAGGAGGTCGACATGCACAAAGCGATCGTGGTCGGCGGAGGAATCGGCGGACTGAGCGCCGCCATCGGGCTGCACGGCATCGGCTGGGAGGTCACCGTCCTGGAGCGGGCCCCGGAACTCACCGCGGTCGGCGCCGGAATCTCCCTGTGGCCGAATGCCCTGCGCTCACTCGAAACACTGGACATCCACCTCGACAAGCTGCGAGAACAAGCGTCGGGCGGCCTCCACGACCGCGAAGGCCGCCGCATCACCCGGTGGGACGCCGACGCGTTCCGCCGTCACCACGGCCGCCCACTCGCCGCCATCCACCGCGCCGATCTCATCGCCGCACTCCACGATGCCCTTCCCGCCGGCTGCGTCCGCACCGGCATCGAGGTCACGAACCCCGAAGACCTGGACGCGGACGTCATCGTCGCCGCCGACGGAATCCACAGTGGACTCCGGAAACGGCTGTGGCCGCGGCATCCCGAACCGGTCTACAGCGGCAGCACCGCCTTCCGCGCGGTGACCGCGCTCCCGCATCCCACAGAGCTCAGCACGAGCTGGGACGACGGCGCCGAGATCGGCGTCATCCCGTTGCACGACGGCCGGGTCTATTGGTGGGCGAGCTACGTCGCCGAGCCGGGAATCCGGTACGAGGACCCGAAGGCGTACCTGCGGAGGCGCTTCGGCGGCTGGCACGAACCCATCCCCGAGCTCATCGCCGCGAGCACGCCCGAGGCGCTGCTCCACCACGACCTGTACCTGCTCGGCACTCCCCTGCCGTCGTACGTGCGAGGCCGCGTCGCGCTCCTCGGCGACGCGGCGCACGCGATGCCGCCGTTCCTGGGCCAAGGCGGCTGCCAGGCGATCGAAGACGCCGTCGTCCTCGCCGCCGCGCTCAGCACGACCGAGGACGTCGACGCGGCATTGAAGAGTTACGACGAGCAGCGCCGCCCACGCAGCCAAGCGGTCGTCAAATCTTCGGTCCAGGCCGGAAGAATGGGGCCACAGCTGAGGAATCCCCTCGCGGTCGCGATCCGCAACAGCGTGTTCCGCATGCTCCCCGGCGTGCTCACCGCCCGCATCGGCGCCGGCGTCAGCGGCTGGGCTCCGCCCGTTCCCCGCCGACCAGCCCCGCCTCGTATGCCGTGATCGCGGCCTGCACCCGGTTCCGCGCGCCGAGCCGGTTGAGGATGGTGCTCACGTAGGCCTTCACCGTGCCCTCGACCACGAACAGCTTCCCGGCGATGTCCGCATTGGACAATCCGGAACCCAGCAGCGCCAGCACTTCCTGTTCACGCGGGGTCAGTTTGCCGATCAGCGCCCTCGCCTCTTCGGCACGGGACACCTGGTTGCCGGAGAACCGCGCGATGACCCGCTGCGCGACCTTCGGCGAAAGGAACGCCGCCCCACCGGCGACGGCGTGGATCCCGGACAGGAGTTCCCGCGGATCCCCGGACTTCAGCAGGAAACCGCTCGCGCCGAGGCCCAGCGCGCGTTCGATGTAGGCGTCTTCGCCGAACGTCGTCAGCATGATCACGCCGATGTCGGGCAGCAGCCGCCGGATCTCCTCGGCCGCCTTGAGCCCGTCCATGACCGGCATCCGGATGTCGAGGAGAACGACATCCGGCCTGGTCACACGAGCCTGTTCGACGGCGGCGCGGCCGTCCGCGGCCTCCGCTACCACTTCGATCCCGGCGTCCGCGGCCAGGATCGCCGACACTCCGGCGCGGATCATCGCCTCGTCATCGGCCAGCACCACCCGGATCATCCGGGTTCCCCCTTTGCTCGTCTTCACTGATCATGTCCTTCGCCACGAGCTTCCCCTCGGCGAAGCACAGCCGGTAGGCCTCGTAGTTCAAGTTGAACACGGTGCGCTCGGTGCCGTAGTACTCGCACGTCGCCGCCGCGGGCACCGGCGGTTCCACTACCCGGGGCCGCGCGATCCGCTGGCCGTCCGGCAGCACGGCCGCGAGCTCCGCCCTCGTCTGACCCAGCCGGACGCGGTCATAGTCTCCCTTGGGCAGCACGGAGCCGTACCACTGGACGAGGAACACCACCCCGCTGATCCCGACCACCACGCCGAAGAGCCCGATCGGCACGACGATCGCCTGGATCAGGCTGCGCCGCACGTCCCGTCGAGCACGTTCCAGTTCCTTCGCCGACGTCGACTGTCCCACTTCGGCGTCCATCGCCGCCTGGCTTTCCGGCGATTCCTCCGATGGCGCGGCATCGTGCGGCAAGCTCGCACTGACCTCGAAGCCGCCGTCGTGCGGTCCCGCCCGTAAGGTCCCGCCGACCAGCCGGACCCGCTCACGCAGACCGATCAGCCCGCGCCGTCCCGAAGACCGGCCGGGCAAGGGCCCTGCGGGCGGCGGCACGTTGGTGACCACGACGTCGGTCCGCCCTTCCGAACGCACGACCCGGACGGTGACGGCGGCGCCGGGCGCGTGCTTCACGACGTTCGTCACCGACTCCTGCACCACGCGATAGGCCGCGCGGTCGACCATCTGTGGCTCACCTTCGGCCGGATCGTCCACAAAGGACTCGATGAGCACACCGGACGCTCTCGCCCTGTCCAGCAGTTCGTCGACGGTCTCGTGCACCGGCTCGGTCGGCGCGTCGTCCTCTCGCAGCACGCCGATGATCTCGCGCAGCCGCTCGGTCGCCGTCGCGGCGCTCTGCCGCAGGTCACCGGCGGCCTCCCGCTGCTTCTCGTCGAGACCGCCCGCGACCTCGAGCGCCGCCGCGCGGACCGCTATGAGACTCAGCTCGTGACCCAGCGAATCGTGCATGTCACTGGCGATCCGGGTGCGCTCGCGCAGCCGCGCGCGGTCGGCGATGAGCCGCTGACGGCTCTCCATCTCCTCCGCGCGACGCCAGCCGTCACGCGCCATGTCCTCGCGCTGCCGGATGTACTTGCCCAGCAGCCACGGCGTCACCGACGCGAAGACCAAGAGCCCGAGCAGGGCGCCCCAGGAGGCGAACCCGTCCTCGCCCACCATCAGCGCCACGGGGACCGCGACCAGAGAGACGACGGTGAAAACGCGCAACATCGGCTTCGCGATCGGCTGCCGGTAACCGGCGAGGTAGCTCACCGCGACCAGGAGGAACCCTTCCCAGATCGGCACCCGGCCGCCGAAACTGCCCAGAATGACGAAGCTGGCGACCATCGCGATGGTGAGCGAGACCACGGGGTACCGCCGCGACACCGCGATCGCGGCCGTGGTCGCGGTGAGCCCGGCGAGCAGTTCCCAGGGGCTCGTGCTGGATCCCGCGTCGATGACCACCCAGCCGCAGAGCCCGAGCCACAGCGCGAGGTCCATCGCCAGCCGCCGCCGGCGCCGCACAGGCTCTTCAAGATCCTTCACAGGACCGGACGCTACAAGCCGCGACGACCGCTTCGCCATGGACGAAAGTCAAGATGGTCCGATCACCCCGCCTCCGCGCGGGCCATGAGGCATGATGATCGACCATGGCCGAGCGCACACTCTCCGGTCAGCTAGGCGGTCCTGTCCCGGCAGGCATCGAAGCGCTGGCCGACAACGAGAAACAGGACCTCTCCGACGCGGTGCGCGACGCGCGCCACCGCCAGGCCAAGGCTTTGGCCGAAGCGGGCGAAGAGGGCTTGAAATACGTACCCGCGCTTCTGCGTGGCACTGTCCGCAAGGTGGTGGGCCTGTGACCACCGAAAACTTCGCCTCGCAGGCGGAAATCCTCAAACTCGCCCGTGTCCTCGGCACCACTCCCGAACGGCTCTCTTACCTGGAGAACGTGGACGCGGCCGAACTCCAGGCGTTCCGTGAGCAGGTCACGAACAAGCTGTTCGACGCCAACCGCGCCGCCCTCGAGCGGATGGCGATGGCGAGCAAGCTCATCCCGAGCCCGATCCTCGCGAAGATCGCCGAGAAGGTCTTCGGCCCGCTTCTGTGCGCCCGGATCGCCGGGCTGGTGGACGTCTCCCGGGGCGTCGACGTCGCGAAACGCCTGAGGCCGCAGTTCCTGTCCGACGTCGCGGCCGAACTGGACCCGCGCCGGGCGAGCGCGATCATCGCGCGGATCCCGCTCGACACCGTGGTCGCGGTCGCGGGCGAACTGGTGCGCCGCGAGGACTGGATCACCGTCGGCCGGTTCGTCGGTCACCTGCCCGATCCGACGGTGCGGAAGGCACTCGACGTCATCGGCGACGAAGCGCTGATCCGGATCGCGTTCGTCCTCGACGACAAGGGCCGGATCGATCACGTCCTCGGCCTGCTCTCCGAAAGCCGCTTCCGGGGCCTCCTGCAAGTCGCGGCCGCCGACGAGGACCTGTGGCCGCCGGTACTCGACCTGCTCACCCACCTGAGTGAGAAGCGGATCGAGCAGTGGTCCCACCTACTCGACGAACTCCCGCCCGCGCTGCGCGAGCGCGTCGAGGAAACCCTCGGCCAAGCCTCCTGATCCCAGCGGGAGAGCAAGGGACCTTTGCTATCACTTACTTAGGCATGCTAAGCGAGTGATAGCAAAGGTCCCTTGCTACTTTCCGCTGGTCAGACGCATGCCGCGCCGCCACACAGCGGCCGTCAGCGGCACTCCAGGCCTGTACGCGAGGTGAGTGACCGAAGGCGCCTCCAGCACCTGAAGGTCGGCTCGCGCCCCTGGCCGCACGACGCCCACATCGTCACGCCGAAGCGCCCGCGCACCCCCCGCGGTAGCCGACCACACGGCCTCCTCGATCGTCATCCGCATCTGGAGCACGGCGGTCGTGACGCAGAACGCCATCGAAGTCGTGTACGAGCTACCCGGGTTCGCGTTGCTGGCCAGCGCGACTGTCGCCCCCGCATCCAGGAGCCGCCGCGCGGGCGCCAGCGGCTGCCGGGTCGACAGGTCGCACGCGGGCAGCAAGGTCGCGACGGCCTCCGAAGCAGCGAGAGCCGCTACGTCCGCTTCGCTCAGGTACGTGCAGTGGTCGACACTCGCCGCGCCCAACTCGACGGCGAGCCGCACGCCCGGTCCCTCCCCCAGCTGATTCCCGTGCACCCGCAGCCCGAGCCCGCGTTCCCGCGCCGCCTTCAGCACCCGCCCGGACTGCGCCTCGTCGAACGCACCGGTCTCGCAGAACACGTCCGCCCACCGCACCAGCGGCGCCACGGCGTCGAGCATGTCACCGCACACCAGATCCACATAGGACTCCGCGTCCGCACCCGGCGGAACCAGATGCGCACCGAGGAACGTGACCTCGTCGGCCACGTCAGCGGCGATCCGCGCCGAGCGCACCTCGTCCTCGACATTGAGCCCGTACCCGGTCTTCGTCTCCAGGCAGGTCGTTCCCTGCTTCGCCGCTTCATCGACATGACGCCGCAGGTTCGCCGCCAACTGCTCGTCGGACGCCGACCGCGTCGCATCGACGGTGACCGCGATGCCCCCGGCGCTGTACGCCTTTCCGGCCATCCGCGCCTCGAACTCGGCCGTCCGGTCCCCGGCGAAAACGAGGTGCGTGTGGCTGTCGACCCAGCCGGGCAGCACCGCCCGGCCGTCGACGTCGACCCGCTCGTCCGCGTCCGGGGCGTCCGCCGCCGCGCCGGCCCAGGCGATCTTTTCACCCTCGATGACGACGGCCGCGTCGTGGAGTTTGCCCAGCTCGGCGTCGTTCGTGGTGAGTTCGCCGATACCCATGATCAGGACTGCCACAATGCCTCGATCTCCTTGGCCAAGACCGTTTCCGGCCGGTCGATCAGCTGGTGTGCGCCATCGCGCACGATTTCGCGCCCGGCGACGACGACATTCCGGACATCCGCGCCGGAGGCGGCGAAGACCACCCCGGACGGCTCGATCCCCGCGGTCCGCACCGAACCGAGACCGACCGTGACGAGGTCCGCGCCCGCTCCCACGGCCAGCTCGCCGACCTCGTCCCAGCCGATGGCGCCGTGATCCGTCGCCGCCGTGAGCAGTTCCTCCGCGCTGAACCGGCCGCGCCGCTCGCTGGCGAGCCGCTCGTTCAGTTCCAGCGCCCTGGTCTCCTCGAACGCGTCGACGACCGCGTTGCTGTCACTGCCGACACAGAGCCGCACCCCGGCGTCCAGCAACGTCCGCGCGGGACCGATGCCGTCGCCGAGATCCCGTTCTGTCGTCGGACAGAAACAGGCGCGGCTCCCCGCCTCGCCGAGCCATTTGATGTCACCCGGGGTCAGGTGCGTCGCGTGCACCGCGGTGAGCCGCTCGCTGAGCACTCCGTTGTCCCAGAGCAACCCCGTCGGAGTCCAGTGATAGGCCGCCATGCACTGCTCGTTCTCCGCCCGCTGCTCCGAAAGATGGATGTGCAGCGGCCGATCCACGGGGGTCCCATTGTCCACTTCGGACAGTTGATCTTCGGGAACGGCCCGCACCGAATGGATCGCGCCACCCACCCGGAACGTCTCCTTCTCCCGCAAGTCGCCGACTCGTTGCGCCCACTTCTCGGCCGAGCCGTCGGAGAACCGCCGCTGCACCTCGTCGGGTTCGACGCCGATGCCGCCCGCGAGATAGCAGGTGTCGAGCAGCGTGAGCCTGATCCCGGCGTCCTCGGCCGCCTGCCTCAGCGCCTCCCCCATCGCGTTCGGCTCGACATAAGGCTTTCCGCCCGGCGCATGGTGCAGATAGTGGAACTCGCCGACACTCGTGTAACCGGCCAGCACCATCTCGGCGTAGACACCGCGCGCCAGCCGGTAGTACGTGTCCGGATCGAGCCGGGACGCGAGCGAGTACATCCGCTCCCGCCAAGTCCAGAAGGTCCCGCGGTCGTGGTGCGTCCGCCCTCGCAGCGCCCGGTGGAACGCATGCGAATGCCCGTTGGCGAAGCCGGGCAAGGTCAGTCCATTAAGGACAGTTCCTTCGCGAGACGCGTTCGCCGTCACGGAAGCGATCTTCCCGGCGTCGACCTCGATCCGGACGGCATCGGTGATCCCGTCGGGAAGCCAGGCCCGCTCACACCAAAATGTCGTCATGTCGACAGTTTCTCCAGGACGTCCGCGAGCGCGCGGGCACCGTGGTCGACGTCCTCCGCCTCCGAGAACTCCTCCGGAGAATGGCTGATACCGGTGGGATTGCGCACGTAGAGCATCCCGGACGGGACGAACCCGGCGAGGATCGCGGCGTCGTGCCCGGCGCCGGTCGGCAGCTCCGGCGGCCCGCCAAGCCAGGTGCCGAGGTCGCGGCGCAGCGCGTCGTCGAAGATCACGTCGTCCGAGTACGACTCCCTGGTCACCTCGACCCGGCACCCTTCCTGACCTGCCGCTTCCTCGGCCAGTTTCGCGATCTCCGCGACCAGCTCGGGTGTGCTCGTGCCCGGCACCCGCGCGTCCAGCCAGAGGTCCACAGTGGACGCGATGACGTTGGTGCCGCCCGGCACCGGCACGAGCCTGCCGACCGTGGCCCTGGCGTCAGCCGTCGCCTTCGCCAGTTTCCGCACGGCGATCACGGTCTCGGCAGCCGGGATCATCGGGTCACGGCGGTCACCGATCAGCGTCGCACCGGCGTGGTTTCCCTGGCCCTGAAAGGAGAATCGCCAACGTCCGTGTGCGATCACCGTATTGCCGACGGCGACCGGCGAGCCGAGGTCGATCAGCCCGCGCCCCTGTTCGACGTGCAGTTCGAGGAACCGCCCGATCAGGCCGAGCCGTTCGGAATCGCGGCCGACGCGTTCGGGGTCGAGGCCGGATTTCGCCGCCGCTTCGGCGAACGTCACGCCGTCGGGGTCGCGCAGGCCGCGTGCCTTGTCCGCGTCGATGGTCCCGGTCAGCAACCGCGACCCGAGACACGGCACCCCGAAACGGCCACCCTCCTCCTCGGCGAAGACCACGACGGCGAACGGCTTGGCGGGACGGAATCCCTTGGCCTGCAAGCTCTCCACCGCGTCGAGCGCGCTCGCGACACCGAGCGGGCCGTCGAAAGCGCCGCCGCCGGGAACCGAGTCGAGATGGCTCCCGGTGACGACGGCGTCCGGACCGGGGGTGCCCCACCAGGCCCAGATGTTGCCGTTGCGGTCGGTCTCGATGCCCAGGCCCAGTCGGCCCGCGCGTTCGACGAACCACGCGCGCAGTTCGGTTTCGGCCGCGTCGAAGGCGTGGCGCGAATAGCCGCCACGTTTCGGGTCGCGGCCGACGTCCGAAATCTCCTCCAGCAGCGAGGACGCGGTCACTCGGCGTCCCGCATCGGCACGCGCACGCCGCGCTCGTCGGCGACGGCGGCCGCGCTGTCGTATCCGGCGTCGACGTGCCGGATGACGCCCATACCAGGGTCGTTGGTGAGCACGCGCTCGAGTTTCTGAGCGGCCAGCAGGGTTCCGTCGGCCACGCTGACCTGGCCCGCGTGGATCGAGCGGCCCATGCCGACGCCGCCGCCGTGGTGGATCGACACCCAGGTGGCACCCGACGAGGTGTTGACCAGCGCGTTGAGCAACGGCCAGTCGGCGATCGCGTCGGAACCGTCGGCCATGCCCTCGGTCTCGCGGTACGGCGAGGCGACACTGCCCGAGTCGAGGTGGTCGCGGCCGATGACGACCGGCGCCTTCAGTTCGCCGCTGGCGACCATCTCGTTGAACCGCAGGCCCGCGAGGTGCCGTTCGCCGTAGCCGAGCCAGCAGATCCGTGACGGAAGTCCTTGGAAGGCCACGCGTTCACCGGCCAGCTTGATCCAGCGTGCGAGGGATTCGTTCTCCGGGAACAGTTCCAGCATCGCGCGGTCGGTCGCCGCGATGTCCTCGGGGTCACCGGACAGCGCCGCCCAGCGGAACGGTCCGTTACCCTCGCAGAACAGCGGGCGGATGTAGGCGGGCACGAAACCGGGGAAGTCGAACGCGCGCTCGCAGCCGCCGAGTTTCGCCTCGCCGCGCAGGGAGTTGCCATAGTCGAACACCTCGGCGCCCTTGTCGAGGAAGCCGAGCATCGCCTCGACGTGTTCGGACATCGACTCGCGGGCACGTTCGGTGAACTCGTCGGGCTTCTTGTCCGCGTAGTCCTGCCACTCGTCGACGCCGATCCCCTTGGGCAGGTAGGAAAGCGGGTCGTGCGCGGAGGTCTGGTCGGTGACGATGTCGACCTCGACGCCGCGGCGCAGCAGTTCGGGCAGCACCTCGGCGGCGTTACCGACGACACCGACGGACAGCGCGCGCTTCTCCTTCTTCGCGGCTTCCACACGGCGGATCGCGTCGTCGAGGTCGTCGGCGACCTCGTCGAGGTAGCGGGTCTCGACGCGGCGGTGGGCGCGCTGCGGATCGCATTCGATGACGAGCGCGACGCCGTCGTTCATCGTGACGGCCAGCGGCTGCGCGCCACCCATGCCGCCGAGACCGGCGGTGACGGTGAGCGTGCCCTTGAGAGTGCCGCCGAACCGCTTCTTCGCGACAGCGGCGAAGGTTTCGTACGTGCCCTGCAAGATGCCCTGCGTGCCGATGTAGATCCAGGACCCCGCGGTCATCTGGCCGTACATCGTCAGGCCTTGTGCTTCCAGGCGGCGGAATTCCGGCCAGGTCGCCCAGTCGCCGACGAGGTTGGAGTTCGCGATGAGCACGCGCGGTGCCCACTCGTGCGTGCGGAACACACCGACCGGCTTGCCGGACTGGACGAGCAGCGTCTCGTCGTTGTCCAAAGTGGTCAGTTCGCGGGTGATCGCGTCGAAGCTGGCCCAGTTGCGGGCGGCCTTGCCGGTGCCGCCGTAGACGACCAGGTCTTCGGGGCGCTCGGCGACCTCGGGGTCGAGGTTGTTGTGGAACATCCGCAGCGCGGCTTCGGTCTGCCAGTTCTTCGCGGTGAGCGTGGTGCCTCGGGCGGCACGGACCGTGCGGGACATGGGCTCAGACCTCCAGTTGGGCCGCGGCGAGGACGGCGCCCGACGCGACGAGTTCTTCGGCGGCGGCGATCTCCGGCGCCAGGTGACGGTCGGGGCCGGGGCCCTCGACCTTGGTACGGAGCAGATCCCGGACCCGGCCGGTGACCGGGGACGGGACGAGGGGCGCGCGCATGTCGAGGGCCCGCGCGGCGGTGAGCAGTTCGATGGCGAGGACGGTGTTGAGGCCCTCGACGGCCTTACGCAGCTTGCGCGCGGCGGACCAGCCCATGGAGACGTGGTCCTCCTGCATGGCGCTGCTCGGGATCGAATCGACCGACGCCGGCACCGCGAGACGCTTGAGTTCGCTGACGATGGCCGCCTGCGTGTACTGGGCGATCATGTGGCCGGAATCGACGCCGGGGTCGAACGCGAGGAACGGCGGCAGGCCGTGCGAGCGGGCCTTGTCGAGCATCCGGTCGGTGCGGCGCTCGGCGATGCTGGCGACGTCCGCGAGCGGGATGGCGAGGAAGTCGAGCACGTACGCGATCGGGGCGCCGTGGAAGTTGCCGTTCGACTCGACCCGGCCGTCGGCCAGCACGACCGGGTTGTCGACCGCGGAGTGGAGCTCACGCTCTGCGATGAGTTCGGCGTGCGTGAGGCTGTCGCGTGCGCCGCCGTGCACCTGGGGCGAACAGCGGAGCGAGTACGCGTCCTGGACACGATTGCAGTCCGGGCCGCGGTGGCTCTCGACGATCTTCGAGTCCTGAAGCGCCTTCCACATGCGCTCGGCGCTCAGTGCCTGCCCGGGGTGCGGGCGCAGCGCCTGGAGATCGGCCGCGAAGGCGCGATCGGTGCCGAGGAGCGCTTCGACGCTCATCGCCGCAGTGATGTCGGCGGTGTCGAAAAGCTTGCGCAGGTCCGCCGCGGCCAGCAGGAGCATGCCGAGCATGCCGTCGGTGCCGTTCGTGAGGGCGAGGCCCTCCTTCTCCGCGAGAACGACCGGCTCGATCCCGGCGTGCTTCAGCGCTACGGCGGCCTGGACGACTTCGCCGTTGTACTCGACTTCGCCCTCCCCCATCAGCGCGAGCGCTACGGCGGCGAGAGGCGCGAGGTCTCCGGAGCAACCCAGGGAGCCGTACTCGTGGACGAGCGGGGTGATCCCGGCGTTGAGCAGGGCCGCAAGCGCTTGCGCGGTGCTCGGGCGGACACCGGTGTAGCCGCTGGTGAGGGTGCGGAGACGCAGCAACATCAGCGCGCGCACGACCTCGGTCTCGACGACCGGGCCCGCGCCGGCCGCGTGCGAGCGGATCAACGACCGCTGAAGCGCCGTACGGCTCTCGAGCGGGATGTGCCTGGTGGCGAGAGCCCCGAAGCCCGTCGAAACGCCGTAGGTCGGCTTCTCGGCATGGGCGAGGTTGTCGATGTGCTGACGCGTCGCGGCGAGATTCTTCTCGGCCGCTTCGCTGACCGCGACGGGCGAGTGGTCACGGGCGACCGCGACGACCTGTTCGGGCCGAAGCGGTTCGGACCCCAGAAGTACGGTTTCCGGCATGACCCCATTGGACAACGCCATGCCCGCTGGTGGGCGGCCCCAACCGGTGGTTGTGTCTGGTATCCAAGACACTGCCCGGGAGAGCAAGGGACCTTTGCTATCGCGGGCGACGACGGGAGGGGGTGTGTGGAAATAGGGACGTTGAGTGTCCCTATTTCCACACACCCTGTACGCCGCGTAGTGATGCTGACTGACTGTGTGGATTTTGCAGTCGCCACAGCCGTCCCGGTCGAGGAACGAACGAGGGGAGCAAGGGACCTTTGCTATCACTTCTCTCAACGTTGAGAGAAGTGATAGCAAAGGTCCCCTGCTACCGCCGCTGAGCGAGACCGGAGGTCACGATGGGTGAGAGCAGCGAGGTCCCAGCCCTGCGACGCGGTCTGGGCATCCTTCGCGCCCTCGCCGCCCGGCCAGGGCCGGTGTCCGCCGCCGCGATCGCGCGCGAACTCGACCTCCCGCGCTCGACGACGTATCACCTGCTCGCCGAACTGGAGGCCGCCGGTTTTGTGGCACACCTGCCCACCGAACGCCGGTACGGCCTCGGCATCGCCGCGTTCGAGCTCGGCTCGGCCTACTTGAGACACGACCCGCTGGAAAGGCTCGCGGCCCCGCTACTGCGCAAACTCGCCGACCGGGTCGGCCACACCGCGCATCTCGGCGTGCTGCACGGCAACGAGTCGCTCTATCTGGTCAAAGAGCGGCCCACGCGGCCGGAAACACTGGTCACCGAGGTCGGCGTCCGGCTACCCGGCCAGCTCACAGCCTCAGGCAGGGCGATTTTGCGGCACTTGCAGTCACCACACGTGCGTGCGCTCTTCCCCGCGGCGTCGGCGTTCGTCCTGCGCACCGGCCGCGGCCCGCGCACCCTCGCCGAACTGCGCCGCACGCTGAACGCGGAGGGCAGGCTCGGCTGGGCGGTCGAAGACGGCCACGTCACCGAAGGATTCGCCTCGGTGGCCTGCCCGGTCTTCGACCACGGCGGGCGGCCGATGGCCGCGATCAGCGTGACCCTCCGCCACCTCTGCCCAGGGGCAGAAGGCTGTGAGGAAACTTGGCCTGACCTCGCCGAAGAGGTCCGTCTGACCGCGGCCGAACTGACCACCCGGATCGGGGGTCAGGTGCGCTGAGCGTGCTTCTTCTGGACTCCCTCGAGCCCGAGCATCGCCAGCAGTTCCGCACAGTCGAGAGCACTCGAAGCGTGCCCGGCGACGGTTCGCGCGGCTCTGCCGTTCTGCAGGGTGAGGCGGACTTCTTCTTCCGCGCGCACCCCAGCCATCCGGCTCTGGTCTTCAGCGGGGTCGGGACGACTGGAATGCCTAGCCCAGGTCATCTGCCACCTTCTTCCGGCCCTCCGGCGACACGGGGTCGGTTCGAAAGAGGGCCATGGTCGGATACCTAGCATGACATCCCACCCGTCGACAGTTCCCGGCGCGGGTGAATTGAGATGAAAATGATCTAGATTCAGCTACGCTCCGTGATTCAACAGGAACTCGATCGGGCATTAAACGGCACACCCATGTCGGATACCAAATGCCCCGCGCCGGTTCTGTCAGCGATGATTTCGTACTGCGGCCGATGGTCATCGGCGACCACGAGAGTCCGGAATTCCGCTGACGCCAACGCATCCCGATCAGCGCGCGAGCGCCACGCTTCCGCGGCTCCGCGTCGCACACACCGATGACCTTGTCGCCCGGGATCACCCTGGTCACGGGCGGCTCGACCACGGTGAGTGTCCGACCCATCTCAAACCGTCGCGGCCGTGAACATCGCGACGATCGCGCCATAGGACAGCCCGACGAGATGCGCGGGCTCGTCGAGCAACTGTTCCGCGATCAGCCCGGCGTCGACCTCGAAGTCCCGCACGCCGTCCTGCGACTTCCCGTGCCCGAGGCGGTCCGGCGCGAGCAGCGTCCACCGCTCAGTCAAGGGGCGCCGAGCAGCACGTCATGGACGAGCACGATTCGCTGTCCGGATCCCCACTGATGCGCGTGAAGCCTCATGCTCCGAGGCCATCCCGGGCAATTCCTGTCCATGCCCGGAAAGGCGGCCCAACCGTCGAGGACACGACCATCGCGGGCCTGACAGCCTCTCCTGACTACGTGCGGCAGATGCTCACGGAACAGTCCGTCGCGCTTAGGACTGCGCCTCCTTGATGCCCGCAGCCAGCGCGGAAACGAGGTCCTGCCCCCGGATGAGACGAACGTCGTTGGCCAGCCGGGCCATTACGTCGTCGTCACCGACGATGTCGAGCAGGACCGCTACACCCTCTGGATCGAGCAGACCAGGCATATGCGAACCCAGGAGCCAGGCTCCCGCGAGCGCGGGGTCATAGCCGTACCGTTCGAGGGCTTCGAATTCCTTGTCATAGAGCCGATCCCAGTACGGCCCCGAGGAGTACCAGGCGATCATCGCCCCGAGGTCGATGGCGTCGCGCGTAGTCATGGCCCGCCGATCCCACCAGGTCAGGAGCTTGAGCAGAGCCAACGCCGGCACCGCGGGGACCTTGATGACGAGCCCACCGGGCAGGCGCACCCGTTCGGCCGTTGCCACGGCTTCACTCAGCCCGCGGACGTTCATGCGGTGGTCGTCGGGCCAGAGGATGGTCCGGTCTTCCTCCTCGATGCCGCCGTAAGGCACCACATCGACCTCGACGCCCTCCACGAGAAACGAATGCACGCTCCGGCCGTTCCGTTCCAGGCGGCTCACGAATTGTTCGAAGTCGTCCCAGGTACCCATCGCGGCGGCGATGTCGATGTCTCGGGTGGCCCGTTCGGGCGGGCCGCCGACCAGTCCGATCGACAGGATCGTGCGCGCCGTCGCCCCGACCACGAGGTAGTCGACCGCCGCGGCGCGGGCGACGACATCCACCCGGGCCAGCACTCTCGCGGCGAGAAGGAGATCAGGTTCGGTCGATGCGCTTAAGTCGATCATCACCGCTCCGAAGCCGGTCTCCGTGCTCACGCTGGCGCGGATCCCCGGAGGCCAGCAGGTCAGCGTAGATCAGAGGTGACGGCACGATCCAGGGCTCGCGCTCCGGAAAGGGCTCCTTCCAGAACCGGGTCCTGATGTGCACGTTCCCGTCGTTTTCCGCCCGAGCCAGGCGATGTCGGCCGATGAGCTGTACCGGCAGCTGGGTGGCGTAGAGCGTGAGCGAGACCGGCCGCAGATGCGGGTCGATGAGGCTCGCCCCGGCTTCCCCGCCCACCTGGACTCCCAGGGAACGCAGTTCGGCTTCCGCGGTGCGCCACCACGAAAGGTCGGCCGCGGCGAACTCTCCGAGGACCAGCGCGGCATCCAGGCTGATCGAGTATGCCTCCGACCAACGGTCGAGCAGCTCGGCTCCGCGGGCGAGCCGCCGCTCGTTCCCGCGCTCGTACAGGTAACCGGCTCCGGCGAGCTCACCGACGACCGTCTTGACCGTGCCGAGCGACACGCCGCTCATCGCGGCCAACGAGCGGTACGGGAAGGCGGCCGTCTCCGGCCAGCTGAGCAGGATGAACAGGACCTGAAGACCGGCCCTTCCGAAGGCCCCCGCGCCTCGCGACGAGGTTCGTCCGGCAGACACGGTGGGCTTGCGGCGGCCCCGGACGTCGATCAGGACGTCATCCCAAGCGAGATGCGCGTTGCCAGCGGTGTCCACGTAATCGATCCCCCGGGCGCGCAGCCGCTCGGCGATCGGTTCACTGAGGTGCGTGGTGAACAGCAGCGGCGGCGGAGTCCGCGGGAAATGGACCGCCGTGGCCAGCTCCGCGGTCATCCGTCGCTTGATCTCGACACCGAACGTCCGGGCAGCACCGGACTCCGTAGTGAGCTTCACGAGGACATCCAGCTGACCAAGATCTCGCAGGTCGGTGCCCAGCACTTCGACCCGCAAGCCCAGCTCCTGGAGCCGGGCGCGCACTTCCGCGGTCCATCCGGCCGCGTTCAGCGACTCGTCATGTTCATTCAGACTGAACATGACCATATTTTGAACACATCTTCGCCTTCACCGCAACCCGGCCACCTAACCGAGGCACCCACCCACCCCGAAACGACAAATGGCGAGCGCTCGATCCGAGCGCTCGCCATCCGACCAGTGGAGGTGCCGGGAATTGAACCCGGGTCCTCTGGCGTATCACCAGGACTTCTCCGTGCGCAGTCCGCTATGTCTCTACTTGGCCCCTTCAGTCACGCGAACAAGCTGAAGTGACGAGCCCAGCCACTGTTTGATTCCCAACCACACCCCGTAGCCGAGTGTGGCGGTAAGCCTCCTAGCTGATGCCGGTGACCGGGTCGGAGGCGACCCCGGACCGACAGAGTTGCTCTACTGCTTAGGCAGCAAGGGCGAACTCGCGCTGGCTCTTAGGCTCGGCGCTTATTGGTTTGCGATGACGCTTACGGTGGTCTCTCGCCTGCACCGGCACGCTTCTCCTGATTCAACGTCCAAAGTCGAAACCGTTCACCCCCTTGGTGGGACACAACCTGTACAGCATAACGCGGACGGCAACCGGGTTAATCCCGGCGGTGGGGCTAGCCCCACCTGCGAGATGCCCGCGGGCACCATGTCACCGGCCCGCTCCGGCAGGCGATGCTTGTCTCCTCGAACCAGAGAGGGGCACGACCATGAGTTCGCTAGCGGCCGAGCGGGAGCTGAGCAGGTCCGATCCGTCGTTCGGCGGCTCGCTGGTCTACCTGCTGATGAACCTGCCGATGGGCATCCTGGCGTTCACACTCCTGATGTCGTTCATCTGGCTGGGCATCGGCACGGCGGTCGTCTGGATCGGGCTGCCGATCCTCGCGCTGGTGATCCTGTCGATCCGCGGGGCGGCCCGGATGGAGCGCGCCAGGGTGTACGCGCTGCTCGACCGCTACATCGACCTGCCGTACCTCCCGCTGCCCGCCGGTGGCCAGTCCGTGCGCTGGAAGGCGCGGCTGAAGGACCGTTCGACCTGGCGCGACCTCGGGTACTTCGTCCTCTTGTTCCCGGTCGGGATCGTCGAGTTCGTGCTGGTCACGGTGTTCTGGTCGACCAGTCTCGGCCTCGCTGGCCTGCCGATCTACTACCGCTTCCTGCCGGGCGGCGAGTACCGCTTCCCGAACTACGACGTTCCGTGGTTCACCGTCGACTCGACGGTCTCGGCGCTGCCGTGGGCCGCGCTCGGGGTGCTGTGCATCGCCCTCTCGGTAGCGTTGACGAAAGCGCTGGCGGGCACACATGCCCGGCTGGCGACGGCGTTGCTCGGGCCCACCCACGCCCAGCGCCGCCGTCTCGAGGACTCTTGGGGCGAGAGCACGGTGAACGGATGACGATCGACCAGCAGGTGCAGCAAGTAGGGATCCCGCGGCCGCGGCCGATGAGGTCGATCGTCTACATGTTCGTCAGCTTTGTGTTCCGGCTGCTCCAGTTCATTCTCATCATCGTCGGCCTGTCGGTCGGCATCGGGACGGCGGTGGTGTGGATCGGCTTCCCGATCCTCATGGCCACGACCAACTTCATCCGCTGGTCCGCCGACCGGGAGCGGGGCTGGGCGCGGAAGATGCTCGAAACCCCGCTGGAGCCGGTCGAGCGCCTCCCCGTCGAAGGACTTCCGCTGGTCAAGCGCTGGCTGACCCGGCTGACCGACCCGACGACGTGGCGCGACCTCGCCTACCTGATGGTGGCGTTCCCGCTGGCCTGCGTGGAGTTCCCGATCGCGATCGCGTCGATCGTGCTGCTGCCCATGGCGATCTGGGTGACCCCGTGGCTCGGGTGGCTGCACGGCAACCTGGCGTACTCGCTGCTCGGCCCGAACCGCACCCAGAAACTGGAGCAGAAGGCGGAGCACCTGCAAGCGTCACGGGCCCGCGGTGTCGACGCGGCCGAGGCCGAACGCCGCCGCATCGAGCGTGACCTGCACGACGGCGCACAGCAGCGCCTGGTCGCCGTCGCGATGAGCCTCGGCCGCGCGAAGTCGAAGTTCGACCAGGACCCGAACGCGGTGCGCGAACTGATCGACGAAGCGCACCTGGACGCCAAGCTCGCGGTGTCCGAACTGCGTGACCTCGCCCGGGGCATCTACCCGGCCGTGCTCGGCGACCGCGGCCTCGACGCCGCGCTGTCCGCACAGGCCGCGAAGTCCCCGATCCACGTCGATGTCCAGGTGGACGTCGAGCCGCGGCCGCCGGCGGCGGTCGAGACGACGGCGTACTTCACCGTCGGCGAGACGCTGACCAACATCGCGAAGCACTCCGGAGCGACCGAAGCGAGCGTGAAGGTGTGGCGCACGGACTCGATGGTGATCGTCGAGATCACCGACAACGGACATGGCGGCGCTGAGGTCCGGCCTGGCGGTGGTCTCGCCGGGCTCGCCGATCGGGCGGCCACGATCGACGGCGTGATCACCGTCGTCAGCCCGCCCGGTGGCCCGACGGTGATTCGCGCGGACCTGCCGTGTCAATGGTGACCAGCTCGTGAGTGAATAGGCTCTGCCATTCACTCACGAAGCTGGGGGCAGCATGCGGGTTGTCATCGCCGAAGACGCGGTTCTGTTGCGCGAGGGGGTGATCCGCCTGCTCGCCGACGAGGACATCGAGACCGTCGCGGCCGTGGACAACGGCGACGACCTGCTGGGCGCGGTCAAGGAGCACCGACCGGATCTCGCGATCGTCGACGTGCGGATGCCGCCCACCTTCACCGACGAAGGCCTGCGTGCGGCGCTGGGCGCCCGTGAGGCCGTCCCAGGGCTGCCTGTCCTGGTGCTTTCCCAGTACGTCGAAGAGAGCTACGCCGTCGAGCTGCTGTCCGGCGGCGCGGGCGGAGTCGGCTACCTGCTCAAGGAACGCGTCGCGGACGTCGGGGACTTCCTCGACGCGGTCAAGCGGGTCGCCGGCGGCGGTACGGCCATCGACCCGGACGTCATCGCGCAGCTGATGGCACGAGGCCGCAAGAACCCCCTCGACGCCCTCACGGCCCGCGAGTCCGAGGTGCTGGGGCTGATGGCGCAGGGCCTGTCGAACACCGCGGTCGCGAACTCGCTCGTCGTCTCGCACGGCGCCGTCGAGAAACACATCGGCAACATCTTCTCGAAGCTCGGCCTCGAAGCGAGTTCGGTGGAGCACCGCCGGGTCCGCGCGGTTCTCACTTACTTAGGACGCTGAAGTAGCTCTTGGTGGCGAAGCCGTCACTCACCTAACATGGGCAGACTGTTGGTGTAGAGACGAGCCGAACCGAGGAGGACCCATGACCGACAGGCCCTCCCACAGCGTCCGCTTCTTCGGCGGGCCTCTCGACGGGCGTGTCCAGGAACTCGGTGACACCGAGCCGATCGCGGGCACCGTGCTCAAACACGTCCATCTGCACGACGGGCCGAAGATCGAAACCCGGTACGAACTCGGCCTCGCCGAGGACGACTGCTGGGAGTTCCGGCTGTGCTCCGCTCCGGTCCCGGAACCCGCGCCGCGGCCGGAGCCCGAAAACGACGGTGTGGGGTAGGGAAAACTCCACCCTCGGAGGGCGAAAACCGGAAGATCGATACGGCGGCCCGCACCGCTGTTTTCGCGGCACTGAAGCACCAGGCTCTTTTCCATGCACACGAGCCAGAAACAGGGCCGGGACAGGTTCCTGGACATCGTCCGAGCGGTCGCGATCCTCGCGGTCGTCGTTCAGCACTGGGGAATGCCGGTGCTCTCCTACGCCGACGGCCACCTCTCCACCGGGAACGCGCTCGCGACGCCTGGCTGGTGGGTCATCACCTGGCTGTCCCAGGTCATGCCTCTCGTGTTCTTCGCCGGTGGCGCGGCGAACCTGATCTCCTTGGGCCGCGCGGAAAGTTCGCGGTCCTGGCTCGCGGCCCGCCTCAAGCGGCTGATGATCCCGGTGCTGCCGCTCGTGGCCGTCTGGCTCTTCGTCCCGGACATCCTGCGCGGGCTGGGCGTCCCGGAGCAGCCGCTGCAGGTCGGCGGCGCGATCGCGGCCCAGCTGCTGTGGTTCCTGGCCGTGTACGTGCTCACCGTGCTGCTCACGCCGATGCTGGCCGCGGCGCACCGTCGCTGGGGCCTCAAAGTCCCGGTCGTGATGCTCGCCGCCGCCGTCCTCGTCGACGTCGCCCGCTTCAACGACCTCGGCCTGATCGGTTTCGCGAACGCCGTCTTCGTCTGGATGGCCGTGCACCAGCTCGGTTTCCACTACACGCAAGGCCGTCTCGGCTCGCTGAGCCGCAACGCCGCGCTGGGCATGTCCGCCGCCGGTTTCGGCATCACCGCGCTGATGGTCGCCTTCGGCCCGTACCCCGCCAGCATGATCGGCATGCCGGGTGCCCCGGTGTCCAACATGAGCCCGCCGACCGTGCTGCTGGCCTTCCTCGCGATCGGCCAGATCGGCCTCCTGCTGGCCTTCAAACCGCAGCTGAACGCGTTGGCCGCCCGCCCGAACCTCGACGCCGCCCTGAAGTGGATCGGCCCGCGGTTCATGAGTGTCTACCTGTGGCACATGCCGGCGCTGATCGTCGTCTCCGGTGTCGCGGTCTACGGCCTGGGCTACGAGACTCCCGAACCGGGTTCCGTGCTGTGGCTGACGATGGTCCCGGCCTGGCTCGGCGCCTGCGGACTGGTGCTCCTCGGTCTCCTGCGGCTCTTCGCCCGCTTCGAAACGCAAGGCTCCGGCCCGGCGTCGACCGCGCACACGCCTCAGCTCGTCGTCGCCGGCCTGGCGATCGCCGGTGGTCTGCTGGGACTGGCCGCGCACGGTTTCGCCCCGCTGAGCGACGGGATCACGCAGGGCCCGGTGCCGTGGGTGGCGCTGGCGACCGGCGGATTCGTCTTGGCCGGTAAGCAGATCTCGATCTCGGATCTGGGGACGCGGCTGCTCGGCCGCGCGCTCGCGGTCACCGAGTCGGCGCAGCTCAAACGCTGAGCAGTTTCGCGGGGGTGTCGTGCAGCACCGCCCGCAGGAACGGCTCACCCAGGCGATCGTCGGCTGCCCAGCCGGCGATCGCCTGCAACTGTGTGGCGTAGGAGTACGGGATGTTGGGGAAGTCGGTGCCGAGCACGACGCGGTCGGGGAACTCGGCAAGCAGGTCCGTCCAGTCCGGCGGGAGCGGGTTGCCGCGCTGGGTGAACTCCACCCCGACCATCGTGGTGTCGAGGTACACGCGCGGATACTTCCTGGCCAGCTCGAACGCGAAATCGATCTCGGGCATCCCGGCGTGGGCGAGCACCAGGGTCAGATTCGGATGCCGCACCAGGATCTCTTCGAACAGCCGTAGCCCGGTGTAGGCGCCCTTCAACGGTCCGTGTCCACAGTGGACGACCACCGGGACACCCGCGTCCGCCAGGGCGCCCCAGACGCCGTCCAGCAGCGCGTCACGCGGGTCGTAGGCGCCGACCTGGACGTGCGCCTTGAAACAGCGGGCGCCCGCGCGCAGCGCACCGTCCACAACGGACAGTGCCGACGGCTCCGGGTAGAACGTGCCCGTCGGCACGGCGTCCGGGACACGCTCGGCGAACTCCAGCGCCCAGGACGTCAGCCATTCGGCCATACCGGCCTTGTGCGGATAGACCAGCGGCGCGAACTTGCGCACGCCGAACGAGCGCAGGGTTTCGATCCGCTCTTCTTCCGACGTGCGGTAGTACACCGGCCAGGCCATGCCGTAGTGCTCCTCGGCCTGGTCGAAATAGGCCCACACCTTGTCCATGACCGGCTTCGGCAGGAAGTGCAGGTGAAGGTCCACGAGCCCGTCGATGCCCAGCGCCGCGATCCAGTCCGGGATCTCGGCGTCCGAAGCTGGCCCGTGGATCAATCGTTGTACCGGCCTTTCAACGCCCGGCCCAGGGCCCGGCTGATGGTGCGCTCCGCGTCACGCTTGGAGATGTCCTGCCGCTTGTCGTAGGACTTCTTGCCCTTGGCCAGCGCGATCTCGACCTTGACCTTGCCGTCCTTGAAGTACATCGAGAGCGGCACCAGGGAAAGCCCGCTCTCCTTGGTCTTGCCGATGAGCCGCTCGATCTCCTGGCGGTGCAGCAGCAGTTTCCGGGTGCGCCGCGGTGTGTGGTTCGTCCATGTGCCCTGGACGTACTCCGGGATGTGCACGTTGCGCAGCCAGACCTCGCCGTCGTCCACAGTGGCGAACGCGTCGGCCAGTGACGCCCGTCCTTCACGCAGGCTCTTCACCTCGGTACCGACGAGCACGAGACCGGCTTCGTAGGTATCGAGGATGGAGTAATCGTGGCGAGCCTTGCGGTTCGACACGATCACCTTGTGTCCACGTTCCTTGGGCATAGCGGCGACTCTACGTGAGTTTCTGTGTTCGGGCAGGTGGTTATCGGGCGGGTCAGTGGCGCACGTACAGGCGCAGCGTCACGTAGCCGGTGATGGCCGAAATGATGACCGACACGGCGAGCAGGATCGGCGCCACCGGGAACAGCAATTCGAGCATGCCGACCGCGGGGAACACGTCACCCGTGAGCACCAGGTCGAGCAACAGCACCTTGGTGAGCACGAGGAAGACGATGCCGATGATCGCACCGACAAGGCCGGCGACCACCGCCTCCAGGAGGAACGGCAGCTGCGTGTACCAGCGGGTCGCGCCGACCAGGCGCATGATGCCGACCTCGGTGCGCCGGGTGAACGCCGACACCTGGATCGTGTTGGCGATCAACAGCAGCGCGGCGACGGCCATGATCAGCGCGGCCCCGAAGGCCAGGTTCCGCACACCGTTGAGCGCGTTGAACACGCGGTCCAGTGCCTTCTGCTGGTCGTCGACCTTGCTGACGCCGGGTTTGCCGGTGTACTCCTGGATGATCGCCTGGCTGCGCTCGGGGTTCTTCAGCTTGACGTGCAGCGACGCGGGCAACGCCTCCGGCCCGGTCAGCGCGAGCAGTTCCGGCTGGCTCTCGAACATCTTCTTGAACCGCTCGTAGGACTGCTCGCGGTTCTCGAACACGACCGACTCGACGCCGTCGTTGCCTTGCAGGTCCTGGCGCAGCGCCTGGCAGGCGGACTGCGAGCAGTTCGGGTCACCCGAGCTGATGTCGTTGACCAGATAGACCGAAACCTCGACGTCGGCGAGGAAGTTGGCCTTCATCTTGTCGATCGTTCCGACGGCCAGCAGACCGAAGCCGAGCATGGCGAGGGAGACCGCGGTGGTGAGGATCATCGCGATGGTCATCGTGACGTTCCGGCGCAAGCCGGTGACTACCTCGCTGAAGACGAAACTGGCGCGCATCGGGGTTGATGTCCCTTGGAAGTCGTGGGTTACGGAGGAGGGCGGGGCCGGTCAGCGGCCGATGCCGTAGACGCCTCGGGCGTCGTCACGGATGACCTTGCCGAGCTGAAGCTCGACGACCCTTCGCCGCATCGAGTCCACGATCGAATGGTCGTGGGTGGCCATCAGCACCGTCGTGCCGGTGCGGTTGATCCGCTCCAGCAGCAACATGATGTCCTGGCTGGTGTCGGGGTCCAGGTTCCCGGTCGGCTCGTCGGCGAGCAGCACGAGCGGGCGGTTCACGAACGCGCGGGCGATCGCGACGCGCTGCTGCTCACCACCGGACAGTTCGTTGGGGAGGCGGTCGGCCTTGCCGTCGAGGCCGACGAGTTCGAGTACCTCGGGCACGACCTTGCGGATCGTGGGGCGGGGCTTGCCGATGACTTCGAGCGCGAAGGCGACGTTCTCGGCGACGGTCTTGTTCGACAGCAGGCGGAAGTCCTGGAAGACGCAGCCGATGGTCTGCCGCAGACGCGGCACCCGGCGGCGGGCGAGCTTGGCGACGTCGAAGTTGGAGACCATCACGCGACCCTTGCTCGGCACCTCTTCGCGCAGCAGGAGACGCAGGAACGTCGACTTCCCGGATCCCGAGGGACCGATCAGGAAGACGAACTCACCTTTGTCGATCTCGACCGACACCCTTTCGAGGGCGGGACGGGTCGAGGTCTTGTAGACCTTGGAAACCTCTTCGAGCCGGATCACGGTTCGGCATACTACCCATGCCCGTCGTTAAGCCCGGGTAGCCCGGTCCCGGCGGCCAAGCGAGCAAGGGACCTTTGCTGTCACTCTCTCCCGGAAAGTGACAGCAAAGGTCCCTTGCTCTCTCACGCAGGGTTGTTACGCGGCTCCGGACTGCTTGCGCCAGCGGATGCCCGCCTCCAGGAAACCGTCGATCTCACCGTCGAGAACGGACGACGGGTTGCCGACCTCGAACTCGGTCCGCAGGTCCTTGACCATCTGGTACGGGTGCAGCACGTAGGAACGCATCTGGTTGCCCCAGCTGGAGCCGCCGTCCTTGAGCGCGTCCATCTCGGCGCGCTCCTCTTCCTTCTTCCGCTGCAGCAGCCGCGCCTGAAGAACCTTCATCGCGGCCGCCTTGTTCTGCAGCTGCGACTTTTCGTTCTGACACGAAACGACCACACCGGTCGGGATGTGCGTGATGCGCACCGCCGAGTCGGTCGTGTTGACGCTCTGGCCGCCGGGGCCGGACGAGCGGTACACGTCGACGCGGATGTCCTTCTCGGGGATGTCGACGTGGTCGACCTCCTCGACCTCGGGCATCACCTCGACGTGTGCGAAGGAGGTCTGGCGGCGGCTCTGGTTGTCGAACGGCGAGATGCGCACCAGCCGGTGCGTGCCCTGCTCGACCGAGAGCGTGCCGTAGACGTAGGGCGCGGTCACCTTGAACGTGGCGGACTTGATGCCCGCCTCTTCGGCGTAGGAGATGTCGTAGACGTCCGTCGGGTAGTTGTGCCGCTCCGCCCAGCGCAGGTACATCCGGAGCAGCATCTCGGCCCAGTCGGCCGCGTCGACGCCGCCCGCTTCGGATCGGATGGTGATCACGGCGTTCCGCACGTCGTACTCACCCGACAGCAGGGTGCGGACCTCGAGCCCGTCGATGTCCTTGGTGAGCGCCGTCAGCTCGGATTCGGACTCGGCCACGCTGGCGGAGTCGCCCTCCGCCTCGGCCAGCTCAGCGAGGATGCCCAGGTCGTCGAGCCGCTGACGCAGCTCGGAAATGCGTCGCAGCTCACTCTGCCGGTGGGACAACTGGCTGGTGACCTTCTGCGCCGCTTCGGGGTCGTCCCAGAGGTTCGGGCTGGACGCCTGTTCCTCCAGCTCGGCCACCTGGGCACGCAGCGCGTCCAGGTCCATCACCGACTCGATCTGCGCTAGCTTGCCGGCCAGGTCCTTCAGTGCCGCATCGAACTCATCACTCACGTCGGCCAAGGTTACGGCAAAACCCACGACCGGTTGCGGGGAACCGGTCGTGGGCACCTGTCCGGGTCAGGACTGGGGGATGGAATCCAGCAGTTTCAGTGCTGCTTTCGCCTGCGCCTGCGCGAACTCGGCGACCGCCTTGGCGTACGGGCCGTCGGCGCTCTTGGTGGCGGCCTTGGCTTCGTCGAGCTGCTGGGTGTAGCTGGCGCGCGCCGACTCGAGCAGCATCGAGCGCTGCTTCACCGTCAGCGAACCGGCGTGCACGAGACGCAGGATCAGCGGGCTGCGGAGGTGGTCAGGACCGGCTTCGGTGGACAGCCACGTCTTGAACGCCTTCTTGCCCGCCGCGGTGATGAGGTACTGCTGGCTCGACCGCGGGCCCTGCTTGCCGAGGCGGACGAGGCCCTCCTTCGACAAGGCGGGGAGCTCCCGGTACACCTGGCTGCGGGTCACGCTGAAGAAGGCGCCGAAACGCTCACCCGCCCCCGCGACCAGTTGCCCGCCCGTGGCGGGACCGTCGTGGAGAAGACCGAGCAGTGCGGCGGCTGTTGCATTCAATTCGGACACGTACTCTACGGTCCCACTTTTCCGAACCTGTGTCCACTGTGGTCAGCACATCTGTCCATTGTGGCTAGTGATATGCGCTCATTCGGCCCAACGCACTACACCTGTCCACAATGGACCGGACACGCTGCGCGACCGGCCTTCGCCACGGACAGCGGTACGCGTCCCCCGCCCCGCCCAACGACGGCGGGTGATCGACCCGGAGGGCGCACGCACCACGGAAACCGGAAAACAAAGAAGCGCGGGTCTGCGATTTCCGCAGACCCGCGCCTCGTTTTCTCTGTAGCGGGGACAGGATTTGAACCTGCGACCTCTGGGTTATGAGCCCAGCGAGCTACCGAGCTGCTCCACCCCGCGTCGTTGTGTTAATAGATTACATGGGGGCGAAACCAGGTTTCAGGGGGGTACCCTTAACTTTCCGAAGGGCCTTTGACCTGCCTTTATGGCGCGAGTTTGTCATCCAGCCAAGCGAAGACGCCGTTGAGCACCATGGTCAGCCCGTCGCCGAACCTGCCCTCGACGTCCTCGTCGAAGACCCACGCCGTGGGCGTGACGTCGTAACGCGGGTCCCGTTCGCCCGGAACCGGGTAAACGGCCTGCTCTTCGATGGTGAAGCCGACGACGTAGCTGTAGACGGTGAACAACGCTCGTCCGGCCAGGTACGGTTCGAGCCCCGCTTCGACCCGCCCCAGGAGCGGATTGTCACCGAGCAGGCTGTCATCGGTCATGAAAGTCCCGGAGAAGACCTTCGCTCCGTCACGGTAAGCGAGCATCATCCGGCGCATCGCCCGTGCCGCCAGCTCGAGAGTCTCCCTCTCTCCCATACCTTCCGGCACGCGGCCCGGCATCGCGTCGGCATACATCTGCGTCGCCATCTCGTCGAGCAGCTCCTGCTTGTTCTTCATGTGCCAGTACAGCGCCGGAGCCTTGACCCCGAGTTCCTGCGCGATCAGGCGGAGCGTCAGCCCGTTGAGCCCGACATCATTGAGCAGCCGAAGCCCGGCGCGGACGATGTCCTGCCTGGTCAGACCCACTTTCAACCCTCTTTCCAGCGGTAGCTCCTTGACAATTTAACGATGTTAAGGGCACGCTGGGCGCAGGTCAATTTAACGTTGTTAAGGAGTGGTATGAACAACCTGGGGACGGACGTGATCGTGGCCGGGGCGGGGCCGACCGGGCTGACGCTCGCGCACGAACTCGCGCTCGCCGGCGTCGATGTCGTGGTACTGGAACGGCATCCCGAGCGCACGGGACTGTCGAAGGCACTGAACCTGCAGCCGCGCACCGCGGAAATGCTGGAGCTACGCGGACTTCTGGACGATGTGGAGGCCCGCTCGTACGCCACGGTGCAGGACGGGCATTTCGCGATGATCCCCGTCGGCTACGACGGTTGGGACACTCGATTCCCTTTTCAACTGGGGATTCCGCAGGCGACGGTCGAGGAGTTCTTGGAGGAACGGCTTGCCGCACAAGGAACAAAGGTGCTGCGAGGCAGCGAAGTAGTCGATTTCGCGCAGGACAAGGACTCTGTATCTGTTCGGTACCGAACAGACGGTGGAGAACCGCGGCTGCGCGCGAAGTTCCTCGTCGGCTGCGACGGCTCACGAAGCGTTGTACGCAAAGGACTCGGCATGGGCTTTCCCGGCGTGGACGGTGAAGGTTTCGGCGTGGTCGCGGACGTCCTGTTCTACAAAACACCTGCCAGTGCGCAAAAACAGTGGCGCACGATGCGGAACATCGGCGAGCCGACCGGCGAAACCACGTTCAAAGGCCTGATTCCGTTGGGAGAACCGGGTCTCTACCGTTTCGTGTACGGCGACAGGGCCTCGCGGCCTGCGAACATGCGGTCCGCTGTCACGCACGACGAAGTCCGGCAGGCAGTGCTCGACTCCTACGGCGAGTCCGCGACGGTGTCGGAAATCCGGTGGGCGTCACGGTTCTCCGACGCCGCTCGGCAGGCGGAGCACTACCGCGCGGGACGGGTGCTGCTGGCTGGCGACGCCGCGCACATCCACTTCCCGGCCGGTGGCCAAGGACTGAACCTGGGCGTGCAGGACGCAATGAACCTGGGCTGGAAGCTGGCCGCGACCGTGCACGGCTGGGCCGGTGACGACCTGCTCGACACGTACGAGGCCGAACGGCACCCTGTCGGCGCTCAAGTGCTGCACAACGTCGCCGCTCAACTAGGGCTGACTCCGCGGTCTCACGAGTCTCGCGCGCTTCGCGCCCTCTTCGGCGATCTGGTCGCGCTACCCGAGGTGAACCGGTACCTGGCGGGCATGGTCTCCGGTCTCGGGATCCGCTACGCGACCTACGGGACGTCGCACCCCGCGCTCGGCTCGCGCCTGACGGACCAGGACGTCCTCACCGACGCCGGGCCTATCCGCCCCAGCACGCTCTTTCACAACGGCGACTTCGTGCTCCTGACGACCACACCGGCCCACATCGACGCTGCCCGCGCTCAGGCACTCCGGCTGACCACCCAGCTCGTCACGGAGCTGCCCTGGCCGTCCACCGAAGCCGTCCTGTACCGCCCCGATGGCTACGCCTGTTGGACCGCCCCCACCCCGCCGCGATAGCAAAGGTCCCCCGCTCCCCCGCCCCCAGCGCGATACCAAAGGTCCCTTGCTACCCGGCGATACCAAAGGTCCCCTGCTCTCCCAAGACAGCCTCGGGCACCTGAGCAACCAACTCGCTTGGGGGTCCAGGGGGCGAAGCCCCTCCTGGCGGGGGTCCGGGGGTTCGACCCCCGGTACAACGCGAAAGAGGCGCGGTCTGCGATTTCCGCAGACCGCGCCTCCAACCTCTGTAGCGGGGACAGGATTTGAACCTGCGACCTCTGGGTTATGAGCCCAGCGAGCTACCGAGCTGCTCCACCCCGCGTCGTGACACCTACCTTACGCCTGCGTTTCGAGCAGGCGCAAAGCAGGTGCCCTTTTGGTAAGCGACGTCACCCTCCGGGCTTGCTGGTGGGCGGCGCGCTGGCTGCCGGAGGGTTGGCCTTGGCCGCCTCGTAGGCCCGGTACGCGACATCGAGTGCGGCGAGAGCTGCACCCTGATCCGCGTAGTTGCCCGCCTGCTGGGCGGCCTTGTACTTGGCCCAGGCGTCGTGCATCTCGCCCGCGGCCTTGTCGAGCGCCGGGTTGCCGCCGGCGGGCGGCTGCGGCGTCGTCGTGCCCGGCGGTTGCGGGGTCGTAGGTCCGGGTGTACCGCCGGTCTGGGGCGGTGTGACCCCGGAACCCGTGCCGGGGCCGAAGACCTGGTCGAGGGCCTCGTTCAGGGTCGGCGCGAAGCCGATCTTGGTGCCGTAGGAGACCAGGACGCGGGCCAGCTGCGGATAGCTCAGCTGGTTCCGTTGCCGGATGTAGACCGGTTCCACGTAGAGGAAGCCGTTGGCGACGGGCAGCGTGATCAGGTTTCCGTAGGTGACCGTGACATTCGGGTTGTTGAAGAGTGTCCGGTCCTGCGCGACCCGCGGGTCACTCTGGAATCTGTTCTGGACCTGGACGGGACCGTCCACCTGGGTCGCACCGCTGGCGTCAGTCGGCAGTCTGAGGACCCGCATTTTCCCGTAATCGTCGGGGTCCGAGGACACCGACATCCAGGCCGCCAGGTACTGCCGTTGAAGACCGGTCAGTGAGCTGGTGAGCTGGAAGCGCGACTTGGAGTCGCCCGGCGCGGTGGCCAGCACGTAGTAGCCGGGCTGGTTGGCGACACCGGACGCGGACGCGTTCACGCCGCCTTCCTGTGTCGGATCCTGCGGAACGCTCCAGAAGGCCTGCTGGGCGTAAAACTCAGCCGGGTTGTTCACGTGGTACTTCGAAAGAAGTTCCCGCTGAACCTTGAAGAGGTCTTCGGGATAGCGGAAGTGCGACCGCAAGTCCGGCGAGATCTCGCTGCTCGGCTTGACCAGCCCCGGGAAGACCTTCTTCCAGGCGTTGAGCACGGGCTCGTTGTCCTCGACGCCGTACAGGTCCACGGTGCCGTCGAACGCGTCGACGGTGGCCTTGACCGAGTTACGGATGTAGTTGATCGAGGAGTTCGCCTGGCGGGTGGTGCCGCTGAGCGAGTCGTTGGTGGCCTGCCCGAGCTGGGTCTGCTGGGCGTACGGGAAGTTGTTCATCGTCGTGTAGCCATCGACGATCCACTTGATCTTGCCGTCGACGACCGCCGGATACGGGTCGCCGTCGAGGGTCAACCATGGGGCGACCTTGGCGACGCGATCCCTGGGCTCTCGGTTGAACATGATCCTGGACCCATCACCGATGGCGTCGGAGAACAGGATGTTCCGTTCCCCGTACTCGGCGGCGAAAACGAGCCTGTTGAACCAGTTGTCGATCGGCACGCCGCCGGAGCCCTTGTAGATGTAGGCGCGATCGACGGCCGTGTCGTACTCGCCGGGCGCCTGACCAGCCTTGCCTCCGACAATCGCGTACGCGGCATCGGTGGCGAGCTCGCCGTAGTAGATGCGGGGCTCTTCGACCTTGATGCCCGGCTTGGTCGGGTCGGTCGAGCCGGCGCCTGTCGGGTTCTGGGTGTCGCTCGTGGTGGCGATCGGGTAGCCGCCGTCGGAGTTGGCGTCCTTCAGTGCCCGGTCGATCGTGTTGGCGGGCGCGGCGACGAAACCGTTCCCGTGCGTATAGACGAGGTGCTTGTTGATCCAGTTCGTCTGGTTACCGGCGAGGCCTTCGGTCTTGATCTCCTTGGCCGCGACGATGTAGTCCTGCGTGACACCGTTGAGGGTGTAGCGGTCGATGTCCAGCTTGGACGGGAAGCCGTAGAAGTTCTCACGACCGACGCGCTGAGTGAAGGTGTCGCTGAGGATGTTCGGGTCGAGGAGCCGGATGTTCGGGACAGTCCCCTTGTCCGCCTTGATCTCCGCGGAGGTCGCCTCTGACTTGCCGCTGTAGTCCTTGTACTCGACGTTGGTGAGACCGAACGCCTGGCGCGTCGCGTCCATGTTGCGCTGGATCGACGCGGCCTCCTTCTCGTTCGCGTTCGGACGCACCGAGAACTGGTCGAGTACCGCGGGCCACGCGACGCCGACAAGCACGTTCGACAGAATGAGCAGCACCAACGCGATCGCGGGCAGCTGCAAGTTGCGGAGGAACGCGCCGGCGAAGAACGCGACGGCGCAGATCACCGAGATACACAGGAGGATCAGCTTCGCGGGTAGAACCGCGTTCAGGTCTGTATAGGTCGCACCGGTGAACAGCGGCAGTCCGCGGTCGGAGAGCAGCAGGTTATAGCGGTCGAAGAAGTACTCGACCGCCTTCAGCAGCACGAAAACGCCGACGATGATGGCGAGCTGGGCGCGCGTCGGGCCGGCGAGCTGGCCGCCCTTGCCCGCGAGCCGGATTCCGCCGAAGACGTAGTGCGAGATCAGCGCGCCGAAGAACGCGATGACGACCGCGATGAACAGCCAGCCCAGGAGCCAGTTGTAGAACGGCAGGTCGAAGGCGTAGAAGCCGACGTCGTTGCCGAACTCGGGATCGGTCTGGCCGAACGGTGTGCCGTTGAGGAACAACTGCACGACCTGCCAGTCGCTCTGCGCGGACGCGCCGGCGATGAGCCCGGTCAGCACCGGGATGCCGATGCCGAACAGGCGGATCCGGCCGACGATCGCGGAGCGGTAGCGCGCGAGCGGGTCGTCGTTCCCGGAGATCGGCACGAAGACCGGCCTGGTCCGGTACGCGATCATCAAACTGACCGCGAGCGCACCTCCCACCAGGATCCCTACGGCGAAGAACAACACGACCCTGGTGATCAACACCGTGCTGAACACGTTGCGGGCACTGACCTCGCCGAACCACAGCCAGTCGACATAGGTGTCCAGCAGTCTCGCGCCCAGTAGCAGGGCCAGGATGACTACGGCGGCGATGATGAGCAGTACCCGGCTGCGCCGGGACAGCTTCGGCAGGCTCACGGGGGGCCGAGTGGCCACTGCACACGCTCCTGGTTTGGTGAACTTTTCGCGGGGGCGCGCGTACCGCGTGCGGCCCCTGATGCTCTAACTCTACGGATGCCGTCGGAAGTTCCCGGAACCCGCCCAAACCGGACTCGGAAGGCCGCCGCCTCGGACGCCTGGAACGATGTGCCAATGGCACCGAGTAAGCAGCAGGGCGTGGCCGGCCTGGCCCGCGAAGTCGAGGAGTTCGTCGCCTCCGGAGGATGGGACCAGCCGCCGCAGTTGTTCGCGCTGGTCCCGACCGCGGCGCTGCTGGACGAGCAACCCGAATTGGCCGGGCAGCTCGACCCGTCGGCCCCGCTGACGCCGGTCGCCCAGGAGTCGTTGCCGGACGGTGACCTCGGTGAAGCGCTGGCGCAGATCGCGTGGCCCGATCTGGTGCTGGGATGCGCCCTCGCGCAGGAGATCATCGTGCTGCCGCCGGACGCCGAGGCGGAGCTCCCGGTCGTCCCCGAGACCGATGCCGAACGTCTGCGCCAAGCGGCCGCCGACCACCCGCGCCGTACCGAAGCCCGGCTCGTGGCCGCTGTGCTGCGGGACGGCGGCGGAGCGTGCGTCCTGCGGCTTCGCGGCGCCGGGCAACCCGAAGAACCCGGCGACGTCCCGATCGACGAGATCATCGAGAACCCGGAGCTGGCCCCTAACCTGCTGGAGGCCCTGAAGGCCACCCTGCTGCCCTGACCTGCAAAAAGAGAGCAAGGGACCTTTGCTATCGCCCGCCCCAGGAGGCACGCTGGGCGATACCAAAGGTCCCTTGCTCTCGTCAGTCAGACCCGGGGGCGACAGCAAAGGTCCCTTGCTCCCCCGGCGGTCAGCAGGAAGCGGTCGGCCTGCCCGCCTTCAGGTTTTCGAGCTGCGCGATCGCCTCGTCCAGCGTGGCCACCTTGATCAGGTTCAGGCCATCGGGCGCGGCGGTCTTCGCCTCGGCGCAGTTGTGTGCGGGCACGAGGAAATCGGTGGCACCGGCCTCGCGGGCGCCGACCACCTTGAACGAGATGCCGCCGATCGGGCCGACGACGCCCTTCTCCGAGATCTCGCCCGTTCCGGCGATGTGCCTGCCCGCGGCGAGGTCGCCGGGCTCCATCTTGTCGACGATCGCGAGCGCGAACATCAGACCGGCCGACGGGCCACCGACGTCCTGCAGCGAGATTTTCACATCGAACGGGACATCCGCGCGGTCCACCGCGGTCAGCCCCATGAAGCCTTCCGGGCCGTCGGGCCGCTGGGCCAGCGTGAGCGGCACGGTTCGCTCGGCCTGCCCGTCGGACTTGAAGGTGATCTGCACGGTCTGCCCTGGCTTGGTGCCGTTCAGCGCGGCCCGCACCTCGGCGGCCTCCGTGACCGTCTTCCCGTTGACCACCAGAAGCCGGTCACCGGGCGCGAGCACCTTGTCCGCCGGACTGCCCGAGACGATCGTCCTCGCGAGCACCTTCACCGGGAACTTGCGGCGCAGCGCCGCGACCTGGGCCGCAGTCTGCGAGTCTTGCAGCTGCTGGATGTTCTCCTGCCGGACCTGCTCGTTGGTCTCGCCCGGCTTGAAGTACTCCTCGCGCGGCGCCAGCGCGTACCGGCCGCTCGCCCAGAGCCCGAGCGCGTTGAACAGCGTGATGCCGCCGTCCCGCAGAGAGACCGTCGTCATGCGCAGCTCGCCGGTGGTCTGGAAGCTCTCGTGCCCGTTGACCTGGATCACCGACTGTCCGGCGGCGTCCTTGCCGAGGGTGTCGTAGGTCGGGCCGGGGCTGATCGCCACATAAGGCACCGGGATGAAGAATCCGACCAGCGCGAGAGCCACGAACAACACGCCGCTGACCAGCACCGTCCAGCCCCGCCGGGTCAGCCGCCGTTCGGAGCGGTCCTGGTCACTCGCGGAGCCCGCACGGCTCCGCGCTGCTGTGGTCTCCTCCGAGGGCTCTGTCACGCGTGACAGCGTACGGTGACGGTGTTCGCTTCTCGGTGAAGGCCACGCGCATCACTCCAGTTGACGAGCTCTGGGTCCCGGGGGCCGCGTACGGTGGTGCCATGAGCAAACCCCCGTTCGGCTTCGGACCGCCCGATCCCGACAAACGAGGCGAGAACGAGCCGTCGGATTCCGGCGGCCAACCCTCCGGCGCCGAGGCCTTCAATCAGCTCGGTCAGATGCTCAGCCAGCTGGGCCAGATGCTCAGCCAGGCCGGCAGCTCGACCGGGCCGGTCAACTATGACCTGGCGAAACAGATCGCGCTGCAGAACCTCAGCAGCAGCGACAGCGACGTCAAGCTCGGCTTCTCGTCGTCCAGTGGCGGCGACTCGAGCACGGCCGTCCGTGACGCCGCCCACCTGGCAGAGCTGTGGCTCGACGCCGCGACGATCCTGCCCGCCGGTGCTTCGACGACCGTCGCGTGGTCCGCGCGCACTTGGGTCGAGAAGACCCTGCCCACCTGGCAACGCCTCTGCGACCCTGTCGCCCAGCAGGTCTCGGGCGCGTGGGTCGAGGCCCTGCCCGAAGAAGCCAAACAGGCCGCCGGCCCGCTGCTTTCGATGATGGGGCAGATGGGCGGAATGGCCTTCGGCTCTCAGCTCGGCAACGCCCTTGCTCAGTTGGCTTCCGAAGTGCTCACCTCCACCGAGGTCGGCCTTCCGCTCGGCCCCGCCGCGACCTCCGCGCTGCTGCCGGCGAACATCGAGAAGTTCACCGAGGGCCTGGAGCTGCCGACCAGCGAGGTGCTGGTCTTCATCGCCGCGCGCGAAGCCGCCCACCAGCGGCTGTTCGCCCACGTTCCCTGGCTGCGGCAGCGCTTGCTGGCCACCGTCGAGGAGTTCGCGAGCGGCATCTCCGTCGACACCTCGGCGCTGGAGCAGCTCGCCGGCCAGATCGACCCGTCGAACCCGGCCAGCATCGAAGAGGCCATGTCCTCCGGCCTGCTCGAGCCGCAGACCTCGCCTGAGCAGAAAGCGGCGCTGAACCGGTTGGAGACCCTGCTCGCGCTGGTCGAAGGCTGGGTCGACGTCGTGGTCGCCGAGGCCATCGGCGACCGTCTCCCGGGTGCGGACGCACTCCGGGAGACGCTGCGCCGCCGCCGGGCCACGGGTGGCCCGGCGGAGCAGACCTTCGCCACCTTGGTCGGGCTCGAACTCCGGCCGAGGCGGATGCGGGCGGCTTCCGCGCTGTGGAAGCTGGTCGGCGACCAGTACGGCATCGAGAAACGGGACGGCCTCTGGTCCCACCCCGACCTGATGCCGACCGCCGGGGACCTCGACGAGCCGCTCGACTTCGCCGAACGCCTCGGCGACGGCGAGTCGACCCTCGAGGGCATCGACCCGATCGCCGAGATCGAACGTACCGAGCGTGAGAAGAACAAGCCCGAGAACGACAAGGGCGACGAAGACAAGAACTGAGGCACCGTCAGTCCTCCGCCGCGATGCCCCATCCGGCGGCGGAGGACAGGCCCTCCAGATAGCCGATGGCGCGTTCGGTCTTGGGATAACGGCGTACGAGCTCCCAAAACGCCGCGTTGTGCCCTGGTTCTTTCAAATGCGCGAGTTCGTGCACGAGGACGTAGTCCAGCACCCAGGCCGGGACCCGGCGCAGACGATCACTGACCCTGATCGTCGCGTCGACCGGCGTGCAGGACGCCCACCTCGTCCGCATCGGCGGCACCCAGCGAACGCTCGCGGGTATCGCCTTTCCGTCCAGATACTTCGCCGAGAGCACGGCGCAGCGCGCCAGCAGCGCCTCGTCCGAGGCCTTCGGCGGAGCGGCCCGCCGTGGGCCCGTGCGCAACAGCTTGCGCTGCATCTCGGCAACCCAGTGCTTCTCCTCGGCCCGGGTCATCCGGGCGGGGATCAGCACGACGAGGGTGTCCTCGTCCCAGTACGCGGTGACGGTCCGGTGGCGGCGCTGGCTACGCCGTACCTCGACCTTGTGTTCGGGAGTGTCCGACAGGGGATTGTCCCGGCTCCTCAATGAGGGCATCCGTGCTTCGACCACTCGACCACGGTAAGGCCAGTCACCGACAAGTCCGAGAGCCGAAAGGTCACAGCCTCGAGTTATCCACAACGGGGCTCACCTGTGGATAACTCGGGTATTTCTTGGCGGTTGGTTAGCGAGGCAGTGCGATCCTGCGATCATGAACCTTCGCGAACCGGACCTGCGGTCGATCATCCTGCCTGCCTTCCCGGTCCTGCTTCCCGGCCTCGATGTGCTGGAACGTGGGAACGGCGAGGTCCAGGTCGGCCTCGATCCCGCGCACGCGGTGGTGATCACCGAGGTGGCCTCCGAAGTGGCCGGTGCGCTCCGCAAGCTGGACGGGAAACGGGCCGTCGACGACATCGTGCTCGCGCAGAGCGAACACGATGAACAACTTCGGGAGCTGATGGCCGACCTGACGATCCGCGGGCTGGTGACCGACGCGGGGCAGCCCCGGCGGCACCCGAGCCCCAGGCCCGAGACGGGACTTTGGTCGCTCCGCGCCCGCCACCACCAGGCCGCGCTCACCGCGCGCCGCAGGCATACGGCGGTGGCGGTCCAGGGCGACGGCAGGCTGGCCGTGGCGATCGCGGTGCTCCTCGCCAACGCCGGCATCGGGCACATCGACGTCCGGGCGTCGGGCACGGTCCGCGAACGTGACCTGGGTTCGGGCTACACCGAGGCCGAGATCGGCATGTTCCGCCGGGACGCGATGACGCAGGTCGTGCGGCGCGCCGGTGGGGAAACGTCGACCTCTCGGCTCTACTCGGACCACCAGCCGGAACTCGTGCTGCTCACCGATGCCGTGGTACCCGCGCCCGAAGTGGTCGACGAACTCGTCCAAAACGGCATCAGCCATCTGCCGGTCCGCGTCCGGGACGGCATCGGCATCGTCGGGCCGCTGGTGGTGCCCGGCCGCAGCAGTTGCTTGCGCTGTGCCGATCTGCACCGTGCCCGCGCAGACGAGACCTGGCCGAGGGTGGCGAGTCAGCTCGCGGGGCGCGTGCAACGACCGGACCTCGGCGCCGTGCACGCGTGTGCCGCGCTGGCCGCTGCGCAGGCACTGCGGCTTCTGTCGCCCAGTGACCAGGCACCGCCCGCGTGGAATGCCACACTGGAGATCGATTTCTTCGAAGGTGCCATTCGTCACCGTGATTGGCCGCCCCATCCGGGATGCGGATGTGGTGCCCGCTGATACCGCGAGCGACGTAGCCCACACGCACGCCCCCAACAGGCTGCGCGGGCGGAGTGAATCAAGGCAGAATCGCGAAGGTGACCGACTCCCGCAGCGCCGAGGACCGTGAAGCCGCCATCCCCCGCAACGGGGCCGCGCGAACGGCGAAGCTGGCCAGTATTCCGCTCGGAATAGCCGGCCGGGCGGTCGGCGGCTGGGGCAGGCGGCTGACCGGGCAGAGTGCCGAAGAAGTCAACGCGACGCTGTCCGCCAAGGCCGCGGAGCAGCTCTTCGAGGTCCTCGGCACGCTCAAGGGCGGCGCCATGAAGTTCGGCCAGGCCTTGAGTGTCTTCGAGGCCGCGGTGCCGGATGAGATGGCGAAGCCCTATCGCGAGGCCCTGACCAAGCTTCAGGCGGCGGCACCGCCCATGCCGACCCGGCAGACCCACCGCGTCCTCGCCGAGCAGCTGGGACGCACCTGGCAGCAGCGATTCGCCACGTTCGATGACGAACCGGCCGCGTCCGCGAGCATCGGCCAGGTGCACCGGGCGACCTGGCACGACGGCCGCGAAGTCGCCGTCAAGGTCCAGTACCCCGGAGCCGACGATGCGTTGCGGAGCGACCTTCGGCAGCTCCAGCGTTTCAGCAGGTTGTTCCAGGCCTTCGTGCCGGGGACCGAAGTGAAACCGCTCCTGGCGGAACTCGCCGAGCGGATGAACGAAGAGCTCGACTACCAGGCGGAAGCCCAGAACCAGCGTGCTTTCGTGAAAGCGTTCGAAGGCGTCTCGGGCTTCCTGATTCCACGAGTGGTCGCCAGCGCGCCGAAGGTCATCGTCACGGAATGGGTCACCGGAACCCCGTTGTCGAAGATCATCTCCAGCGGTGACAAGGAGGCGCGGGATCGCGCGGGGAGCCTGCTCACCGAGTTCCACTACTCATCGCCGGAACGAGCCCGGCTCCTGCACTCGGACCCGCATCCGGGCAACTTCATGCTGACCGCCGACGGCAGGCTGTGCGTGATCGACTTCGGCGGGGTGTCCCGGCTGCCCGAAGGCATCCCGCAGCACCTCGGCGAGATGACCAGACTGGCGCTCGACGGCGAGTCCTCGAAGCTCATGCGGCTGCTCAGGGAGTCCGGCTTCATCCGGGCCGACGCGGATCTGCAGGCCGATGACGTGCTCGCCTACCTCGCGCCGTTCACCGAACCGCTGGCCGGCGAGACGTTCCACTTCACCCGCCGCTGGATGCAACGGCAGGCGGGCCGGGTCGGCGACACCCGTGGCAGGGACTTCCGGATCGGCCGCTCGCTCAACCTGCCGCCCGAGTACCTGATGATCCACCGGGTGACCGCCGGATCGACCGGCATCCTCTGCCAGCTCGACGCGGAGATCCCCGCCCGCGCGATCGTCGAACGGTGGCAGCCGGGCTTCGCGGCCTGAGAAGTTATCCACAGGGATCGTTGGGACTGAGCCAAAATCGGGGTCGTTCGGGCGAGTTGTCCACAACTTCGCGGAAGTGGTTCCACCCGGACGGCCCAACGGTCATCCTCGATTCATGACCACTACACGAAGCGCCCGGCTCATGGCGCTCAGTAACACCTGCGAATCCGGGATCATCACCAGCCGGGAGCTGCGCAAGGCGGGCGTGACCGCGCGTTACGCCGCGAAGCTCTGCGGCCCTGGCGGTCCTTGGCGAAGGCTGATGCCGGGTGTGATCTTGTTGCGCGACTGCGCGCCCACCCGGCTTCAACTGCTGCAAGCCGCCGTCGCGCGGTTCGGTCCGGACGTGGTGGTGACGGGCGCCGACGCGCTTCGCGCGCGAGGCGTGGACTGCCCGGTGACGCGGGAGGTCCATCTCCTCGTCCCCGACTATCGACGCATGCCGGCGGAACCCGGCATGCTGCCCCGAAGAACCACGCGGATGCCGCCGCCGATCTTGATCGACGGCGTCCCGTTCGCCCCGCCGGCCAGGGCCGCGCTCGATCTGGCCCGGCTGGAGGTCGATCCGGCACGGATCGACGAGCTGATCTCGCTACCGGTGTATTGGGGGCTCTGCACGGTCGAAGAGCTCAGCGAAGAGCTCGACTCCGGTAACCGGCGAGGCTCAGCCGCGGTCCGTGCGGCGCTACGCCGCGTCGATCCCGAAGAGACCTACGCGCATGGGCTGGCGAGGAAGGTCCTCGACGGGTGCCCGCTGCCCTCGCCGTCGTGGAACATGACGATCTGCGACCGGCGCGGGCGTCCCATCGGCGCTGCCGACGCCTGGTGGGACGACATCGGCCTGGCGTGGCAATTCCGTGTCCCGAAACAAGGCGCCGCGAACTTCCATCCTCTGGCGCTGACCGCAACCGGAACAGTGCTGGTCCGCTGCACCATCGACCAGCTGAGGAAGGTTCCGCTGGAGGTCGCGGCCGAGCTCGTCAGGGCGTACGCCGAGGCGGCGAGGACGCCGCGGCCGAAGGTCCGCACGATCGGCCGGATCAACGACGCCGCTTGAAGGGCTCACCAGTACTCGTCCGGCAGCTTTCCCTCGATGTCGCGGGTGTGGCGGCGAGCGCAGGTTGGACACATCCAGCGCACGACGTTCTTCTCGCGGGTGGAAACCCAGGCGAGCGTCTGCGCGGGCTCCTCGTCCGCACCACGGATCCGGCCGCACAACGAGCAGCCGACCTGGTCGCTCACGACCGCCGTCCACAATGGATCGTCTTCGCCCCCTGGAGGAACAGATCCTGGCGCGCACCGAGGAAGGCGGGGCTCGCCGGATCCACCAAGGTGGCCGCGGTCTCGCGATCGTCGCTGCTCAGAAGGTCGCCTGCCACCTCGGCCAGCCAGGTCACCCGCTCGATCACGAACTCGCGCAGCAGCTCCGGCCCAGGCGCCGGGTGGTGGATGAGCACCCCGAAGGAGTCGACGTCGTCGAGACCGGCCCGCTGGAGTGCGACGTTCCAGCCGTAGGGCATGGAGACGGAGCCGGGGATACCCGCCCGCATCTCGGCGAACCACTCACCTCGCGCGGCGAGCAGTCGCTCCTCGAGCCCTGGGCGACCGATACCGAGATCCCAAGGGAGACAGTTGAAGTCCAATCCGCCCTCGGAAATGGCTACCAGCCCACCAGGGCGCGCGAGCCGAGCGAGGGTGTCGATGGCGGCCTGCTGATCGGGCAGGTGGTGAACCACGCGGGAAGCCCAGACCAGATCGGCCGGAGGAAGCCGGGCGGGCAACCCGTCGTCGGCCACGTCGGCGTGGATCGTCTCGACGGTGGCCCTGTCCCCCGCGGCCGCGCTGACACGCCGGTGCGCTTCGTCCAGCAGGTGCTCTGTCGCGTCGACCAGCACGATCCTGGCGTCGGCGGAGGTGAGCTCCTCGGCGAAGAGCACGCTCATCCCGCCCGCACCGCAGCCGACGTCGAGGATGGTCGGCCCCGCCGGCATGCCTTCCAGCAGCCGACGGGCCGCCACTCGCGTCGACTCGGCGTCGAGTGCTTCGGCCATGCGCAGCGACCGAAGCCGCTCCGCCCAGTCGATATCGTCGTGCGTGTGTACGGCCATTCCCCCAGTGAACACCACACCAAGCCGCACCACGCCCCAAAGGGGGAGCGGGGGACCTTTGCTATCGCCGCGCGATAGCAAAGGTCCCCCGCTCCCCCGAGTGGTCAGGCCTGAAGGTGCTCGGCTCGCCGGGTCGCCCATCGTGCGACCCTGGTCCACCTGCGTACGGCGCGTGGGCCGCTTCGAGCCCGCTGGGCGCGGACTCCCTCCTCGAGGTCTCGTATTCGGGCCCTGGACAGTTCTTCATAAAGCAACATTTCGCTGGTCTCCTCGACCTTGATCTCGTTCACTTTGGCCGACGCGAGAGTCCGGTTACCGGTTCGCGCCTCGTAATCCCTGGTGGTGATGGGTTCGACGGTCATGCCGCTGCGCTCCGCTCGACCTTGCGCACGACGGGACGAGCCTCGACGGCGGGCTCGACGACCGGGTTCTTCCGGGGGCGGCCACGGGGCCGCTTCCGCGCGACGACCACGCCGCGCTCGAAGATCTCCCCACCCCAGACACCCCACGGCTCACGCCGCGAAAGGGCGCCCGCGAGGCAGGCTGAACGGACCGGGCAGTCCGCGCAGAACGCCTTCGCACGCTCGAGTTCTGCCGGTGACTCGGCGAACCAAAGGTCCGCGTCGCCCGAACGGCAGGGAAGCATCGACTCAGGCGAGTCGAGGGCGTCGAGCAGGTCGACGACGCCGGAGTCGGCGAAGGGCAGGGCCTCCTCCGGCGCGAAAGCTATGGCCGATGACATGAGTGCACTCCTCTGTTCCGTGACGGATTTCGTACTGACGGTGGAACTGGACAACGCTGAACCCCAATTAGGTTGTGCAGCCAACTTGTTTGTGCAGCAAAAAACACGAAGGCCGCGGATCCGGTAACCGGTTCCGCGGCCTTCGTGAGCCTCTAGTCCTGACTAGGTCAGGAACTTCGCTCCCGTATGGACAACGGAACACGGAACTGCTTGATGACCGGCAGATCGACGCCACCATTCACGTACGCTCCACCGAAGGCGGCAGCGTGCGCGAAGGTTTTGTCAGCGGCGATCCGGCTCAGGTCGAAACGCTGGCCGCCGCGGGCGGCGAGGATGCTCACGGGCATGAAGGTGCCCTGGCGCTGAGCCTGCGGGACTTCCGCGACGCAGGACAGACGGGTACCGGGGTTCGTGAGCATCATCTTGATCGTCATTTCACCGGCACCACCTTTCTCTGTCGCGCGCGAACCGCCCTGCGGTCTACGCTGTGTTGTAGAAGTTCTTCCCCATCCCAGGCGCTTCCCGCGCCCGGTACTTGCAGGTTATTGCCCCTGACCATACCGGGGCAACTTATTTTCCAGAAAAACCGTCGAAGCTACGAAGATCGGCTCTGAGCAGCGGGTTCGCCGCGTGGATCAAGCCTGGGGCGCGGTCAAGACTCCACCGAAGCCCGCACGACGTCGAGAACCTCCGCTCCGAAGCGTTCGAGCTTCGTCGCGCCGATCCCGGAGATGGCGCACAACGCTGTGTCATCGGTCGGCCGCTGTTCGGCGATGGCGACCAGCGTCGCGTCCGTGAAGACGACGAAGGCCGGCACCTTGAGCTCACGGGAGCGTTCCCCTCGCCAGGACTTCAGCTTCTCGAGCAGCTGCTCATCCACATTGGACGGGCAACGAGAACAGCGTCCCAGCTTGATGTCCAAGGTCTCCAGCAGCGGACCGCCGCACACCCGGCATCGCGCCTTGTTGCCGGACTGCTTCGGCTGCTGCGATCGGGCGACCCTCGCCGCCGGGTGGTCTTCAGGGATCAGGCCGTACAGGAAGCGGCTGCGTCGCCGATTGCGGCGGTTTCCCGACGTCCTGGCCAGGGCCCACGACAGCGAGAGGTGCTCTCGTGCTCGAGTGACGCCGACGTAGAAGAGACGGCGCTCTTCCTCGATGGCGGCGTCGTCACCATCGGCGTGGAGGATCGGCATGGTCCCCTCGGCGAGCCCCACAAGGAACACAGCGTCCCATTCGAGCCCCTTCGCCGCGTGCAGCGAGGCCAAGGTGATGCCCTCCACCGTCGGCGGATGTTGCGCGCTCGCCCGCTGTTCGAGCTCCGCCACGAATCGGGGCAGATCCGCGTCGTCGACGGTGGAAGCCAGCTCCTCGGCCAACTCGACGATCGACAGGAGCGCGTCCCACCGCTCTTTCGCCGCACCTCCGGCCGGAGGCTGATCGGTGAGCCCTACTTTCGCGAGCACGGAGCGGACCCTGGTCACCATCTCGCCGGTGTCCGCGTCGGTCGAAGCCATCCGCAACGCGGACATCGCCTGCCGGACCTCGGCCCTGGCGAAGAACCGTTCGCCGCCGCGGACGAGGTAGGGGATACCCATCTCAGCCAACGCCTGCTCGTAGGCCTCTGACTGGGCGTTGACCCGGTAGAGCACCGCGATCTCGCTGGCCGCCACTCCGCCGTCGAGCAGATCCCGGATCCTGCGCGCGACAGCGGCGGCTTCGGCCGTCTCGTCGTCATACTCGGCGAACCGCGGGACGGGCCCCGAAGGACGCTGGCCGATGAGCTTCAGCCTCGACCCCGCGGGACGGCCGCGCGCGGCGCCGATCACCTGATTGGCTAGAGCGACGACCTCGGGAGTCGAGCGGTAGTCCCGCTCGAGCCTCACGACCGTCGCCTCGGGGAACCGCCGAGTGAACTCCAGCAGCGGACGGGGAGAGGCACCACCGAACGAGTAGATGGTCTGGTTGGCATCGCCGACCACGGTCAGGTCGTCGCGGCCGCCGAGCCATGCGTCGAGCAGCCGCTGCTGCAGCGGGGTGACGTCCTGGTACTCGTCGACGACGAAACAGCGGTAGCGTTCGCGGAACTCCTGGGCCACCACCGTGTGCTCCTCGAGAACGGCGGTGGTGTGCAGGAGCAGGTCGTCGAAGTCGAGAACCTGGGCGGCGTTCTTGACCTTCTCGTAGTTGCGATAGACCTCCGCGACCTGCGACGCGGGTGCGGGTGTGTCCCGCTGCGTGCGCGCGGCGACGGCCGGATAGTCGTCCGGCGATACCAAAGAGGCCTTGCTCCACTCGATCTCACTGGCGAGGTCGCGCAGGAGTTCTGTCTCGGTGCCGAGACCTGCCTTGTTGGCGGCCTGGCTGACGTAGCGGAACTTGTTCTCGAGCAGCTCCCATGGCCGATCCCCGACGACCTGGGGCCAGAAATACCGGAGCTGGCGGCGAGCGGCAGCGTGGAAAGTGAGCGCCTGGGCGGCGTCGACACCCAGCCCCCGAAGACGTGCGCGCATCTCGCCCGCGGCGCGGGTCGTGAAGGTGACTGCGAGGACCTGACCAGCGGCGACGTGCCCGGAACGAACAAGGTGGGCGATGCGGTGCGTGATCGTCCGAGTCTTGCCGGTTCCCGCTCCCGCGAGGACACAGACCGGCCCCCTCGGCGCGCAGGCGGCGGCGCGTTGCTCGGGATCGAGCCCATCGAGCAGGCCTGGACGACTCTTCGGGGACGATGCGCTAACCACACTCCGATCCTCGCAGAGGGCCCGACGGGATCGACGCAGGGCACGCGGCCGTATCCTGGTCACATGGCGGGAAAGCAGGACAAGGAAGCAGCGAAGCTGGCCAAGAAGGAGAAGCGCGCCGCGAGCAAGGCTCGCCGCGGGCAGATCTTCGAGGCCTTCAAGATGCAGCGCAAGGAAGACAAGGCGCTCATCCCCTGGATGGCCGGATCGCTCCTGGTCATCACCGGTGTCGTATTCGGCATCGGGTTCATCTTCGACGTCCACTGGGTGGTGCTGCCTCTGGGCATCCTGCTCGGCGCACTCGCCGCTGTGATCATCTTCGGCAGGCGGGTTCAGAAGACCGTGTACTCGAAGGCCGACGGACAGCCGGGTGCCGCGGCCTGGGCACTCGAGAACATGCGAGGCCGCTGGAAGGTGACGCCGACCGTGGCGGCCACGACCCAGCTCGACGCCGTGCACCGAGTGCTCGGCGGCCCGGGTGTCGTGCTTGTCGCCGAAGGCGCGCCGCACCGCGTGAAGTCCCTGCTCGCGCAGGAGAAGAAGCGGGTGTCCCGCTTGATCGGTGAGACCCCGATCTACAACGTGATCATCGGGAACGAAGAGCAGCAGGTGCCGCTGAAGAAGCTGCAGGGCTACCTCACGAAGCTCCCGCGCAACCTCAAGCCCGCCCAGGTCGACGCGCTGGAAGCGAAGCTGGCCGCCCTCGGCAGCCGGGGCGCCGCGATGCCCAAGGGCCCGATGCCTGCCGGCGCGAAGATGCGCAACGTCCAGCGCACCATCCGCCGCCGCTGACCAAACGAGTATCAGGGGTCCTTTACTACCGCCGCGAGCGGTAGTAAAGGACCCCTGATCTGTCGCCGGACAAAAACTGTCGGTGGGTGGTCGCATGATCACTGTGTGGACGGAACCCAGAGCGTCTTGCAGAAGACGCTGGCAGCGATGTTCCCGGACGGCGTGGCCGCCCGGGCGAAACTTGTCGCCCTGGGGCACTCCCACTCCTGGATCTCTCGCCGTTGCCGCGAAGGCGGCCCGTGGCGACGTCCGATTCCCGGCGTCATTCTCCTGACCAACGCCACGCCGACCATGCGTCAGCTTCTGAAGGTCGCGCTGACCCACGCGGGCCCGGACGCGATGCTCACCGGAGTCCAGGCGGCCCGGTTGTACGGAGTCCGAAGACTTCCGCCGGAAAGACGGGCTCACACCTTGATCCCCCACCAGAGCAAGGTCGCCACCTGGGGATTCGCCGTCGTCGAACGAACGATCCACCTGCCGGAACCGGTGGAGATCGACGGGCTGCCGGTCGCTCCGCTCGCCAGGGCCCTGATCGACGCGGCTCGACGTATGGACGAACTCCAGTCCGTGCGGGCGATGATCCACGATGCGGTCCATCGCGGACTCTGCACTCCAGAGGAACTACGAGAGGAGTTGGCGCAGGCAAGCACGATCGGCTCGGCACTCCCCCGGATCGTTGTCGGCGCCCTCCAAGACGGCGTCGACTCGGCCGTCGAGCAATGGCTGGAGACCGCACTCGAGCGCAGCGGGTTGCCCAGGCCAATGCGGAAAGCCGTATTACGGACCTCGGACGGACAGGTCATCGGTGTCGCCGACGCCTGGTGGCCGAAGGTCGGTGTCGCCATGCAGATCCGCTACGACGAGGTCGCTCTCGATCCGAGCAGCCCATCGGAGACACCCACTTTGGCCGCCGCCGGTCTCATCGTCGTCCAAGTAAGCCCGGCGCGACTCCGAGACCAGCCGCTGGTGGTGATCCAGGAACTGCGAGCTGCTCACCGGCGCGCTCGGCAACGACCGCCTCCGGAGTTCGGCAGCGATCCCGCGACACCCGCCGCCTGACACAGCCGGTGCCCGGGAGGAGAGCAAAGGTCCCTTGCTCCCCCAGCCGAGGTCATCGCATCCGGATCACGACGGTTCCGGTCAGCCGGTCGAGCCAGCTTCGCCCGTCGATGTTGCGGAACGCGGCCGGGAGGATCACGAAGGTCAGTGCCGCTCGCACGACGGCTCGCCACGCTCCGACCATTTGCCCACCGTCGAGCCTGGCGACGCGGATTCCGACCGCTGCCATCCCGGGCGTGAAGCCGAAGAAGGTCGCGGGAATGACCGTGATGACCGCCCAGACGCCTACTGACCAGAGGTTGAACGTCTGCATAACGGTCGGATCCTGGAAGCTCGGCTTCACGAAGAGAGCGGTGACCAATGAGGCGAGGACCAGATCGATGATCAACCCGAGGAGACGCGGCCCGCCGCTCGCCACGGACCCGACACCCGATTGGGGCAAGCCGAGTCGCTCACCACGCCACCGCTGCGTACCCTCGCCACCGGCCGTCGTTCCGTCCCCGGCTCCGGGCAGCCATTCTCCGGTCCATCTCGCCACCCATCCAGGGTATGCCGGTGGCGCGGGACACATTCGCCCTGGTCGACTACCCGATATCGCCGCCCCGTTAACACCGGCGAAACATACGGGTGACGGTCGGGCAACACCGCGCTCTTAGCGTGAGCCGAAGAGAGTACTGCCGCCGGCAACGAACGAGAAGGAGTCACCGAGGGTGCCCACTACTCCAGACGACATTCAGCGCCTTATCGCCGACGAGAACGTAGAGGTCGTCGACGTCAGGTTCTGCGACCTGCCCGGCGTTATGCAGCACTTCACCGTTCCGGCGAAGGCGTTCAACGAAGAAGCCTATGAAGAAGGCCTGGCCTTCGACGGCTCCTCGGTGCGTGGTTTCCAGTCGATCCACGAATCCGACATGCTGCTCCTCCCGGACGCCGAGACTGCGCGTATCGACCCGTTCCGTAAGGCGAAGACGCTCTCGCTGAACTTCTTCGTGCACGACCCGTTCACCCGCGAGGCGTACAGCCGCGACCCGCGCAACATCGCGCGCAAGGCCGAGCAGTACATCTCCGAGTACGGCGTCGCCGACAACGTGTTCTTCGGCCCGGAGGCCGAGTTCTACATCTTCGACTCGATCCGGTTCGACTCCGCCGAGCACGCCTCGTTCCACGAGATCGACTCTGTCGAAGGCTGGTGGAACACCGGTGCCGACGTGCCGGGTGGCAACCAGGGTTACAAGACGAAGTTCAAGGGCGGCTATTTCCCCGTCCCGCCGGTCGACCACTTCGCCGACCTGCGCGACGAGATCGTCCGCAAACTCCAGGGCTCCGGTTTCGAGATCGAGCGCGCGCACCACGAGGTGGGCACCGCCGGTCAGACCGAGATCAACTACAAGTACAACACGCTGCTGCACGCTGCGGACGACCTGCAGCTGTTCAAGTACATCGTGAAGAACACCGTGTTCGCCGCCGGCAAGACCGCGACGTTCATGCCGAAGCCGCTCGCCGGTGACAACGGCTCGGGTATGCACTGCCACCAGTCGCTGTGGAAGGACGGCACGCCGCTGTTCCACGACGAGTCGGGTTACGCGGGGCTGTCCGACACCGCCCGCCACTACATCGGCGGCCTGCTCAAGCACGCGCCGAGCCTGCTGGCGTTCACCAACCCGACCGTCAACTCGTACCACCGGCTCGTGCCGGGCTTCGAAGCGCCGGTCAGCCTGGTGTACTCGCAGCGGAACCGGTCGGCTTGTGTCCGTATCCCCATCACGGGCAACAACCCGAAGGCCAAGCGCGCCGAGTTCCGGTGTCCGGACTCGTCCGGCAACCCGTACCTGGCGTTCTCGGCGATGATGATGGCCGGCCTCGACGGCATCAAGAACAAGATCGAGCCGCCGGAGCCCATCGACAAGGACCTCTACGAGCTCCCGCCGGAGGAGGCCCAGAACGTCAAGCTCGTTCCTGGCGACCTCGGCGCGGTTCTCGACACGCTGGAAGCCGACCACGACTACCTGCTCGAGGGTGGCGTGTTCACCCCCGACGTGATCGACACGTGGATCTCCTACAAGCGTGAGAACGAGATCGACCCGCTGCGGCTGCGCCCGCACCCGTACGAGTTCTCGCTGTACTACGACGTGTAAGTCGTGCGGTAGCAACACCAAGAGCACGCCGGTGGTGAGGCGCGGAAACGCCCTCACCACCGGCGTTTCTTGTGGTCCGGCGGCTCGGCTACTCCGAAGTGGAGAGAACCTTCAGGTCGACACCCGCTCGCTCGATACGGCCGCGTGGGTCGTCCACCAGCTTGCGTCGCTCGAGATCCATCAGCCCCAGGGTGCACGTGATCTCCGCGGAGAGAGTCCCATCGGCCTTGTAGATGTTCGAGTCCATGTGGAAGGTCTTGCCGGTACCGAATTTGGCGTCACAGGTCACGTCGACGACATCGCCGGCCCGAAGCTCGCGCCGGAACACGATGTGGGACTCAAGCAGCACGAAGGCGAGATTCGCGTCTCGCATGCCTGAGTTGAGGCCACCGGCGAGCTCCATCAGCTCGAGTCTGGAGACCTCGCCGTACGAGTGGTAGACGGCGTGGTTGAGATGGCCAAGAGTGTCCAGCTCGTAATGGCGCACCTTGATCCGGGTGCGAAACGGCTCGCGCACAGTCACCGGTCCACTGTAAGTGCCGCTCTCCGTCCGCGACGCCCAAGTGTGAGCAAGGGACCTTTGCTATCGCCTCGTCCACGCGCGGCAGGCGATAGCAAAGGTCCCTTGCTCACTTCCCGCAGGTCAGAGCGGTCAGTCCTGGTAGAAGAGCGTCTCCACCACAGCGTGAGCACGCCGCGTCGTCCGCCGGTAGGCGTCGAGGAACTCACCGGGATCGTCATCGGCGGAGTAGCCGAGCACCCGGGCGACCGCGGCGAGATCGCGGCCGGAGCTGGGGATCTCGTCGACGGCTTTACCCCTGACCAGCATCCCGGCGTTCCGCACGCGCGTCGCCAGTAGCCAGGCCTCGGTCAAAGATTCGATCTCGGCGGGCTCAGCGAGCCCGGCTTCCACGGCGGCCTTCAGCGCTTCAGTCGTCGATGTGGTCCGAAGGCCTGCTATTTCGTTGCCATGGCGCAGTTGCATGAGCTGCACGGTCCACTCCACGTCCGCGAGCCCGCCGCGGCCGAGTTTCGTGTGCCGGGTCGGGTCAGCGCCCTTCGGCATCCGCTCCCTCTCCACGCGCGCCTTGATCCGCCTGATCTCGCGCACTCGAACCGCGTCGAGTCCCTCCTCGGGATATCGAATGGGGTCGATCATCTCGATGAACCGCGCACCCAGATCGTCATCACCGGCGATGAACCGGGCACGGAGAAGCGCCTGCGATTCCCAGACCTCTGCCCACCGCCCGTAGTAGCTGCGGTAGGACTCCAGCGTCCGCACCAATGGCCCGCTCCGCCCCTCCGGGCGGAGATCGGCGTCAACGACCAAGGCCGGGTCGGTGCTGGGCGCACCAAGAATCTTACGAACCGTCTCGGCGACCGAGGAAGCGAACTTCGCTGCTTCAGCGTCGGACACCCCCTCGTCCGGCTCGCATACGAAGAGGACGTCCGCATCGGAGCCGTACCCGAGTTCGGCCCCACCAAGTCGACCCATGCCGATGACGGCGATCTTCGCGGGTGTCCGGCCGAGTTCTGCCTGACGCTGGCGATAAGCAGCGGCCAAGGCACCTTGCAACACAGCGACCCACACACTCGACAACGCATCGCAGACGGACGGGACATCGAGCAACCCCAGCAAGTCGGCCGACGCGATCCTCAGCATCTCGTGCCGACGCAGTGATCTCGCGGCGGTGACCGCGGCGTTCAAACCTGGCTGCCGGCGCACCGCGGCCCGCAGCGAAGTAGCCACTTCCGCGGGAGTGCGACCGGCCAGCCGAGCAGGGTCGCCGAGCAACTGCAGCACTTCCGGCGCTCTCGCCAGCAGGTCGGGCACCAACCGCGACGTGCCAAGCAGGAAGGCAAGCCGCTCGACGACCGCACCCTCGTCCCGAAGAACCCTGAGATACCACGGCGTTTCTTCGAGCGCCTCCGAGACCTTGCGGTAGGACAGCAGTCCTCGGTCCGGATCCGGGGTGTCGGCGAGAAGATCCAGCAAGACCGGCAGCAGAGCCTGTTGAATGGCCGCCCGCCGAGACATTCCCGCGGTCAGCGCCTTGATGTGCTGCAGCGCTCCATCCGGTGCGGCATAACCGAGCGCGGCAAGACGGCTTTCCGCTTGTTTCGTCGTCAGCCGCAGTGCTTCGGTCGGCACATTCGCGACGGATTGCAGCAGCGGCCTGTAGAAGAGCTTTTCGTGAAGACGGCGAATGCTCTGCAAGTGACGTCGGAACTCCGCCAGCAGTACATCGCCTTCGCTCCTGCCCCGGACGGGCCGTACTCCGCTCGCCCTCGCGATCGTTCGAAGCTCACTGGCATCCGAAGCGGCGGGGAACAGGTGCGTACGCCGTAGTCGGCGAAGCTGGAGCCGATGCTCGATGGTCCGGAGGAACTCGTACGACGATCCGAGCTCTGCGGCATCCGTGCGGCCGACGTACCCGCCTTCCCCCAGGGCTGCGAGAGCGTCCATCGTGGACGGAGAACGCAACTCGGCGTCGATTCGACCGTGGACCAGTTGCAGCAATTGCACGGCGAACTCGACGTCGCGAAGGCCCCCGCGTCCCAGCTTCAGCTCTCGTTCGGCGTGCGCGGACGGCACATGGCCTTCGACGCGGCGCCGCATCTTCTGCACCTCGGGGACGAAATTCTCCCGATCGGCCGCCGCCCACACCTTCGGCGCGACCATCTCCGCGTACTGACGCCCGAGCTCGGCGTCGCCTGCGACCGGCCGCGCTTTGAGCAAGGCCTGGAACTCCCAGGTCTTGGCCCACTTCTGGTAGTAAGCGGCGTGCCCGTCGAGGGTCCGGACCAACGCGCCCGCCTTGCCCTCCGGACGCAACGCCGCGTCGACCTCGAAGCAGGCCTTGCCGACTACACGCATCATCGTGCTGGCCAGCCGCGTCGCGACCGAAAGATCTCCGTCACCGACGAAGATGACATCCACGTCACTCACATAGTTCAGCTCGCGACCGCCACATTTGCCCATCGCGATCACGGCCAACCGGCCTTCGACACCGGCGCCTACTTCTGACTCCGCGACCAGAAGGCCGACCGATAGTGCGGCCTCGGCCAGCTTGGTGAGCTGAGCCCCGATCTCGGCATAGGGCGGCTGGTGGAGGCCGGGTTCGACGAGATGACCGAGGTCGGCCGCAGCGATTCCGAGAAGCAGCTCGCGGTATCCGACGCGGAGGGCCTGCTCTGACTCGAGCCCGGTGAGCAATTCGCCTTCCGGCCGCAAATGGTCGAGGAGTCGGCTCACGTACTGATCCGGCTCAGTGCTCTTCTCGACTTCGAGGGTCTTCCAGCAGTCGGTGTTGGCGACCAGGAAGTCCGCGAGCGCGCTCGAGGTGCCCAGAACACCGAGCACCCCGCCGCGGAAGGTGCGGTTCGTCCGAAGCGCCTGGTCGAGCGCGGTCCAGGCGACGGGGTCGGCTTCCCTGATCCGGTCGAGCCCGCTCAAGGCGAGATCGGGGTCCGCCGCACGGGAAAGCGCTGACAACACGTCGACCGCGGCGCTGTCCGGGCCGGATTCGGTCCACCAACCGGCAGCACGAAGCTGCCCGTCGGCACGGGGGTCGGTGAAGCCGTATCTCGCCACGGAAGCGGTCGGCCTGGCACGCTCAACCATCGGCTTCCACCGTAGTCGCCGTTCCGCCCATGACCAGGTGGACGCGCAAGGAAGCAGGGGACCTTTGCTATCGCCGAGTGGAGGCGATAGCAAAGGTCCCCTGCTTCCCTAAGCGGCGATCTTGCCGATTTCCGGCTCAGGAGCGGTCGGGGCTGGGGTGGTGAAGCTGCCGGCGTTGACGGGGCTCCGCCGCGAAAGCAGGTAGATCCCGATTCCGATCACCAGGCCCGCGACACCGACGGCGATGGTGCCCACGGTGCCAGTCGAAGTGACGAGACCGGCCGCGGCTCCGACGATGGCCGCCGCCGGGAGTGTGAATAGCCAGGCGATCACCATGCGGCCGGCTGTGCGCCAGCGGACCGGCGCCTCATTCCTGCCTACGCCGGATCCGACGATGCCGCCCGAGCAGACGTGGGTCGTCGAAAGGGGAAAACCGAAGTTCGTCGAGGCGAGGATGACCGCCGCCGAACTGGTCTGTGCCGCGAAGCCCTGCGGGCCATCGATGTCCGTCAGGCCCTTGCCCAGCGTATAGGTGATTCGCCAGCCACCCAGGTACGTGCCGAGTGCCAAGGCCAGCGCCGCGCTCACGATCACCCAGAGCGGCGGTCCAGCCCCGGCAGGCAGGGTTCCGGCAGTGATCATCGTCAGCGTGATGACACCCATGGTCTTCTGCGCGTCATTCGTGCCATGGGCGAGCGAGACGAGCGAAGCCGAGATGATCTGTCCAACGCGGAAGCCGGCAGTACGGCCCCGGCGGACGAAGATCCGGTAGACGAAGTACGTCACGATCATCGCTACGAGGCCTGCCAGGACCGGCGACAGTGCAGCGGGAACGAGCACCTTCTCGATGATCTTTCCGAAGTGGACCGAGTCGGTTCCGGCCGATACCCACGTCGCGCCGATCAAGCCACCGAACAACGCGTGGGACGAACTGGACGGCAGTCCGACGAACCATGTGACCAGGTTCCAGACGATCGCCCCGACCAGACCACCGAAGACGATCGCTGGGCCAATCTTGGTGTCGTCGACCAGTCCATTCGAGATGGTCTTGGCCACTTCGACCGACAGGAACGCTCCGACCAGGTTCAGGACCGCGGAGATCGTCACCGCCACCTTGGGGCGCAGTGCCCCGGTGGCGATCGACGTCGCCATCGAGTTTGCCGTGTCGTGGAACCCGTTTGTGAAATCGAAAATTAGGGCCGTGACGACGACGAGCACGACCAACACTGAGGGCTCCACCCCGACCTCCGAACCCTTCGAAACTCCCTTCGCAAGGTACCTGACCACAAGAGCAGAGCGTTAACAACCCATACGCATTTGAGACATAGGCCGTTAAGCCATCGGCAATGTACGTTGACGTTCCGCAGCCGGGGCGAGGTCGCCGGACACCAGTCGGACGAAGCGATGCGCGAACGGTCGCCAGGTTTCGGTGATATCGGCATGCACCCGAGCAAGATTTTCCGGGGTCAGTGCGTCCGGCCGGGTGAGTTCCGCCATTTCCGGCGACTGCCGCGCCCAGTCGAGGACGATGTCCGGTGTTGTCTCGATATGAAACTGGACACCGTAGGCACAACGGTCGAATCGGAAGGCCTGGTGGGGATAGCGCGGCGACGAAGCGAGAAGTTCAGCGCCTGCGGGCAGCCGGCTGATGGCGTCGTTGTGGAACTGCAGAACATCCTGCATGAGCGGCAGGTCGGCGAAGAGCGGATCAGACCAGGCCGCGTCCTTCTTGGACACTAGCCCCGGGCCGACTTCGGGTCCTTGATCGCCTGTCACGACGACTCCCCCCAAGGCCGTCGCCAGGAGCTGACCGCCCAGGCAGATCGCGAGCGTCGGGATGCGAGCGCCGACCGCGTTCGCAAGAAGCTTCCGCACGTCCGCGAGCCACGGATGGGCGGCGTCATCGTTCGCGCCCATCCCTCCACCCAGGCACACGACGCCCGCGTATCCATCAAGATCGGCAGGAAGATCCTGATCGGGCAGCAACCGGATGTCGAGCTCAGCCCCTGCCTCGGTGAGCCAGTCGCCGAGAGGGCCGATCGGATCTGATTCGTCTGGCTGGATGACGAGCAGCTTGGGAGCGGTCACCACCCCAGCCTACGACCGCCGGGAGAGCAGGGGACCTTTGCTATCGCTCGGGAGGGGCGATAGCAAAGGTCCCCTGCTCCCTTGGTCAACAGGCGCAGCGTGGAGAGGGCGTGGAGGTGAGGGAGAGGTCGGGGGTGTCCCGGTCAACGGGGTAACCGGCTGCTTGCCAGGAGCTGATCCCGCCAGACAGGCGTTTAACCTTGAAGCCGAGTTCCGCGAGCTTCAGGGCGCCCTTGGTCGCGGCGTTGCAGTGGATGCTCTCGCAGTAGCAGACATAGACGAGGTCGCGATCGAGCTGGCTGACCGACTCTGGGGTCAGATCCCGGTACGGGAGATTGATCGCGCCGGGGATGCGAGCAGATGCGAACGCTCCGGGAGCCCGTGTTTCGACGACCACGTAGCCGCGCTGAGTGCCGGCAGTGAGATCGCGAGCCAAGTCGTCGGGGTCCACGTCGAGGGCGAGTTCGGCGCGAAGGTGCGTGGCCGCGGTCGCACTGTCGAGAGCCGGGAACGTCAGCGCGCGGGGTTCGATCGTCATGCCTCAATCGTGCTGATCAGTGATCAACCGGGACATCGGAGAATCCAGGTGTTGTCGCCGGTTAGCCTGGAGATTCCTGGCTGGCACGACGATCGACCTGGAGTTCCGTGAACCTCGATGATCTCGACTGGCAGCTACTCGAATTGCTCCAGTCCGACGGGCGACTGACCTTCTCGGAGCTCGGCCGGCGGGTGTCACTGTCCGCGCCCGCGGTGACTGAGCGGGTCCGAGGGCTCGAGGAGAACGGGGTCATCACTGGGTACCGCGCCGACGTCGATCTGACGAAGCTCGGGCTGCCCATCGAGGCGATGGTTCGAGCCAAGGTACGGAGTTTGGACACCGCTCGTTTCCGCGAGGCCATCCTCCCGCTGCCCCAGGTGCTCGACGCCGACCACGTCACGGGCGATGAGTGTTGGCTGGTGCGGGTCGCCTGTCGGAACACCGCGGAGTTGGAGGAGCTCGTTGAGCGGATGCAGCGTTATGGGGAGACGACGACCTCACTGGTCTTCTCGTCGCCGGTCCGCCGGAGAGCGGTCGGCCGGCGAGGCAGCTGAACGACCGCGGCGGGGAGAGCAAGGGACCTTTGCTATCGCCGGGCGGGTGCGGGTATGGGAAAGCGAGACCCTCTCCGCCCTAACCCGTAACTCCCGTGCTTGAGCCCGTATCTCGTGTGCTCAGGCGGAGAACTCGCGTGATTGGCTGGAGATCATCGTGTTCTCCGGCTGATCACGTGTGTTCTCCGTTCACGCACGTGTGTTCGCCATCTGATCACGGGTGTGGCGGGTTTTGGGTATGAGAAAAGGGTCTGGGACCTGGGAGAACCTTGAGGGGTTCTCGACCAGGTCCCAGACCCTTTTATCAATGTTAGTCCGGCGGTGTCCTACTCTCCCACAACCCTTCGGTTGCAGTACCATCGGCGCTGTCAGGCTTAGCTTCCGGGTTCGGAATGGGACCGGGCGTTTCCCTGACGCTATAACCACCGAAA
>NZ_JADNQM010000033.1:0-103872 GCF_046269425.1 Amycolatopsis sp. cmx-11-12 | reverse complement strand
GCCCAACAAGCATAACTACATGGAGAGCCCGTTGCGGCGAGAGTCGCACGGCGGGTTCGGCGGGCGGCCTCTGGGAAACGCACCCGAGGAAACTCGGGCGGCGCGCCCAGGGCCGACCCATCTGCCATCGGCGGCCGAAGAACTGCCACGCCCACCACATTCATCACTGGGCAGACGGCGGACCCACCGACCTCCGCAACCTCACACTGCTCTGTTCTTTCCATCACCGGCTGATCCATCATGGTGATTGGCAAGTCCGGATGGCGGCCGATGGGTTGCCGGAGTTCATTCCGCCCCAGTATCTGGATCCGTTGCGAAGATCCCGGCGTAACGCCCTCCCTGCCTGACTCTGACCCCGAGGAGCCCGCCAGCCACACCGGCGACGGGCCCCTCGGCATGCCTGAAGACTGTTCGGTACCGGAGAAAGCCCAAGGGCCGATTGGGCTATTCGGGCGTATTCGCGGCAAAGGTCTCCGTGTCCTGTAGCTGTCGGAGCAGGATCGTCCGTTCCGGACTTGGGAGGGGACGGAACGCCTCATGGTGAATCAGCCACGTGGCCCGGACGGTCGTTGGGTCAAATACAAGTACGGTGTCGGCGCGGCGGCCTTGGGAGTGGCCGTGGCCGCCGGAATCGGGCTGGGCGGAGGCAGTGCCGCTTCGCTCGATTCCGCAGCGGGCCAAGCCCTCAAAGGCAAGACGTCCAGCAAGAAATCCGCACAAAAGGGCCGCCAGTCCGAGGCATGGCAACGTCTCGGCTGGCGTCAGCTCAGGAAGGCCGAGAACCGTGAACTGAAATGCGGACCGCATTCCTTCGGCGAAGTCCAGCGTTTCTTCCTTCGTCATCCTTGCACCGATCTCGATCGCATGATCGTCACCGTCGATGACGGGGCCGGGACCAGCATCGCCGTATCCGTCGCGTGGGTGAAGATGCCCAAGGCGAACGAGGCAGGCGAGCTGAAACGGCTCGTCGACAAGGACGGCACCGGCAATATCGCACTTCTCGGCGAGGTGCGGCACGGAGAGCGTTTCACCGGAGAGGACTACGACTCGCGCCTGGACAGGAAGCTGGTCGTGATCGCCGAATCCGCTCGCGTCGCCGGACGACCGAGCGAGGCGACACTGGAGACCGCCGTCGAAGTCGCCGTCGAATTCCCCGCACCTTGACGTTGTCACCGACCAAACGGAATGCGCACGTGGGCAGAAGCGAAGACTCGAGAAGGCGACTTCTCGAGTAAACCTTCCCCGGCCTGGACTCGTTGCACCGCGCGGCCGCGCGCCAGGTACTGCGTGACGCGAAGCCCCCGGACCGCAGGGCCGTTCCGGTCCCGGCTACCCGCGCTCAGGACTTCCCCTGGCACGGAATGCTCGACGACCAGGCCCATCGACCCACCGAATAATTTTTTTGTCTTGACAACTTGAACCTTCGGACGGTTAGCTGACCGCAGCACACCGACCGAAGGGATCAAGTCATGGCCAAGTTCGCGAATGTCGACGACTACCTCGCCGCTCTGCCCGAGGACCTGCGCGAGGTCACCGTCGCACTGCGCCCGATCGTCAACGCCGCCCTGCCCGGCTCCATCGAGGCGATGTACCACGGCTCCCCGACGTGGAGTGCGGGCGAAGCCGCGGGAAAGAACCTCGTCTGCTTGGTGAAGGCGTACTCGTCGTATGTCACTTTCGCCCTCTGGAAGGGCCAGGTCATCGACGATCCGTCCGGCAGGCTGGAGGCGAGCGCCCGGGAGATGGCGCACGTCAAGCTGCGCTCGGTCGACGAGATCGACGCCGAGTTGTTCACCGGATGGCTGAAGCAGGCACGGGACCTCGAATCGACCGCGGCGGCGCGATGACACAATCGCCGTCGTGCCTGTGATCACCGACGAATCCCGTTGCCCGTGCGGCCTCGGCGAGCCCTACGGCGCTTGCTGCGGCCGCTTCCATCGGGGAACCGCCACCGCGCCGACCGCCGAACTCCTGATGCGGTCGCGGTTCAGCGCGTTCGCCGTCGGCGACACCGCGTACCTCACCGAGACCTGGCACCCGAAGACCCGGCCGACAGACCTCGATCTCGATCCGGGCCAGCGCTGGACGTTCCTGGAGATCCTCGGCAAGACCGGCGGCGGACTGCTGGAGAGCGAGGGCACCGTGGAGTTCCGGGCCCACTACCGGCAGGACCGCCGGGCCGGCAGCATGCACGAGAACAGCAGTTTTGTCCGCATGGACGGGCAGTGGATCTACGTGGCACCTGTCAGCTGACGGGGCGGCCGCTTTCGCAGATCGCGAGACCGCCGGACCGGGCGGCTCCGAGCGCCGCGGAGACTCGCCGCGCGAGGCCGGGGTTCAGTTTCCGCGCCGCCTCCGCCAGGGGCACCAGCGCCGCGGTCAAGATCTCGGAGTCCGCGAAGACGAACGTGGCGACGTCTTCGTCCGTGATCACTCCGCCGTCGAAGACGAACGTGAGACCTTCGGGCATCCGGCCGTCTGCGGGGGCGTAGTCGATGGCGATCAACCGACCCGGCTCCCGGACGATTCCGAGTTCTTCACCGAGCTCGCGCTCCACTGTCCGCCAAGGCGGCTCGCCCTCGTCACACGCGCCGCCGGGGATCTCCCAGGTCTTCTTGTAGGACGGCTCCACGATCAGGACGCGGTCGGCGTCGTCACGGAACAGGACCCCGGCGGCCATCCGCTTCCGGTTCAGGGACCGCACGTACTCGTCGAACGGCAGCAGCTCCACGACCCGGAGGCTACCCGGCTCACCGCTGACAAACCCGGCGCAAGGGTCTGTTCCCCGCGTGACAGGGCGGCTACTATCTCCCCCAACATTGTTAGGGAACTTTCTTAACGATTTCCGCCCAGGTCCGCCGCCGTGTGCCCGAGGAGGCGCGCTCGTGAGTTTTCGGCAGAAGAAAACCCGGATCCCGTTACTGGCCTTGACCGTCACCGCGCTGGCCGCAGCGGTCTGCGGGGTGACCACCGCTCCCGCCGCCACCGGCGCGGAAGTGGCCGTTCCGCTGTCCGTCGGCGCCGCCGCGGGCAACGCCACCCCCATCCCCGGCTTCGTGATCCAGTCCTCGGCGCAGGTCGGCGACGACTCGGCGGTGTCGAAGCCGGGCTTCCCCACCTCCGGCTGGTACCCGGTGTCGTCGCGGTCGACGGTGTACGCCGGATTGCTGCAGAACGGCAAATACGCCGACCCCTTCTACTCCACGAACATGAAGAACGTCCCGGCGGCGCAGTTCTCCGTGCCGTGGTGGTACCGCACCGATCTGAACGTCGCGGACACCTCGTCGCGCACCTATCTCGACTTCAGCGGCGTTCTCTCGAAGGCCGACGTCTGGGTCAACGGCACCAAGATCGCGACGAAGGACCAGGTCAACGGCGCCTACACCCGGCACGACCTGGACATCACCGCGCATGTCCGCGCGGGCGTCAACAGCGTCGCGTTCAAGGTCTACCCCAACGACCCCAACAACGACCTCTCGATGGGCTGGATCGACTGGGCGCAGACCCCGCCGGACCAGAACATGGGCATCGTCCGTGACGTCCTCGTCCGCCGCGGCGGCCCGGTCGCGCTGCGCAGCGCTCACGTCGTCCAGAAGCTGAGCTCTTCGCTCAACCACGCCGACCTCACGGTGAAGGCCGACGTCCGCAACGACACGGCGAACGCGGTGCAGACCACCGTCGCAGGCACGGTCGCGGGCAAGCCGGTCAGCCAGACCGTCTCGCTGGCGGCCAAGGAGCGCAAGACCGTCACCTTCGGAGTGGTCGGTCTCGACAACCCGAACCTCTGGTGGCCCGCCGGGATGGGCTCGCAGCACCGGTACGAACTCGACCTGACCGCGAGCGTCGGCGGCACGCCGTCCGACTCCTCGAAGTCGAAGTTCGGTGTCCGCGACGTCAAGGCACCGCTGAACTCCAGCGGCGGGCGCCAGTACAGCGTCAACGGCAAACCGCTGCTGATCAGGGGCGGTGGCTACACGCCGGACCTGTTCCTGCGCTGGGACAAGACCGCGGCGGCCGACAAGCTCAAGTACGTGCTGAACCTCGGGCTCAACACGGTCCGCCTGGAAGGCCATATCGAACCGGACGAGTTCTTCGACCTCGCCGACGACCTCGGTGTGCTGACCATGCCCGGCTGGGAATGCTGCGACAAGTGGGAAGGCCACGTCAACGGCGAGGAGAAGGGCGAACCCTGGGTCGAATCGGACTACCCGATCGCCAAGGCTTCGATGTTCTCCGAGGCCGAGCGCCTGCGTGACCACCCGAGCGTCATCTCCTTCCACATCGGCAGCGACTTCGCGCCGGACAAGCGGATCGAGCAGGGTTACCTCGACGCGATGAAGGCCGCCGACTTCCAGCTCCCGGTGATCCCGTCGGCGTCGAAGCGGCCGTCTCCGATCACGGGCGCGTCCGGGATGAAGATGAACGGCCCGTACGACTACGTCCCGCCGGTCTACTGGTACGACAAGTCACAGAAGGACCGTGGCGGCGCGTGGAACTTCAACTCGGAGACCAGCGCCGGGGTCGACATCCCGACGATGGACACGCTGAAGCGGATGATGTCACCGAGCGAGCTGGAGACGATGTGGAAGAACCCGTCGGCTCCGCAGTACCACCGCTCGTCTTCGACCACGTTCGCGAATCTGAAGCTGTTCGGTGACGCGCTCACCAAACGGTATGGCGCGGCGTCGAACCTGAACGACTTCGTGCGCAAGGCGCAGCTCGCGCAGTACGAGAACGTCCGGGCGGAGTTCGAGTCGCACTCGCGCAACTACACCGACTCGAGCAACCCGTCGACCGGGTTGATCTACTGGATGCTCAACAGCCCGTGGACTTCGCTGCACTGGCAGCTGTTCGACGCCTACATGGACCAGAACGGCGCCTACTACGGTGCGAAGAAGGCCAACGAGCCACTGCACATCCAGTACTCGCACGACAACAAGTCGGTCGTGGTGATCAACCAGACGTCGAACGCGGTGAACGGGCTGACGGCGACCACGAAGCTGTACAACCTCGACGGCACGGAGAAGTACAGCAACACCAAGACCGGGCTGTCCGTCGGCGCGCTGGGCGCCAAGGCCACCGCGGTCACCGTTCCGGCGGTGAGCGGGCTGTCGACGACCTACCTGGCGAAGCTGGTGCTCACCGATTCCTCCGGCAAGGAGGTCAGCCGGAACGTGTACTGGCTGTCCACCAAGGAGGACAAGCTCAATTGGGCCGGCAGCGACTGGTACTACACCCCCCAGTCCGCTTTCGCCGATCTGTCCGGGCTGAACAACCTCGGCCAGTCGGCCGTCAGCGCGACGGCGAACTCGGTCGCCGGAGCCGACGGCACCACCACGACGACCGTGACGCTGAAGAACACCTCGGGCGGCAAGCTCCCGGCGTTCTACGTCGACACGAAGGTCGTGGATTCCGAAGGCAAGCCGGTGCTCCCGGTCGAGTGGAACGACAACGCGATGAGCCTCTGGCCGGGTGAAACGACCACGCTGACCGCGAAGTACCGCACCGCCGACCTCAAGGGCTCCAAGCCTTCGGTGCGGGTCTCGGGCTGGAACACCGGCACGCAGACCGTTCCCGCCGACGGCTCGGGCCCCGGCCCCGGCAACCCGGTCGACTACCAGGCCGAGGACGCCACGGTCGTCAAGGGCGCGGTGGAGTCCAACCACGCCGGGTTCACCGGCACCGGCTTCGTCAACTACGACAACGTGGCGGGCAGCTCGGTCGAGTGGACGGTCACCGCACCGGCGGCGGGCACCTACGACGTCGTCGTCCGGTACGCCAACGGGACGACGGCGAACCGGCCGCTGGACTTCTCCGTCAACGGCACGGTCAGCCCGTCAGGTGTCGGCTTCGGCGGCACAGGCGCCTGGCCGAACTGGACGACGAAGACCGTGAAGATGGCCCTGTCCGCAGGGGTGAACAAGATCAGGGCCGTCGCCACCACGGCGAACGGCGGTCCCAACGTCGACAAGATCACCCTCTAACCCGGGGAGCTGCCCCAAGGCCCCCTTCGCCGACCAGGCGAAGGGGGCTTTCCCGTCCCAGCGTGGGTTACGCTTTCCGGGTGACCGGACAGCGTGACCCCGACCCGCGCCTGCGCGACCTCGCCATGCTGCGACGCGTCCGCGACCGGATCGACCGTGACTACGCGCAGCCGCTGGACGTCGAGGCGCTGGCGCGTGGCGTCCACGTCTCGGCCGGGCACCTGAGCCGCGAGTTCCGGGCCGCGTACGGCGAATCGCCCTACAGCTACCTGATGACCCGCCGGATCGAGCGGGCCATGATGCTGCTGCGGCGCGGGGACATGTCGGTCACCGAGGTCTGTTTCGAGGTCGGCTGCTCGTCACTGGGCACGTTCAGCACGCGCTTCTCCGAACTGGTCGGGATGTCGCCGAGCGCGTACCGCAAGCAGGCGGTCGAAGAGGGACGCGGGATGCCCGGCTGCGTCGTCAAACAGGTCATGAGGCCGATCAGGAATAGAGAAGCGACTCCCCCTCGCGCCGACCTACCTTGACCGCATGACCCTCTCGATTCACGCGTCCTACCTCCCCGCCGACGATCTCGAGGCCTCACTTTCCTTCTACCGTGACATCTTGGGCTTCGAAGTGGGTGAGGAAGGCCCGCGCCTGGTCACCGTCAGCCCGCCGGGACAGCCGCGGACGTCGATCGTGCTCCATCCCCCGGCCGCCGACCCGGAAATCACCGACGAGGAACGCTCCACGATCCTCGAACTGATGGCCAAAGGGACCTACGGGGCCATCCTGCTGTCCACCCCGGACCTGACCGCGACCTTCGACCGGATCCAGGCGACCGGCGCCGACGTCGTCCAAGAGCCGCTCGACCAGCCCTACGGCGTCCGCGACTGCGCTTTCCGCGACCCGGCGGGCAACCTGGTGCGGATCGAACAGCGGTAGCCGGGCCTCGGTGCGCGCGCACCGGGGCTTCCGGGTGATGATGAGCGGCGTGGAGATCGCGGTAGAACTCGTGGCACTGGTGGTGGCCGTCCTCCTCGTCACCACCGCGGCGCGGAAACTCGACTGGTCGGCGCCGCTGTGCCTGATCGCGGTCGGGGTCGTCGCCTCGTACATCCCCGGCGTCCCGGAGTACGAACTGGACCCGGAGGTCGTGCTGCTGGGGCTGCTGCCCCCGCTGCTGTACGCGACCGCGATCCGCACCTCGCTGATCGACTTCCGCCGCAACCGCGGGCCGATCCTGCTGCTGTCGGTGGGGCTCGTCATCTTCACCACGGCCGCGGTCGGCTTCGTGGCGTGGCTGGTGATCCCCGGTCTGCCGCTCGCCGCCGGACTCGCGATCGGCGCGGTGGTCGCCCCGCCCGACGCGGTCGCGGCCACCGCCGTCGCCCGCAAGGTCGGGATGCCGCGCAAGCTGACCAGGCTGCTGGAGGGCGAAAGCCTCTTCAACGACGCGGCCGCGCTGGTCGCGCTGCGGACCGCCATCGCCGCCATCGCCGGTTCGGTCAGCCTGCTGCAGGTGGGTGGGGATTTCCTGCTCGCCGCCGGCGGTGGGCTCGTGATCGGGTTCGCAGTCGGCGCGCTCGCCGCGATGATCCGCACCCGGCTCCAGGATCCGGTCAGCGACACCGCGCTTTCGCTGGTGGTCCCGTTCGTCGCCTATCTGGCCGCCGAGGCGATCCACGGTTCCGGGGTGATCGCCGTGGTCGTCGCGGGCCTGATCCTCGGGCACAAGTCGCCCAGCATGCTTTCGGGCCGCTCCCGGCTGGCGAGCAGGCTGAACTGGCAGACCATCCAGTTCCTGCTGGAGAACATCGTCTTCCTGCTGATCGGGCTCCAGGTCCGCCGGATCATGACCGAGGTCGGCGAAAGCGGGCTGAGCGCGCTGGACCTCGTCCTGATCTGCGCCGCCACGCTCGCCGCGACGATCGTCACCCGCGTCATCTGGATGGCGGGTATCGGACTCGCCAGGCGACTGTTCCGCCGCCACGCCTGGCCTTGGCGGTACTCGGCGGTGATCGCCTGGGCGGGGATGCGCGGGGTCGTCACGCTCGCGGCGGCGTTCGTGCTGCCCGCGGACACCCCGCAGCGGGCCGTGCTGGTGCTGGTCGCGTTCGTCGTCGTGGCGGGAACGCTGTTGCTGCACGGAACGACACTGCCGGTACTGGTCCGCCGTCTGAAACTGCCTCCGCCCGATCCCGCCGAAGACGCGTTGCAGGAGGCGGCCGTCATCAACAACATGACGCGGGCCGCGCTCCAGGAGCTGGAGAAGATCCGGACGCCCGAGGATCCGGACGACATCGTCGAGCGGCTCCGCAGCAGGCTCCAGCACCGGTCCGATTCGGCTTGGGAAGAGCTCGGCAGGCAGAGCACGGTGACCGAAACGCCGAGCGACGTCTACCGCCGCCTCCGGCTGAGGCTGCTCGAAGTCGAACGGGAGAAGTTCCTGGAGGCGCGTGACTCCGGGATGGCCGATGATGATGTCCTGCGCCGGATCCTCGAACGCCTCGACATCGAGGAATCCATGCTCGACAGGGAGGAAGAGGTCGTGCCGGACTCCGATCGGGAACTACGCACCCCCGCCGCGACGGCCGGATCCTGCAAACATCTGACCAAGGAGTGGCCGCAGGTCGAACCCGGTTCTCCTGACGTGTGCGCGGTCTGTGTCGAGAACGGGATGACCTGGGTCCATCTGCGTGAATGCGTCAAATGCGGGAACGTGGCCTGCTGCGACTCGTCGCCGGGCAAACACGCGACCCAGCACTTCCACGACACCCTGCATCCGGTGATGCGCAGTCACGAGCCCGGGGAGACCTGGCGCTGGTGCTTCGTGGACAAACAGCTGGGTTAGCCAGGCCGTGTCCTGTAAGTCTGTTCGATGGGCTTCGCGATCCAGGTGGCTCCTGGCGGTGCGGGCGGTTCGGCCTCGTACCGGGTTGTACTCGGCTGAACCGCCCGTGCCGTCAGGGGCCGCCTGGGCGCGAAGACCGCGAACAAGACTTGCAGGACGCGGCCTGGGTATCGTCCGTTGCATGAGCACCCCTGAGCAGGAGATCGAATACCGCCAGCACCGGTTCTCGCCCCCGCCGGGGTCGACCGAGATCTTCCTTGTCCGCCACGGAGAATCAGCCCCGGCGAAGGGCAGTTCGCCGTTCGACATGGTCGACGGGCAGGCCGACCCCGACCTCGCGCCGGAGGGCCGGGACCACGCCGAGCGGGTCGGGCGCCGTCTGGCGGACGAGCGGCTCTCCGCGCTGTACGTGACCACCTTGCGGCGGACGTCGCAGACCGCGGCGCCGCTGGCGGCGAAACTCGGGTTCACGCCGGAGGTCGAGGCGGACCTGAGGGAGATCCACCTCGGAGACTGGGAGAACGGGCTCTTCCGGCGCTACACCCACGAAGGTCACCCGATCGTCGAAAAGCTGTGGCAGGAGCAGCGCTGGGACGTCATCCCTGGCGCGGAGACGATGGAGAGTTTCGGCGGCCGGATCAGAACGGCCATCGGCAGGCTCGCGGCCGCCAACCCGGACCGGCGGATCGCCGTGTTCACTCACGGCGGCGTCATTGGCGAGGTCTTCGCGCAGGCCAGCGCCGCGAAGAACCGGTTCGCGTTCCTTGGGGCGGACAACGGGTCGATCTCACACTTGGTGGTGTCGGGCGACAACTGGATGGCGCGCCGGTTCAACGATACGTCGCATCTTCAGTCGCCTTTCGGCTGATCCGGCCCGCCGCGACCAGGTGCACGGCGACCAGGACCGCGACCGCTTCCGCGGCCAGCAGCCCGATGAGGACGAGCACCTGGGTCACCCCGGCCTGCAACGGCCCGGCGCCACCGAGGAGGACACCGACGTAGGCGCCGGGCAGGGTCACCAGGCCGACCGTCCGCGTCTGGTCGAGCGCGGGGATCAGCGCGTGTCCCGCCGAAGGGCGGCAGATCTCCAGCGCGGCCGGGCGGCGCTGGAAACCCAGTGCCAGCGCCGCTTCGTACTCGCCGTGCCGGGACACGAGTTCGTCCAGGGCTCGCCGCGAAGCCTGGGAGGTCGCGGACATCGCGCCACCGATGACGATCCCGGCGATCGGCACGATCGCGATCGGTTTCCACGGGACCACCCCGGTCGCGAGCACGAGCGCCAGCACCGGCACCACGCCGGAGGCGATGGCGAGCGCCACCCACGCCAGGTCTTTCGGCACGCCGATCCGGCGCGACGAGGTGAACGCCGCGATCGCGAACATCAGCAGCACGAACCCGCCGGTCAGCCAGCCGGACTTCAGGATCCCGACGATCACCAGCGAGACGGCCGCGAGCTGCACGACGGCACGCGCGGCCGCGAACAACACCGCCTTGCCCTGCCCCAGCCGCCCGAACTGCACCACGGCCGCACCGAAGATCGCCAACACGACGAGGACCACGGCCAGCACAGGACCGAAAGAGATCGCACCATCCGTCACGCGGATGATCCTGCCGGAGAATCGAGGGTCAGGACGTGCAGGTCACCGGCGCGCCCGCGGCGGGGGCGGTGCGGTCGCTGACGACCTCGCCGTCGACGAGGATCCGGCATCGCAGCGCGCCGCTGCCGACACCCTGCGCGGAGACGCTGTAGAACTCGTCGCGGCCTTCTTGGCTCGCGCGGTCGAAGGCGGTGCTCCACGGCAACGTCACTTCGGTCTTCTGCATGAGTTCCGAACCCTGCGCGACGTAGGTGACGTTCTGCGCGCTCTTCGCTCCGGACAGCTCGTAGACGACCGAGTGCGTCACGGTGCGGACGGCCGCCGCGGCCTGCTCGACCTGCGGCGCGGGTGGGTTCTGCACCGGCTGGGAAGCCTTCGGCAGCACGTAACTGGTCAGGGTGACGGCGACGGCCATCACCCCCAGCACGACCACGACGGTCCCGAGCGGCTTCATCCTGCCCGGGGCACCCTGTCCCGGCGCCGATGCCGGAGGGGTCGCGGTGGGAACACCCATGGAGAGGTCTTCTCTCGTCCGAGCGCACTTCCGTCGAGTGCGTCAACTCCTTTTCGCTCGAAGGTGACTCCGCGTTAGCCGTTATCGGGAAGAAACCCGATATTCACCCTTTTGGGTGTCCTGGCGAGGACGGAGTACCTGGTCATCGGGCGATCGGCGTAAACAGACTGAGCCGGATAGCTCACTTTGAGTGATATCAGCCCTCAGTCGACGAGACCCGCCTCGGCGAGCAGACCCAGCATCCGCCGCCCTGCCGGCGGGCAGCGGTCGGCGTCGGCCGAAGACAGCCAGGCGGACTCCGCGATCTCCCGGCCAGGCGCGGGCTCACCGCGATGCTCGGCGGTATAACAGGTCATCCGGACGCGGCGGCCGTCCGCATAGCCGTCGGCCCGCTCGTTCAGCACCGTGAAGAAACGGAAGCTCAGCGGGTCGAGTTCGACGCCGAGTTCCTCCCTGATCTCCCGGCACAACCCGGCGACGTCGCCCTCCCCCGGCTCACGTTTGCCTCCCGGCAGGTAGAACTTGGCCTTGCCCTCGGTCCGCACCGACAGCAGACGGCGGTCGCGGACGTGGATCCAGGCCAGTGAATCGATCTCTGCTTCCGACACGGTCCGATTCTGTCGTAGTGCCGGTGCATCATGGCAACCGTGTATCAGGAGAAGACGGCACCCGGCGGCTTGAGCGACGTGGTGCGCTGCCTGTGGGAGGACGCGGGCGAGGCGCCGAAGCGGATCGTGCCCGACGGCTGTGTCGACCTAATCGAGAGCGGCGGCGAGGTCTTCGTCGCCGGGCCGGACACGACGGCCTGGACCTGGGAAACACCGCCCGGCGTCCGCGTGCGTGGTGTGCGCTTCGCCCCCGGCCGGGCGGGCGCCGTCCTGGGGCTGGGCGCCGACGAAGTGCGTGATCAGCGCGTCCTCCTCGGCGATCTCTGGGGCCGGGAGGGCGACCTGCTGGCCGAGCGGGTGCTCTGCGGCGGCGCCTCGCTCGCCGACGTCGTCGCGGAACGCCGAGCCGGGCGAGCCGATCGGGAGATCTCGGAACTGATCGCCAGGCTGGACGGCGGCGTGACCCGGGTGTCCGCCGCGCTGGAGCGGTTCACGACCGGGGAACGGCAGTTGCGGCGGCGGTTCACCCTCGCGGTCGGCTACGGACCGGCGACCTATCTGCGCGTCACGCGGTTCCAGCGCGCCATCGGGCTCGCCGGGACGGCACCGGATCTCGCCTCACTGGCGGCGTCGGCCGGATACGCCGATCAAGCGCATCTGAGCCGGGATTGCCGGGAATTCGCCGGAGTTCAGGCGAGGGAGTTCTTCCGCGCCAAGAAGTGCGCGATGTCCACTGTGGACTCGTATAGCGCGCGGTAATGCAGGTAGAACTCGTCGTAGACCTCGGCGTCCGCGCTCGGGCGGACGATCTCGGCGACCGGGTTCCAGGCTTCGACGTCCGGTTCCCGGCCCAGCGCGGTCGACGCGAGAACGGCGTTCCCGAACGCGGCGCCGATGGTTTCCGTGGGGATCTCCTGCTCGATCCGCGCGACGTCGCTGACGATCCGCGTCCATACCCCGCCTTGCGTCCCGCCGCCGACGGCGACGAACCGCCGCGCGCCGCCACCGGCTTCCCGCATGGCTTCGAGGTTGTGCCGCACCCCGAACGCCGTACCTTCGAGTGCCGCGCGGTACAGCTCCGCACGACCGTGGGAAGTGGTGAGTCCGGCGACGATGCCCCGCGCGTCCGGATCCGGCACCGGTGTCCGTTCTCCGGCGAAGTACGGCAGCATCAGCAATCCGCGGCTGCCCGCGGGGACCTCACCCGCCGCCGCGGTCAGTTCGCCGAACTCGCCGCCGACGAGATCCCGCAACCAGTCGGTGATCGCGCCGGACGTGGCCATCCCCGCCGCGAGCGAATAGGTGCCGGGGAACGCGCCGCGGGTCGTCCACAACCCCGGGCCGGGGCGGGGATCGGAGAGCACCTGGATCAGGAACATCGTGGTGCCGTACATCAGCATCGTGTCGCCGGGCGCGGTGACACCGGCACCGGTCGCCTCTGCCCAGGCGTCCACCGTGCCCGCCGTCACCGGGATCCCGTGCGGCAGACCGGTTTCCGCGGCCGCCTCGGCAGTGACCGAACCGACCACGTCGGTCGGCCACGCGAGCCTCGGCAGGTCGATGCCGGGGGCGATCGCGGCCACCCGGTCCGGCGCCCACCGCGCCTCGCGCAAGTCGTACATCGGGTCGCATTGGCTCGCGGAATGGTGGTCGAGCACGTATTCACCGGTCAGCCGGAGCACGAGGAACGAACTCGCCATCAGGAAGAGCTTCGCCCGTTCGAACACGTCCGGCTCGTTTTTGGCCAGCCAGCGCCACTTCGGCCCGACGGCCTGGGAGCCGAGCGCGCTACCGCCACGTTCCACAATGGATTCTTCACCGAATTCCCGGGTCAGTTCCCGGATTTCGTCGTGCGCGCGGGTGTCGACGCCGTAAAGGATCGCTGGGCGCAAAGGTTTCCCGGAGGAATCCGCGGGCAAGAGCACCGGTCCGATCCCGCTGACCGACACTCCGATGATGGGATGATCCCCGTCACCCGCCGAAAGTTCACTGGCCAGAACCAGGAAATCCTGCCACCACACGGTTTCGGCGTCGTGTTCGAACCAGCCGGGACGAGGGCGGGAAGTGTCGTGCCGTCTGGATGCTCGCGCCACCACGGTGCCTTGGGAATCTACGAGGACACCTTTGGAACTCGAGGTGCCGATGTCGATGCCGAGCACCAGGCCCGGTTCGCCCATTACCCCTCCGAACTCCTCCGCGAGTAGCGCGATCAGCGGATGGTAACGATTGTCGGTCAAGCTATTCTTCCCGTGCGAAGGTGTCAACACACCTGCAGAAGGGGAGGTCGCGGTGGCCACCATCAACGACGTGGCGGCGAAGGCCGGGGTTTCCACGGCGACCGTGTCGAGGACGCTCAACGGGAAGTCCACTGTGGACCCGGTACTCGCGGCGCGGGTGCAGGCCGCCGCCGCGGAACTGGGATACCACCCGAACGGGCTCGCGAGGAATCTGCGCCGCCAGGAGACGGCGGTGCTCGCGCTCATCATCTCCGACGTCGAGAACCCTTTCTTCACCGCGATCGCCCGCGGCGTGGAGGACATCGCGCAGACCGCGGGCTACTCGGTGGTGCTGTGCAACGCCGACGACAACGAGGAGAAGGAGCGGCGCTACATCGACGTCGCGCTCCAGGAACGGGTCGCCGGCGTGGTGCTCTCCCCCACCGGCCGGGCCACCAACGTCGACAGGCTGACGCAGCGCGGCACGCCGGTGGTCGCCGTCGACCGTCCACTGCTGGAGAACACCGGGGACCAGGTGCTGGTCGACACCCGGCTCGCCGCCCGCGACGCGACACGCCACCTACTCGACGGCGGATACCGGCGAGTCGCCTGCGTCAGCGGGCCGTCCGGGGTGCGTACGGCCGACGACCGGCTGGCCGGTTACACCGACGCCGTCGGCGCGGAGAACGCGCTCACTCGCCGCGCCGAGTTCCGCGCCGAGGGCGGCAGGCTCGCCGCGCTCAGCCTGCTGGACGAGCCCGAACCGCCGGACGCGCTGCTGGTCGGCAACAGCACGATGGCGATCGGCGTCCTGGAAGCGCTGGCCGCGCGCGGACTGCGGTCGGGACAGGACGTGGGGATCGTGTCGTTCGACGACGCGCCGTGGACGACGCTGATCGATCCGCCGCTGACGGTGGTCGCCCAGCCCGCGAACGAGGTGGGCAAGGTCGCCGCCGAACTGCTGCTCGCCCGGATCGGCGACAGCACACGCCAGGCAACGACGACCACATTGCAGGCGAGGCTGATCGTGCGCCGGAGTTCACGGCGCGACTGACAGCGGCAGGCATCGGAGATCCCAGGTGCACGACGTGCCTGGGCGACCGGTTCGCACCGGCCGCCCAGGAACGCCCCACCCCCTTGTTCCCCCAAGCCGGCCCCACACCAGCCGGGTTCTCCGAAGCGGTGGGAAGAAATCGATTACCTTTCGGAAGGTAAGTTCCCTTTACCGGCCTGTCAAGCCGAGATCCCTGGACAAGCTCGCCCGATACGGGCACACTATGGCGATATTGCCTACTGCGCGTGTTTGATTCCGTGCACTCTGTGTTCATCTCTGGTGAATTCACCCACGAAATCGAGATGAGACCGCACGAACCCGCACAGACGAGTTACTCTAGGCGCATGTCCATAGCGCTCGAGAACGTCCTCGCCAAGGCGGGCCTGAAGGTCGACGCCAACGAGTTCCTGACCCTCGTGGAGGACGCGGCGCGGAGGCTTTCCCCGCCGAACCCCGATCCGTCGCACTACTTCTCGGCGGATCAGCGTGCCGCGCTCACCGACGTCGGCCTGGACATCTCCCCCCGCAGTGAGGACGAACCGGACTTCCGTGCCCGCACGGTCGCCGCGCACGCCGTACTCGCCGATTCGGCGCTGAGTGTGCTGGAAGCGGCGAAGGCGCTGGGCGTGGACGACAGCCGCATCCGCCACCGCCTGAAGGAAGGCAGGCTCACCGGCTGGAAGGACCAGGGCTGGCGGCTGCCCGCCTGGCAGTTCACCGGCTCCGGGGTGCTGCCCGGCCTGGAGATCGTGCTGCGCGCCGTACCCGAAGACCAGCCCGCACTGGTCGTGGCCGCGTTCATGAGCACGCCGCAGACCGATCTGGTGATCAACGAACACCCCGCCACCCCGCGCCAATGGCTGCTCTCCGGTGGCGACCCCGAGCACGTCGCCAAGCTGGTGGCTACGCTGGGCTCCCCGTTCTAAGGTGTTTTGCCCGACGACGGAAAATTTCAGTCGGGGGTAGGCCGTAGGCTGGCCCCACCGAGCAAGATCACCCGACAAGGACGGACGACTCCCGAGGTATGGCCCGGCTCCCCCTGCCGCCCGCACGCTCTGTCCTGGTCAAGGAGCTGCACCGCACCAACGACGTGGTGACGGTGCACCCCGGCACCAGGCTGGTCAGGATCTTCACCGCGCACGGCAACCACCCCCAGCAGTGGAATTCGTTCCGCTACAGCGGCCCGCTCCCGCACGGCCGTTTCGACCCGCAGACCCCAGGTCGCGGCGGTCGTCCGGTGACCGACCCCGGAAACGGTGTCCTGTACTTCGGTCTCACCGTGCGCACCAGCATCGCGGAGGTCTTCCAGACCACGTCGACGGTCGACCGCAAATCCCGCGGTCCGCGTCTGGTCGTCGTCCGGCCGACCCGCACGTTGCGACTGCTCGACCTCGCCGGCCTGTGGCCGACCCGCGTCGGCGCCTCGCAGGAGATCTCCAGCGGCCCGAAGAAGATCACCCAAGCCTGGGCTCGCGCCATCCGCGCCGCTTTCGGTGACCTCGACGGTGTCTGGTACCGGTCGTCCATGGACTCCGGCGGCCCCGCGCTCGCACTGTGGGACCCGCCCGCCGGGAACTCGCTGCCGATCGCGCCGGACGTGCTGCTCCCCCTGGACCACCCGGGACTCGACGTCCCACTGGGCCGGGTGTGCGAAGAGCTGAACTACACGCTGCTGAGCTGACTCGCCGCGTGTTATGAACGGTCCGTTCATAACAAGATTTGTTATGAACGGACCGTTCATAACACCCTGGCGCCCGACAGCCTCCAGCTCGGCCTTGCCGAAGGGGGCTTTCCCCGCGTGAGATGAACGGGACTTTCATTGCAAAATTTGCAATGAAAGTCCCGTTCATCTCATCCGGTGACCCAGCGATCAGAGGTGACGGCCCCACCACTCCAGTAAGGCGTCGAACCGCTGCACCCGGTGCCGCGGCTGCCCCGAACGCGTGAGTTCGTGCCCCTCGCCCGGGAACAGCAGGAACTCGGCGGGGACCCCGTTGCGCCGCAGCGCCACGTACATCCGCTGCGCCTGCTCCAGCGGGCACCGCCAGTCCTGCTCGGAGTGCACGACCATGAACGGGATGTCGATCTTTCCCGCGTAGGTCAGCGGGCTGCGCTTGCGCTGTTCTTCGACGTCGTCGCCGACGTAGCCGTCGGCGAAGAACCAGCCGATGTCCGAGCTGCCGACGAACGAGTCATGGGCGTTGACGGCGCGTTCGCTCCAGGCCGCCTGGAACCGGCCGCCGTGGTGCGCGGCGAGCCAGCTGGTCATGAAGCCGCCGTACGAACCACCCATCACACCGACGCGATCACTGTCCAAATTGGACAACTTGAGCGCTTCGTCCAGCAGTGTCAGCAGATCCAGCGCGTCCACGGTACCGAAGCCGTGGACGATGCTGCGGCCGTGGCTCTCGCCGTAGCCCGCGGAACCGCGCGGGTTCCCCAGGACGACGGCATAGCCCGCCGCGGCGAGCACCTGCGCCTCGTCGAAGACCTTCCATTCGTACGGCGCGAACGGTCCACCGTGGACCATCAGGACCACGGGATGCGGTCCGTCGCCCTCGGGCCGGACGATCCAGCCGTGCACCGGATAGCCGTCGGACGCGGTCGAGTCCAGTTCCTCCAGCGGCCGGATCCCGATGTCCCGCAACGTCTTCGAGTAGTCCGTGAGCACACGGGGTTCCTCGTCCGACAGCAGCACGACGTCGCCGGAGCTCTCGGGCGTCCCGATCACCGCGGCGATCCGCGCGCCGTCGACGACGAACGACTTCACCGCGGCGAACTCGCCTGCCAGGTACCGCAACGACTTCAGCTCGGCCAGGTCGGCGTCGAGCGGAACGGCGCGCAACTCGGCGGCACCGCGGGTGCGGACCACGACGAGCACCTCGTCGCCGAAGACGACGGGCGGACCGGCCGCGCTGTCGCAGTCCACCGTTTCGACGTCGGTCAGCCGGCGCGCGGGCGACGGCTCGTCACCGGAAGGCCACGGCGCGTGCCAGAGCCCGGTGTTGCGGGCGATCTCTTCCATGCCGGGGAATTCGGTGCCGTAGAACAGGATCGAACCGTCCGGTGTGGACACCGGGGTGGCCGCGGTACCCGGCGTGCGGACCACCAGGCGGGGTTCACCGCCACCGGCGGGCACCGCGTAGACGTCCGAACGGACGGTGTCCTCGACGGCCCAGTCACGGGGCGCGACGATGAGGACGAACTCACCGTCGACCGTCCACGAGGGATGCTCGACGTCGGCGCGTTCGTCGGTCAGTGGCGTGAGGTCGGCGGGCGCGGCCTCGTCCAGCGCGGCGACGGCGTCCACGACGAACAGACGTTGTGGACGGTCGTTGAGGAAACCGACGTCGTCGACCCGGTAGAAGAGGTTCGTGATGTGCCGGGGCGCTTCTTCGGCGGGCTCCGGGGTTTCGCCGTCCGCGTTCTCCGTGCCGTAGCGGCCCGGCTCGGGCACGCGGGCGACGAAGGTGATCCGGCGGGAATCGGGTGCCCAGACCGGGACGCCCGCGCCGAGAGGCAGGTCGGTGATCCGCTTCGCGTCACCACCGGCCGCGGCGATCACGTGTACCTGCGGTTTGGCCGTCCGCCCGGAACCTTCCCCCGCCCGGAGGAAGGCGACCCATCGGCCGTCCGGCGAGATGACGGGGGCGGAATCCTGGGTCCCGTGGGTCCAGGGCTCTTCCCCGCCACCGCGCGGATCGACCCTGCGCAGGCCACCGCGGTAGCTGTTCGTCTTCAGATCAGGCCTGCTCACCGCGGTGAGCAGCAGGTCGCCGCGCAGCGCGGGGATGCCGGGGACCGTCAGGGCTTCGATGTCAACGGGACGCACAGCCCCGACGGTACCCGATCCTTAGCAGCTCTAACTACTGATCGAAGACTCCTGCTCAGCGGCTTCCAGCTTCTTCGCCTTCGCGAGACTGGCCACCGTCGTCACCGTCAGGACCACGACGATGACACTGAGGGAGACCCAGTTGTTGATGTCCAGCCAGTCCGGCACGACGTGGTACTCGTGCAGCGCGTGCAGGAACAGCTTGGCGCCGATGAAGGCGAGGATCACCGCGAGGCCGTAGGACAGGTACACCAGCTTGGTGACCAGGCCACCGAGCAGGAAGTAGAGCTGGCGCAGGCCCATCAGCGCGAACGCGTTGGCGGTGAAGACCAGGAAGGCCTCCTGCGTGATGCCGAAGATCGCCGGGATCGAGTCGACGGCGAACAGCAGATCCGCGCTGCCGATCGCGACGATCACCAGGAACATCGGGGTGATCCAGCGCTTGCCGTCCTTCTTCACGAACGACTTGTGGCCGTGCCACTCGTTGGTGACCGGGAAGAGCTTGCGCACCCAGCGGGTGAGCGCGTTCTCCTCGTACTCCTCGCCCTCGTCCTTGTTGCGGACCATGCTGACCGCGGTCCAGATGAGGACGGCACCGAAGAGGAAGAAGACCCAGACGAACTGCGCGATCAGCGCGGCGCCGACGGCGATGAACACACTGCGCATGGCGAGCGCGAGCAGGATGCCGATCAGCAGCACCCGGTGCTGGTGGATCGCGGGCACCTTGAACGACGTCATGATGATCATGAAGATGAACAGGTTGTCGACGCTCAGCGAGTACTCGGTGATGTACCCGGTGAAGAACTCGACGCCGGGATCGTGTCCCGCGAAGACCCAGACACCGATGCCGAACGCGACGGCCACGGCGACGTAGAAGATGACCCACCGCGCGGCTTCACCGGTGGTGACCTCATGCGGCTTGCGATCGACGATGACCAGGTCGAGTGCGATCAGCGCGAGCAGACCGCCGACCGTGGCGATCCATAGCCACAGGGGAACAGACATGTAACCAACCCTCCGGATAGTGCACAGCAGCGACTAACCGGAGGTCTCTTCCGCCGGTGGAACCGGCCGACGGTGCCGGGGGCCTGCGAAGACCACCGTGCTGACGACACCGCCGCGAAGGAATACTCCCCTCACAGCTGGTCCAGTTTGACCTGTCTGTACGCGTGACGCCAGTTAAGGTTGCCCTTGTCACCAAGATGATGGCGTAACTCCCGTCACACTCGCCGCCGCTCACTGAGAGATACCCGTTTCGGCGGAGCACCTAACGTCACACTTGTGTGGTCTGAGTGAACTCGGCGAGGCGTTCTCAGCTTCGGGCGAATACGGTCATTCCGTGCCCCGAATCCCGCTCCCTCGCACGCGAGGCGCGAAGCTCACCGCGCTCGCCGCGGTCGTGGTGGTCCTGGCCGCCGCGGCCGTCGTGTGGACGAACAGCGATCCCGCGCCGTCCGCAGTGAAAACCCAGGAAGCGATCCTCGACCTGCCCGAAACACCGGGCTCGTCGGAGGTCGTCAAAATCGACACGACGCTGTACGTCCCCGAGCAGACCCCGGCGCCCGCCGTCCTGCTCGCCCACGGTTTCGGCGGCGACAAGAACAGTGTCGCCACCGAAGCCCGCGAACTCGCCGAGAAGGGTTTCGTCGTGCTCGCCTGGTCCGCTCGCGGTTTCGGCCGCAGCACCGGGAAGATCGCGCTGAACGACCCCGACCGCGAAGTCGCCGACGCCCGGAAGCTGATCGACGATCTGGCCAAGCGGCCCGAAGTCCTCAGCGAGAACGGCGACCCGAAGGTGGCCGTGTCCGGCGCGTCGTACGGCGGGGCGCTTTCCCTTCTGCTCGCCGGGACCGACAAGCGGGTCGACGCGATCGCGCCGGTCATCACCTACAACGACCTCGCGCAGGGCCTCTTCCCGAACGCCGCCTCGGCCACGCCGTCGGCCGCCACCACTCCCGCCGCCGGCGCGTTCACCGCGGACGGCGTCTTCAAGAGGTCGTGGGCTGGCATCTTCTTCTCCGCCGGTTCCGGTGCGGCGCAGGGTGGATCGCCGTCGAACGACGCCCCCGAAGCCGGTGACGAGACGAGCGAATCCGGGGCCTCCCAGGGCACCGGCGCGGCGGGTGCCGCGGCGCAGGCCCTTCCGCTCGGCGGTCCGAACGGCCAGCGTCCGACGCCCGGCCCCGCCGACCCTTGTGGACAGTTCACCGCCGACGTCTGTCAGGCGTACACCGAACTCGCGACCACCGGCAAGGCGAGCCAGCGCACCGTCGACCTGCTCCGCCGCGTCTCCCCCGCGTCCGTGACGGACAAGATCACCGTGCCGACCCTGCTGGTGCAGGGCGAAAGCGACACCTTGTTCGGTTTGGACCAGTCCGACGCGACCGCGAGGCAGATCGCCGCGGCGGGCGGCAAGGTCCGCACGATCTGGTACACCGGCGGCCACGACGGCGGGAAGCCCGGGCAGAAGCTGCGGGCTCAGATCGCCGACTTCCTCAAGTTCTCGCTGACCGGACAGGGCACCGATCCCGGCACCGGGTTCAGCTACGACATCCAGGGCACGTTGCGGGCCAACGGCGCCCCCTCGGTCCGGACCGTCACGGCGCCCGCGTACCCGGGCGCCACCGGGGACGCCACCGAGCGGCGGTCGTTCGCACTGGAGGGTCCGGCTCAGCCGGTCGTCCGGCCCGCGGGCGGCAACCCCGCCGCGGTGAGCGGGATCCCCGGACTGAACGGAGCGGTGGCGGGCTCCTCCCGGCTGTCCGGACTGTTCAGTGTGGACCCACCTGGTCAGGCCGCGCAGTTCGCGACGCGACCGCTCGACGCGCAGACCATCGTGGCCGGTTCGTCCACGGTCAGGTTGCAGGTCTCGGCGGATCCGGCCGCGGCGGCACCACAGAAGGAAGCGGTCCTGTTCGCGAAGCTCTACGACGTCAACTCGGAAGGTGTCCGCACGCTTCCGGCCAACGCCGTCGCGCCGTTCCGCGTTTCCGGTCTGCCCGCGGACGGCAGCCCGGTCGAGGTGACGGTGACCCTGCCGGGCATCGTGCGGCCGCTGGAAGCCGGGCACACGCTCCGGCTCGTCGTCGGCACCACGGACCAGGCGTTCGCGACCCCGGTCGAGCCCGCGGTGTTCCGCATCGGACTCGCGGACGGCGGACAGCTCGGCGTCCCGGTCGTCCCCGGCAACTCGGTCGGTACGCCGGCGCCCGTCGCACAACTGCTCGGGATCGGCGGCACGCTGCTCGCGGGCATCGCGATCGCGGTGTTCGCCGCGTTCCGCCGCCGCCGCGCCCACGACGTCGACGAGAGCCTGGCGAAGACGCCGTTGGTGATCGAAGGACTGCACAAGGCCTACGCGGGCGGCTTCGTCGCGGTGAAGGACCTGTCGTTCCGGGTCGAACCCGGCCAGGTCCTCGGCCTGCTCGGGCCGAACGGCGCGGGCAAGACGACGACCCTGCGCATGCTGATGGGACTGATCACGCCGACCGCCGGGAACATCCGGGTGTTCGGCCACCTGATCGCGCCCGGTGCGCCGGTGCTGTCCAGGATCGGGTCCTTTGTGGAGGGTTCGGGCTTCCTGCCGCACCTGTCCGGCAAGGAGAACCTGGAGCTGTACTGGGCGAGCACGGGTCGTCCAAGGGAAAGGGCGCATTTCGCCGAGGCGCTGGAGATCGCCGGGCTCGGCGACGCGGTGAACCGGCGGGTCCGCACCTACAGCCAGGGCATGCGGCAACGGCTCGCGATCGCGCAGGCGATGCTCGGCCTGCCGGAGCTCATGGTGCTCGACGAACCGACCAACGGGCTCGACCCGCCACAGATCCACCAGATGCGCGAGGTGCTCCAGCGTTACGCGGCGACGGGACGCACCGTGGTGGTGTCGAGCCATCTGCTGGCCGAGGTCGAGCAGACCTGTACGCACGTGGTCGTGATGCACCGCGGCATGCTGGTCGCCTCGGGTGAGGTCGGCGAACTGGCCGCGTCCAGCGGCGAGGCGACGTTCCGGGTCGACAAGCCCGCCGAAGCGGCCGAAGCGCTGCGGAAGGTCGGCGGCGTTTCCGGCGTCGACGTCGACGGGGAACTGGTCCACGCGGATCTCGACGGTCTCGCACGCGCCGAGGCGGTCGCCGCCCTCGTGCGGGCCGGGGTCGCGGTCGAGCAGGCCGGGCCGCGGCGCCGTCTGGAAGACGCGTTCCTGCAGCTGGTCGGAGAGGACTCGAAGGGTGAGTAAGACCAATGGTTCCGGCCCGGTGACCCGGGCGGATCACGGCGTGCACACCGATCCGGCGGCACTGCTGGAGCTGACGGAGGTCGCGTCGCACGAACGGACCGAGGTCGGCCCGGACGGGGCGGTGGCGGGTTACCGCGCCGATCGGACGCTACGGCTCGGCGTCGAACTGAAACGGCAGCTCAAACGGCGGCGGACCCAGCTCATGCTGGGGTTCGTCGCGCTGCTGCCGTTCATCCTGGTGATCGCGTTCGAGATCGGGCAGGCCAACCCGAACCGCCGCAGCGGCGGATTCGTCGACCTCGCCACGGCGAGCGCGCCGAACTTCGTGGTGCTCGCGCTGTTCGTCTCCGGGACGTTCCTGCTGCCGATGATCGTGGCGCTGTTCTACGGCGACACGATCGCGAGCGAGGCGTCGTGGTCGAGCCTGAAGTACCTGCTCGCGATGCCGGTCCCCCGGCATCGGGTGCTGCGGCAGAAGGCGATCGTCTCCGGCATCCTCTCGGCGGTCGCGCTGATCCTGTTGCCGCTGGTGTCGCTGGTGGTCGGCGTCATCTGGTACGGCGCAGGGGACGCGATCAGCCCGACCGGGGACGCGGTGTCGTTCGGCGACAGTCTCATCGCCATGGGGCTGGCGACGATCTACATCATCTTGCAGCTCGCGTGGGTGGCCGGGCTGGCGATGCTGCTCTCGGTCGCCACCGACGCCCCGCTCGGCGCCGTCGGTGGCGCGGTGATCGTCGCGATCGTTTCGCAGATCCTCGACCAGATCACCGCTCTGGAAGGGCTGCGGGACTACCTGCCGACGCATTTCGCGTTCTCGTGGATGGATCTGATCTCGACCGACATCGACTGGACGAACATGGCCAACGGCATGCTGTCGGCGGCGTTGTACGGGACGGTTTTCTTCCTGCTGGCCGGTCGCCGGTTCGCGACGAAGGACATCACCAGCTGAGACCGTTTCCGCACCGGAAAACCACCGGGGCCCACCGGGAAGACGAAATTCTCTTCCCTGGTGGGCCCCGGTTTTCACTGGCCGTGGCGACCTTCACCCATTAGCGCCGGAAACCGGTGTTTCATGCGCATGAGAACATCGATTTTCCGATCATCGACTCATCGGGTGAAAAGTTCCCCTTCAGCTTCGGTGGCCCCTGAGAAATCCTTATCTTCAGGGAAAGGTGCCGACGCGAGAAGAAAGCGGGGACATCATCATGACCCAGTCACTGGAGATTCCGGTCCAGGAATTCTCTCTTGCTTGGACCATGACCGCCGACAAGGGCGGCCGGGTCGGGTTCGCCGCTTCGGGTCAGGTGACGCTTCTCGACAACAAGCGGTTCTACAAGATCGACGGGGTCCTCTACATCTCCGAGGGCAGCGCCTACTGCCGCGACATCGGCAACCCACATCTGTTCGTCCGCCGCAACGGCGTCGAAGAGAGCGGCAGGCAATGGGGCTGGGAGACCATCTGCAACCGCAAATCGTGCAGCAGGCTGTGCGCGATGGACGCGTACTTCGTCCGCACCGGCTACTGGGCGCCCGCCGACCGGGCCATCCAGCTGAGCATCGGCGCCGAGTCCGGCTGGAACCGCAAGCGGTCCTTCAGCCCGACGATCACCGTGCACCTCAAGGACTGAGCGGTCCACTGTAGATCGGGTACGGTCGGCCCATGGCCACCTCTTCGATTCGCGTGGACGACGAAGGCGGGATCGCCGTCGTCACCCTCCAGCACGGTAAGGCGAACACCCTCGACACGGAGTTCTGCCAGGAACTGGCGGTCCGGCTCGAAGACGTCCAGCTCGGCGGGTTTCGCGGAGTCGTGCTCACCGGTACCGGCGGCATCTTCTCGGCGGGCGTCGACCTGCGGCGAGTGCACGACGGCGGCTCGGACTACATCGAGGACTTCCTGCCCGCGCTGTCCGACGCGTTCCTTTCGGTGTTCGGCTTCCCCGGTCCGGTGGTCGCGGCCGTCAACGGTCACGCGATCGCCGGCGGGGCGGTGCTCGCCGCCGCCTGCGACCGCCGTGTCCTCGCCGACGGCCCGAGCCGGATCGGGATCACCGAACTGCACGTCGGCGTCCCGTTCCCGTTGGCCGCGCTGGAGATCCTGCGCTCCGGGTTCGGCGCCGACATCCTCGCCGAACTCGCGTTCCTCGGCGAGACCCACCTGCCCGCGGACGCGCTCCGGCTCGGCCTGGTGAACGAGGTGACCGCGCCCGAAAACGTCGTCGGGCGAGCGGTGGAGGTGGCCGGGAAACTCGCCGAGATCCCTGCGGCCGCGTACGCGCATACGAAGGCGCAGCTGCATCGGCCGTTCCACGAGCGGATCGCCGAACACCGCACCGGCGACGACGCCCACGTCCTCGAACTGTGGAGCTCCCCCGAGGCGCTCGCGGCCATCAAGGCCTATGTCGACCGGGTGCTGGGCGGGCAGGCCTGACTTCAGGCTCGACCGGATAGGCGATTGCCCACCGACGCGGACTCTGTGAGTATCCGACCGCTCAACAGGTCCCGATGGGGAGGGCATGAATGCGGAAGCTCACGGCCGCGTGGTCGGTTTTGGCGATCACGGTTCTCGCACTGGCCGGGCTGACCCCGGCCGCGCAGGCGGCACCCGAAGACATCAAGGAGTCGCTCGGCCGGATCCCCGGCCTGACCGTCGTCTCGGAGAACCCGGCGCCGACCGGATACCGGTTCTTCAAACTCGCCTACACCCAGCCCGTCGACCACCGCAAGCCGTCCGCCGGTACCTTCCAGCAGCGATTCACCTTGCTGCACAAGGAATTCCGCTCGCCGACCGTGGTGTACACGAGCGGGTACAACGTGGGAGATTCCCCCAACCGCTCGGAGCCGACGCAGCTCGTCGACGGCAATCAGCTGTCGATGGAGTACCGGTTCTTCACCCCCTCGCGACCGGAACGGCCGGACTGGGGCAAGCAACTGACGATCTGGCAGGCCGCCTCCGACCAGCACCGCGCTGTCGAGGCGTTCAAGCGGATCTACCCTGGCAAGTGGCTCGCGACCGGCGCCAGCAAGGGCGGCATGACGGCGACCTACTTCCGTAGGTTTTTTCCGAATGACGTCGACGCGACGATCCCTTACGTCGCACCCAACGACGTCATCAACTCGCACGACCGCTACAACCGGTTCCTGGCGAACGTCGGCAACGACCCGGCCTGCCGGTCGGCGCTGAAGGCGATCCAGCGTGACGTGTTGACCCGGCGCGCGGAGTTCGCGGCGCTCGCCGCCGCCGACGCGGCCAAATTCGGTTTGACGTTCACGACCGTCGGCTCGGCCGACATCTCACTGGAGATCTCGGTCATCGACTCGTACTTCGCTTTCTGGCAGTACCAGAAGCAGGCGGACTGCGCGACGATCCCGAAGGCCGGCGCGCCGGCGACCGAGGTCTACGCCTGGTTCGAACGCGTCGAAAGCCTCAACACGTACTCCGACCAGAGCCTCAGGATCTACGTCCCCTACTACTTCCAAGCGGCCTACCAGCTCGGCGCCCCCGAGTCCTACGAAGGCTATCTCCGGGATCTGCTGCGCTACCCGGGCGCCAACGTGTCGCGGACGTTCGTGCCGAAGTCGGTCGACATCCCGCGGTTCGATCACCTGGCGATGCCGGACATCGACTTCTGGGTGAAGACGCAGGGCAAGCGGCTGCTGTTCGTCTACGGCGAGAACGACCCTTGGGGTGCCGAACCGTTCCGGCTGGGCTTCGGCACGAAGGACTCGTATAGCTACACGGTGCCGGGCGGGAACCACGGCGCCCGGATCACGCAGCTTCCGGCGGCCCAGGCCGCCGAAGCGACGAACACCGTGCGGCGATGGGCGGGGCTACCTCCGGTTTCGCCCGGGGTGACCACACGTTCGGCGCCCGCCGGGTTCCCGGACTTCGACGCGGACCTGACCCTGCTTCACCGCCCGCGCCTCTGACGATCGTGGTCTCGCGGCAGGGGCGGAAATGACAACTTCTCGTCACTTCCGCCCCTTCTTTCCCGACGCTAGGGTTGCCAGCGATGGTGGGGAGGACTGACGAGGGCGATGATTCCAGCGTTACCGCGTTCGAAGAGCTGTGCACGGCCTTCGACGACGCGGTGTCACGCGCGTCAGTGGGTTCGTGACGCTGGAGGCGGATGACCGGAGTAGCGACAGACGCGCTTCCGCCGGAAAGCCCCGCGGAGCCCGAGGTCGCTCTGTACCTCGGTTTGGCACTCACCCATCGGCTACTCCGGCAAAGCACGACGTCGTCGCCGGATTTGACCGAGGCGATCGGTTCGCTCACGACCGCCCTCGCCGCGGCTTCGGCGTTCGGCCCCGACACGGTCCGGATGGCGAGGCAAAGAACTGAGCAAGATCATCGATGACGCCGACTCGCCCGCTTTCCTCGTCGACGCGGCTCATCTGGGTCTCGCCCTGCTCGCACTTTCCGGATCGACACCCGTCGAGATGCGACGAGGTATCACCGGACTGACCTCGAAAGTGTTGGAGACCTCAAGAACAAAACACTCGCCCGGGGTTCGCCGCGGCGGCCGATGTCGCGTCACACCATCTGGGAGCGATCTCCCCGCAGGACAATCCGTTCGGCACCGGCCTCTCGATGCTCCAAGGGTTGACAAGAATGCCGCGGAACGTATCGCCCATCGAAACGCCTCAATGGCAAGTAATTACCATTCCTTCGACCGGGCTTTTGTGGTAGCAGACCACCGCCGCCCGAGCCCGCGGAAGATCGTTTCCTGTCGCCTGCCTCAGTGGAAACAGAAAACCGCGCGCAGCTCGCCCCGCGTGCGCGATGCTGAAGAGGTCCGCGGTCCTGGGAGGGGGGCCGCGGACCTCAAACGCCACCAGGAGTCCGCAGTGACCTCGACAAGATCGGCCGCCACCATGTCCAACGGGCCCATCGACCTGCGACGACTCGCCAACATCGCCGAAATCGACGCGACATTCGCCGAACTTCACCATCAGGCCGAGCGCCGAGTGCGCGTCGTGTCACCAGGGGAAGCCGTTCTCTCGGCGTCGGACAACGCCGCCCGAATTCGACGCCAGACCCTTGTGTGGGAGGGCGGCGAGGCGGCGATGTTCTCACACCGGGCCGCCCCCTCAGATGAATTCCGCACTCGTGAGCACCTTCCTTCTCGAATGATTCATATCGACGCCCGAATCGCAGCGCTTTCCGCGGTCGATCAAGGTTCCCCCTCCGCTTTCGTCATCCGATCACCGCTCCTGCTCCAGTTGCTCGCGGAGTGGTTCGACCCGCTCTGGTCGGCACAAGGGACGGTGACGCCGGCAAGCACGCCTTCGGGCCCGCTGACCGTGATCCAGCATCGGATCCTCGGCCTGCTGCCGGAACATGTGACGAGGCGATCGCTCGGCTGCTCGGAATCAGTGTCACGACGGTCCGGCGGCACGTGAAGGCGATCTACGAGAAGTTCGGCGTCGGCAACCGGTTCGCGGCCGGAGTCGCGGCGGCGGTCACCTCGCGGGCGCACCGCCCGGCATCCGCAGCACGGTGACCAACCTCTGCCGCACTTCCCTTGCCACCGCGTGATTCTGCCGTCGAGCCAGTACTTGAGTCAGCTGCCTGAGATCGTGCCGGATCGTGGCCGAGTCGATCAGGTGCAGATGATCGAGCACGGAGGTCATCAGCTCACAGGCCCGGTCGAGCTCTCCCGCGGTGCCGTAGGCGAGGGCGGCACGGGTGACGTAGCGCGCGCGGCTGCGATGCGCGTCGGGGGCGAATCGCGTCACCCCTCGATCGAGCACTTCGGCCGCTTCCGCCGGCAGTCCGAGATCGTAGAGACACCAGCCTCCCACCAGAACACTCAGATCCGGCGTGTGCGTGGTTCCCAGTTCGGGAGTGCCGTCTCGCGCCTCGGCGGCACCGAGCAATTCGGCGGACAGATCCAGCGCGCGCCGGCAGGCCGCGTGGTCCCCGGCCAGCGCATGTCCCTGCGCCTCCCGTTGCGCGGCCAAACCGCGAATGCGTGCCGGGATCCGCTCGTCGACTTGGGCCTGACGGGCGAGGGAGATCGTGGTCAGCGCGTCCGCGGCGTGCAACGCGACATCGGCTTGCCGAACCAGCGCGTAGGTGGAGAGCGAGTGATCGCCACCGAGTACGGCCATCCGCACCGCGGTCTCGGTCCACCAGAGTGCCATCCGGTCGTCGCCTGCCTCCTGCGTCATCCAACCGGCGAATTCAGCGTAACGCGCCGCCAGCCGCCAGAGCACCGGGCGATCCTCTTGAGAAGCGTTGCTCGCCACCCCCCGCAAGGTCTGGGTGTCGGCGATGACCCCGGGAAGTACGACCGCGGGGCCCGCCACCTGGCCGAGGCGGCGCGCGGTCTCGAACCGGCTCCAGAACATCGCGGCGAGCGTGGTCACATCCCCGCTGTAGGTGGCCCGGTCGCCGAAGGTCATACCGAACTCGGTCTCCTTCGGTACCTGTTCCCCTCCCGGTACGAAAAAGCCCGCGCCTCCCGGCGTCACACCCAAGGTCCAGCCATCTCGCTCCACGGCGTCGAGTTCCCTGACGGACGCGCCCGCCACGACACCGTCCGCCACGAGCCGGAGCAGTTCGCCCTCCGCATCCACCGCCGCGTCGCACAAACGGGCCAGCTGAACAGTCGGCGCCTTCTGCCCGGATTCGATCTTGCTCAGGTGGCCCTTGCTGTAGTGGACGCGGACCCCCAATTCGGTGAGGGAGATACCTGCCGTCTCCCTCCGCCTGCGCAATTCAGCGCCAAAACCCGGTTCTCCCGGCACTGCTCACCTCCTCTTCAGGATCGGCACCTGCTCGAATTCTCCGGCGAGGTGTCCCGGTCGTGCACCCGTCACGAGACGGTGCCCGCGCGGACGACTTGGCGTGCCATCGCCGTTCCCAAGATCCGCCCCCTCCTCCGGTCAACTCGGCCCGACCGGAACCCCTCCGGCATAGATGCCAAGAATGAAACCGACCAGCAAGCACGCTACAGCGATCCTGACCGCCACAGCCAAGGTAAGGAACGAACGCATCGTCTGCACCTCTCTCGATGACTCGATCTGTCATTCGACGATGACAGGTCGAGACGAGGTTCAGAATGGGCTTCCCCGTGGCAACCGGCCAGGACAACGGGAAACGTCAACGCGACATCCGAAGCGCCATGGCCAGCACCGCGTGCGCGCTCCCCGCGTGCGGCAACTGACCCGATCCGACGAGATCGAGAACGTCTCCGAAAGGCAGCCTCGTCACGATCAGATCCGCCTCACCCGGCCCGAGAGATTGACCATGACAGGTCAATCCGGTCGCGAGAAAGATCCGATCGACATGATTGCTCAAGGAGTCGGCGCTGTGGATCACGCCCAGCGGTTCCCAAGCGGAAGCCCGCAAACCGGTCTCCTCGGCGAGTTCGCGGCGAGCGGCGGCGAGGGGATCGACGTCGTCCCTCTCGACCCCGCCTCCCGGCAACCGCCATTGAACCGAACCGTGCGTGTAGATCCACTGTCTGGTGAGTACCACCCGATCCGCGCCGTCGAGCGCCAATATGGTCACCGAATTCGGCGCGACCACATGCGAGTAGACGTCACGGCCCCCGTCCGGACGGATCACGTCGTCCGCTCGGACCTCGAACCATCGATTCTTGTGCACGACGTCGGTACCGAGTCGTTTCCACCCGAATTCAGAGATCGGACCGCAGCCGTCGACGAGTGTCACCTGACCACCTTATTTGTCAGCACCAAATCCGGACCGAATCGCCTCACTCGGCCACGCATCCAACGTTGGAAACCCCAGGACCATACGATATCGACGAACATCGCATCAGCACAGCGATCATGCCCACGGTTTCCCGTTTCCGATGGACCATGGAAATAAGAAAGGGGCTGACGACTCACACTTCTGCCGCAACGCCGAGCGCGGATCCGCGGTGTTCTGGAGTGTTCCCGGGCGCCTCAGGCGCACTCACCGTCACGCCAATCGCGTCCACACCGGACGAGCCGCCCTCGTGGCGACATCCAGACCTGCCGCAAGGGAATCCAGGATTAAACGCACGAACTTCCTCGTTCTGCGCCGGAAGTTCGTGTCGTAAGGTCGTGTACCGCATCCAGCGTGGCGTGTGGCCGCCCTGTGTGCGCGTTCACCTGGCCGCGAAGGCCTCCTTGCCTACCCTGAAGGTAGTGAAGGAGTCCTTCGCTACCCGCCACTGCGCGGTCACTGTCCCCAATGCCGCATTGGAGACGCTCAGCGACACCAATGCGACATTGGGGACACTCAGCCGCATGGGCGCCCACCACTCGCGACATCGAAACGCGGTTACTTGATACCGGCCGCGTCCATGCCGCGCAGCTCCTTCTTCAGGTCCGAGACCTCGTCTCGCAGGCGGGCGGCCAGTTCGAATTGCAGGTCGCGGGCGGCCTGCATCATCTGGTCGGTCATCTGCTGGATGAGGTCGGCCAGCTGGGCGCGCGGCATCCCGGAGACGTCCTTGTCGACGAGCATTCCGGAGCTGCGCACCCGGTCGCCCTGCTCGGGCTTCTTGCCGCGCGACACGTTGCGGCCCGAACCGCCGACGGCGACGGTCTCCTCCGAGTCCTCGGCCTCGCTGTAGACGCGGTCCAGGATGTCGGCGATCTTCTTCCGCAGCGGCTGCGGGTCGACGCCGCGCTCCTCGTTGTAGGCGACCTGCTTGGCGCGACGGCGATCGGTCTCGTCGATGGCGTGCCGCATCGAGTCGGTGATCTTGTCCGCGTACATGTGCACCTCGCCCGACACGTTTCGCGCCGCGCGGCCGATCGTCTGGATCAGTGACGTGCCGCTCCGGAGGAAACCCTCCTTGTCCGCGTCGAGGATCGCGACCAGTGAGACCTCGGGCAGGTCGAGACCCTCACGGAGCAGGTTGATGCCGACCAGCACGTCGTAATCGCCCGCGCGAAGCTGCCGCAGCAGCTCGATCCGGCGCAGCGTGTCGACCTCGGAGTGCAGGTACCGCACCCGGATCCCCAGCTCGAGCAGGTAGTCGGTGAGGTCCTCTGACATCTTCTTGGTGAGCGTGGTGACCAGGACGCGCTCGTCCTTCTCGGCCCGGTCCCGGATCTCGTGCACCAGGTCGTCGATCTGGCCTTCGGTGGGCTTCACGACCACCTTCGGGTCGACCAGGCCGGTGGGCCGGATGACCTGCTCGACGAACTCGCCGCCGGCCTGCCCCATCTCGTACGGCCCCGGCGTCGCCGACAGGTACACCGTCTGCCCGATCCGGTCGCTGAACTCCTCCCAGGTCAGCGGCCGGTTGTCGACCGCGCTGGGCAGCCGGAACCCGAACTCGACCAGGTTCCGCTTCCGCGACATGTCGCCCTCGTACATGCCGCCGATCTGCGGGACGGTCTGGTGCGACTCGTCGATGACCAGCAGGAAGTCGTCCGGGAAGTAGTCGATCAGCGTGGCGGGCGCGGTCCCCGCCCCACGGCCGTCGATATGCCGCGAATAGTTCTCGATGCCGGAGCAGAACCCGACCTGGCGCATCATCTCGATGTCGTACGCGGTGCGCATCCGCAGCCGCTGGGCCTCGAGCAGCTTGCCCTGTTTCTCCAGCTCGGCCAGCCGCTGCTCCAGCTCGGCTTCGATGCCGTGGATGGCCTTCTCCATCCGCTCCGGGCCCGCGACGTAGTGCGTGGCCGGGAAGATGCGGACCTCGTCGACCTCTTTCACGATGTCGCCGGTGAGCGGGTGCAGGTAGTACAGCTTCTCGATCTCGTCGCCGAAGAACTCGACGCGGATCGCCAGCTCCTCGTACGCCGGGATGATCTCGACCGTGTCGCCGCGGGCGCGGAAGGTGCCGCGCGCGAAGGCGATGTCGTTGCGGGTGTACTGCACGTCCACCAGCGCGCGGAGGAAGACGTCCCGGTCGAGCTGCTCGCCGACCTTCAGCTTCGACGACCGGTCCAGGTACGACTGGGGCGTGCCGAGGCCGTAGATGCACGAGACACTCGCGACCACGATGACGTCGCGCCGCGACAACAGGTTCATCGTCGCCGAGTGCCGCAGCCGCTCGACGTCGTCGTTGATCGACGAGTCCTTCTCGATGTAGGTGTCCGTCTGCGCGATGTACGCCTCGGGCTGGTAGTAGTCGTAATAGCTGACGAAGTATTCGACCGCGTTGTGCGGGAACAACTCCCTCAGCTCGTTCGCCAGCTGCGCGGCCAGCGTCTTGTTCGGCGCCATCACCAGCGTCGGACGCTGGACGCGCTCGATCAGCCAGGCCGTCGTCGCCGACTTGCCGGTACCCGTGGCGCCGAGCAGCACGACGTCCCGCTCGCCCGCGTTGACCCGGCGTTCGAGCTCGTCGATGGCCGCCGGCTGGTCACCGGCGGGCTTGTAGTCACTGACGACCTCGAACCGGCCGCCGGTCCGGGGGATGTCGGTGACGGGCCGGTGGTCCGACTGGGCGAGTACGGGGTGTTCGGTTGCGAAAGCCACGTCCACCAGAGTAGGCGCAAGGTCCGACAGTTTCTCCGATCGCCTGGTCGCCAGCCCCCTCAGCAGTTGCAGTCGCAGCAAGAACAGCACTCGCAGCAACTGCAATCGGCCCCGGCACAACCGTCATGCGGCTTCCCGCTCCACGCCCCGGGGAACGGGTCGCGGCAGCAGAACTGGCACGAACAGCACATGTAGGTGGCCACGGCGCAGCCGAAGAAGAAGCCCCGTGGCTGGGGCGGCACCCGGAACTTCGGCGTCCAGCAGCCGCCGCCCTGACCGTCGACCGGGCCGTGTCCGCCGCGTTTCCCCTTCTTCGGCGGCTCTTGGGGCGGACCGCCGCCGCCGGGTGCGCCCGGCGGTGGCGGAGGAGGCTGGTAACCGCCCTGCTGGGGCGGATAGGGCTGGTGGGGGTGCTGTTGCGGCTGAGGTCCGGGGCCGATCCACCCGGGTGGGGGCTGCTGGGTCCCGTGCCCGAAGGCGCGCCGCACCGCCTGCCGCAGTTCGTGCACCAGCAGCGCGTGCACCAGCTTGGGCTGCTCGAACCTCACCTCGCGAAGGGCGAGTTCGACGCCCAGTACGGCGTCGTCGCACAACCGTCGTGCCTCGGCGAGCCCGGTCCCGGTGGCCGTCAGCGGGTTCCACGCGCCGGCGGCCTCGTCCTCGGCGAGGTCCTCGACGGCGTCGAGCAGATGCGCGGCCCTGCCGAACAGGCGTCCGGCCTCGGCCAGCGGCGCGGTGTTCTCCGGACGACCCGCCAGCACGGCGGTGTGCGCGAACGCGGCCGACGTCGCCAGCTCGGCGGGTTCGGTGGCCAGGACGGCCGAGTCGCCGAGACGAACGGCGCGTTCGATCTCGCCCTGCCGGTCGACGGCCTCGGTCAGGACCGCCGTGTCGAAGCCGATCCGGGTGCCCGTGAGGCTCCCCTGGTCAGCCCAGCGCGTCGCCATCCGCCTCGCGGCGACAGCGACGGAGCGCCGCGCGAAGGCGCCGTCACGGTCCTCGACGTGGTCACTGATCTTGGCCGAGGCCAGCACCAGGGAGACCGCCGCCGCGAGCTGGGCGCCGCCGCCCTTCGCAACCGACGTTCCCTTCATCGCCCGAAGCGGGCAAGGTCCGGCGTCGCGCCGTCCCTCCACGCGCGGCGACTGGGCTTCGACGAGCGCCGAGATGATCAAGCCGTCGTAGTTCGTCACCATTCGGGCGAGATGTCCGTGTTCGTCGCGCAGCGTCAGGCAGAGCCCGCAGAGATGGGCAAGCCAATCTCCGTGCAGACCTGCGGAAAGCCGGTGGCGGCACGGCCTGATGATCCCGAACATGCGTTGTCTCCCACTCACCCCTTTGGCGGAACCAGCGCACCCTATCCGGCCCCGGCGCGCTACCCCGGGGAAACCACGAAACCGTGATCGTCCACCCGGTTGGGCGGTGGCCGCGGGCGCCGGAGCCTTCCAAGATGGGCCCATGACCGCGCTGCACCCACCCAAGGTCGAGTACTTCGACACGGCCGCGAAGACCAACACGGATCCCAAGGGCGTCGTGAGGAACGTCGAGGAGTACCGCGAAGAGCCCTTCGGCCTCTACATGGCGCGGCCGACCCCTGGACGGACTCAGTTCCACTACCTCGAGTCCTGGCTGCTGCCCGACCTGGGCCTGCGGATCACCGACTTCTGGTTCAACCCCGGCCACGAACGCGATCAGGACTTCTATCTCGACGTCGTCGACATCCGCCGCGAGGACGGCGTCTGGGTCGCCACCGACCTCTACCTCGATCTCGTCCTTCGGGACAAGAAATCCGTCGAGGTGATCGACACCGACGAACTCCTCGCCGCGGTCACCGCCGGGCTGCTCTCCCCCGCCGACGGCGAACGCGCGCTCGGCGTCAGTCACCTGACGGTGGACGGACTGGCCACCCACGGCCACGACCTGCGAGGCTGGCTGTCCACAAAGGACATCACGCTCGGCTGGCGACGGCACTGACCGGTCGGCATCCACCGATCGGTTGACCCCTGGTCATCCGGACGATCGAACGGATTCTGACCGCCCGAAGGACTCGCCGCGCGCCGCGTCGCGGGACTCTCGATCACGAGCGAAACCGATCGAGAGGGGGCGGATACCCGTGGTCATCGAGGCCGAGGGACTCCGGGAGCGGCACAGCGAAGGAGAACGCGCGGGGGTCGCGCCGTTCGCCAGGACGCCGGTGCTCGCGATCGCCGGGGCGATGGGGGCGGTCCTCGCGGCGACTGCCGGTCGCTACGGCTACTTCGGCGACGAGCTGTACTTCCTGGCCGCCGGCCGTCATCTGAACTGGGGGTATGCCGACCAGCCGCCGCTGTTGCCGCTCCTGGCGCGCCTGATGGACGCGTTCGGCGCCGATTCACCCTTCGTCCTGCGGATCCCGGCGATGCTGGCGATGGTCGCCGGGGTCGCGCTGACCGCGTTGATCGCCAGGGAACTGGGCGGCGGCCGCAAGGCGCAGGTGATCGCGGCGGCGACCTTCGCGGTGTCCATCCAGATGCTCGGTGGCGGGCACTACCTGGCGACCAGCACCCTCGACCCGTTCCTGTGGACGCTGCTGATCTGGCTGCTCGTCCGGTGGGTGCGGATTCGCGCGGACGGCCTCCTGCTCTGGGCCGGAGTGGTGACCGGGTTCGCGCTGAACACGAAGTTCCTCATCGGGGCCTTCTGGGTCGTCGCGCTGGCCGCCGCGGTGGTCTTCGGGCCGCGCGACCTCCTCCGCCGTCCGGCGCTCTGGCTCGGTGCGCTGATCGCCGTCGCGATGATCACGCCCACGCTGATCTGGCAGGCCGCGAACGGCTGGCCGCAGCTGACCATGGGCGCGGCGATCTCCCAGGAGGTCTCGGCCGGCTGGGGCGGGCGGGCCACGTTCGTGCCGACGCTGGTGATGAGCGCCGGCATCCCGATCGGCATGGTCCTCGTCTGCTACGGACTGTGGCGACTGCTGCGATCCGAACGGCTGCGGCCGTACCGGTTCCTCGGCTGGACCGCGCTCGGCGTGCTCGCCGTGTTCCTGCTGGCGAACGGGCGCTACTACTACGCGGCGGGGATGTTCGCCCCGCTGTTCGCCGCCGCCGCGGTGGAGATCGAAGCCGGTCAGGCGTCGAAGTACTGGCGCTGGATCGCCACCTGGCCGGTGTACCTGGTGGCCACGGTGATCGCGATCCCGCAGGCCCTTCCGATCCTTCCGCAATCGACGCTGGCGAGTACTCCGGTCTGGGCGCGGCCGATCTTCTCCGCCGAGGAGATCGGCTGGCGGGAGATCACGGAGTCGGTGGCACAGGCGTACCGCGCCGTTCCCGACCCGACCCGCACGGGCGTCATCGCGGCGAAGTACTGGCAGGCCAGCGCGATCGACCACTATGGACCGGAACTGGGCCTTCCGTCGCCGTCAAGTCCCAACCGTGGCTACGTGACGTTCCCGAGGCCGCCGGAATCGGCACGGGACATCCTTTTCGTCGGGAACGACGCTTCGGTACTTGTGCCGCACTTCACGCAGGTGCGTGAGGTCGGCGCGCTCGACAACCGGGCCGGGGTCACGAACGTGAGTCAGGGCATGAAGATCTGGCTGGCCACCGGCCGGAACGAGACTTGGGACACGGTGTGGCCGAGACTCACGGACTGGGGCTTCTGACCCCTCACCGGTCCTCCCACGACCGACGAGCCACGCCGGTGGGACGTAGGGTGCGAGAGGACCGGCACCCGAGGGATCTGCGAGGAATGGATGGAAGCCGCTAGCGCGGCCGAAACACCGACCGCGTCCAGTGCGGCGTTCGCCCGGCTCCCGGTGGCGCTGCTCGCCGCCGCGGCCGCGGCGGTCCTGCTGGCGACGGCGTGGCGGTACGGCTACTTCGGCGACGAGCTGTACTTTCTCTCCGCCGGCAAGCGGCTGGCCTGGGGTTACGCCGACCAGCCGCCGGTGCTGCCGTTCCTGGCGTTGGCGATGGATTCCCTCGCGCCGGGCGACGTCTTCGTGTTCCGCCTCCCCGCCGTCCTCGCGACGGCCGCGGGGGTCGTGTTCACCGGGCTCATCGCGTACGAGATGGGCGGGGACCGCCGGGCCCAGACCCGTGCGGCCGCCGCGTACGCGATCTGCGGGCAGTTCATCGGGAGCGGGCACTACCTGGCGACCTCGACGATCGATCCGGCCTTGTGGGCGCTCATCGCGTGGCTGCTCGTGCGGTGGATGCGGACGCGCGACGACAACCTGTTGCTGTGGCTGGGCGTGGCCACGGCGGTCGCGCTGAACGTCAAACTCCTCATCGCGACGTTCTGGGTCGCCGCCGGGGTCGCGATCCTCGTCTTCGGGCCCCGGGATCTCTTACGCAGGCCCAAACTCTGGATCGGCGCGGGTATCGCCGCACTGTCGCTCGTGCCGACCCTGTGGTGGCAGGCCGCGAACGGCTGGCCACAACTGGAGATGGGCGATGTCATCGCGCACGAGACCACCGGCGGCTGGAGCGGGCGGGCGGGCTTCCTGCCGGCCCTGCTGACCGGGGCGGGCCTCGGCATCGGGGTCATCGGTGTCCTTTATGGACTCTGGGTCCTGCTGTTCTCGCCGAGGTCGCGCGAATACCGATTCCTCGGCTGGACCGCCGTCGGCGTGATCGCGCTGTTCATCCTGTCCAACGGCCGGTACTACTACGCGGCAGGCATGTTCGGCGTCCTGTGGGCGGGCGCGGCCGTCCACTTCGGACAGTTGAAACCGTCACGATGGTTCCGCTGGATCCCGACCTGGCCGGTTTTCCTGCTTTCCGCGCTGTACACCCTCCCCTACGCACTGCCGGTGTGGCCCGCAGCCTGGCTCGCGGAAGGCCGGGACGTACCTCGTCCGGCGTACGCGCTGGAGGAGATCGGCTGGCCGGACCTCGCCCGTTCGGTCGCGGACGCCTATCACCGGCTCCCGCCGGAGCAGCGAGCGCGCACCACCCTCGTCACCGCCGGGTACTGGCAGGCCGGAGCGCTGGACCGGTACGGCGCCGACTACGGACTACCCGCCGTCTACAGCCCCAGCCGTGGCTTCTGGTACTTCGGTCATCCGCCCGAGACCGCGGACACCGTGCTGTTCGTCGGGCCCGATCCCGGGCGGCTGCGGCATTCGTTCACCGACGCCCGCGTCGTGTCCCGCGTCGACAACGCGCTCGGCGTCCGCAACGTGAGCCGCGGGATGCCGATCTGGCTGGTCACCGGGCATACCGAATCCTGGACGACGGCGTGGCCCGGCCTGCGAGAATTCCGGGTGTGACCTACGGGGTCCAGCCCGCCGACCCGGCCCACGCGTCGGCCCGGGTGAAGGCCGCGTCGACCCAGACCTGTTTCTCGTCGGTGTACTGCTCGACGGTCCCGTCACCGGCGTGCTTCGCGGCCATGGCGTTCTTGACCGCGGCGTAGGCGTCGCGCTCGTCCGAGTTCCGCCGCAGCCACTCCGGGAACAGCAGGGCGAGCCGCCAGGCAGGCGTCTCCTGGGAGCGGACGTGCAGGTTGACCGGGCGGCGTGGATCGCCGCCGAAGTGGAACCGCTTCGGCCAGGTGCCGTCTTCGCCATGCGCGTCGTCGAACCATTCGCCTTCCGCACGCGGGAACCCGGCGTCGGAGAGCACGTCGGACAGCTCGTCGGCCTTGTCCAAAGTGGACACCGTCAGCTGGAGGTCGAGAATGTCCTTGGCGGGCAGCCCTGGCACGGACGTCGAACCGATGTGATCGACCCGCACGGCGTTGTCCCCCACCACCATGCGGATCCGCGCGAGCGCCCGCTCGGCCTGCACGGGCCACGTCTGGTCGTACCGCGCGATCTTCGGCGACATGGGCGCTCGCGGCTTGCGCAGCCGCACGTTCGCCTCGAACGGGGTCAGCCTGTCCGCCCACAACGCGTCGACGTCGGCGAGCACGATGTCGGGAGCGCCGCTGTTGTCGAACCAGACGTCGGCCACCGCCCGGCGCTGATCGGTCGTGGCCTGCGCCTTGATCCTGGCGCGCGCGTCGGCCTCGGACATCCCCCGCGCGTCGACCAGACGGCGGACCCGGGTCTCTTCCGGCGCGTCGACCATGACGACGAGGTGGTACATCGGCGCGAGACCGCCTTCGACCAGCAGCGGGATGTCGTGGACGATGATCGCGTCCGGCGCCGCTTCGGCCATCAGCTCGGCCGTCCGGGCGCCGACCCTCGGGTGGACGATCGAGTTCAACCGCTTGCGGGACTCCTCGCCGGCGAACGCCTTGGCGGCGAGCGTGGCGCGATCGAGCGAACCGTCGGACGCGAGGATGTCGTCCCCGAACGCCTCGACGAGCTCGGCGAGACCGGGTGTTCCCGGTTCGACGACCTCCCTGGCGATCTTGTCGGAGTCGATGAGGACGGCGCCGTGCTCGGAAAGCCGGTTCGCCACCGTCGATTTTCCGGCGCCGATCCCGCCGGTCAGGCCCACACGCAGCATGTCGATCAGCCTAGGGCGTGTCTCCCAAACTGAAGTTGGCAGGTTGGGAGAGGGTACGCGCGCGTTTCTTTTCGGCCGGAGGCCTCGGGTTTGCGGAGGCGGGCCGCTGATGCCGCGGCCCGGCTGCGGAAATCCGAAAGCGCGCTTTGAGAGACACGGCCTAGTGGCGCGACCAGCGGTGACCGCGCAGGGTCACCGAGGTGGCACATCCGGCACAGAAGGGTGCAAAAGGCAAGATCATCGTGACGCGTGACTCAACCATTTCGAGTGACACGCCGGGCGGTTACGCGGATTTGGGAGCTTGATTGCGTACCGTGCGCGGCGAAGGTAGCCCACACGGAGGAACGATGGCAGACGGCAAGCACGCGGGAAGGCACCGGCTCGGTACGCCGGGGCTGGTGCACTGTGTCCTCCATCGTCCCGTGGCCGAGGCCCTCGCCGAATATCGGCGCACGTGGCTGAGCGCGCTCCTGGTCCCCGCCAGGCACAGCTTCGCCGGACTTCGCCGCAAGGCGCGCGCCGCGGCCCTCGAACGCATCTGGGTGCCGGCCGTCCGGCCCGCCACTTCCTGAACCGCAACTAGTCACCTACTTGCGGTAGTCGCAAACCCCGCACACGCGTGCTCAGAGGCGGATCACGCGAGTCCGGCGAAACGACCATCCCGGCACAAGACAGCGGCCCCGGTCCGTGGAGGACCGGGGCCGCTGTCTGTCAGCTACTGGCTGAGTGCCTGGATCAGGCAGCGCCGCCCGAGAGCTTCTCGCGGAGAGCCGCGAGCTGCTCGTCGCTGGCGAGCGTGCCACCGCTCTTGGCCTCGGCCGGAGCGGAGGTGTAGCTCTGCTCGCCCGAGTCGCTGCTGCTGCTGCTGCTGGTGACACCGGTCGCGGCGTCGGCAGCTGCCTCGGCGTCGGCCTCGGCGGCCTTGACGACCTGCTTCATGTGAGCCTCGTAGCGGGTGTGAGCCTCGGCGTACTGACGCTCCCACTCCTCACGCTGCTTGTCGAAGCCTTCCTGCCACTCCTGGGTGTCCGGGTCGAAACCTTCGGGGTAGATGTAGTTGCCCTCGGTGTCGTACTCGGCGGCCATGCCGTACTGAGTGGGGTCGAACTCGGTCTCCGGCGTGACGCCCTCGTTCGCCTGCTTCAGCGACAGCGAGATGCGACGACGCTCGAGGTCGATGTCGATGACCTTGACCATCACGTCGCCGTTGACCTGGACGACCTGCTCCGGGATCTCCACGTGGCGCTCGGCCAGCTCGGAGATGTGCACCAGGCCCTCGATGCCCTCTTCGACGCGCACGAACGCACCGAACGGAACGAGCTTGGTGACCTTGCCCGGCACGATCTGGCCGATCGCGTGGGTGCGGGCGAACTGACGCCACGGGTCTTCCTGGGTCGCCTTCAGCGACAGCGAGACGCGCTCGCGGTCCATGTCGACGTCCAGAACCTCGACCGTGACCTCCTGGCCGACCTCGACGACCTCGGACGGGTGGTCGATGTGCTTCCAGGACAGCTCGGAGACGTGCACCAGGCCGTCGACGCCACCCAGGTCCACGAAGGCACCGAAGTTGACGATGGACGACACGACGCCCTTGCGGACCTGGCCCTTGGCGAGCGCGTTGAGGAACTCGCTGCGCACCTCGGACTGGGTCTGCTCGAGGTAGGCACGGCGGGACAGGACCACGTTGTTGCGGTTCTTGTCCAGCTCGATGATCTTCGCCTCGAGCTCGCGGCCGACGTACGGCTGCAGGTCGCGCACACGGCGCATCTCGACCAGCGACGCGGGCAGGAAGCCGCGCAGGCCGATGTCCAGGATGAGGCCGCCCTTGACGACCTCGATGACGGTGCCCTTGACGGGCTCGTCCTTCTCCTTGAGCTCCTCGATCGTGCCCCAGGCGCGCTCGTACTGCGCACGCTTCTTGGACAGGATCAGACGGCCTTCCTTGTCCTCCTTCTGGAGAACCAGGGCTTCGACCTCATCGCCGACGGTGACAACCTCAGCCGGGTCGACATCGTGCTTGATGGATAGCTCGCGCGAGGGGATGACACCCTCGGTCTTGTAGCCGATGTCGAGCAGGACCTCATCACGATCAACCTTGACGATGGTTCCTTCGACGATGTCGCCATCGTTGAAGTACTTGATCGTCTTGTCGATCGCTGCGAGGAAATCTTCCTCCGACCCGATGTCGTTGATAGCGACCTGCGGGGCCCCAGTGGGGGCGGTCGGGGCGGTGGCGGTGTCGGTCGTCATTAGGCGGGTTGCTCCGGTGGATGGGAAGTAGTGGGTTTGCGGTTAGGGCACCATGGGCTCTTCCGGCATGCGGCGACCACATAAGCAAACGTCCACAGGGAACGACCGCGAGCATCACCGCATCCGGTGCGCGACCCCCTGACCCGGACGCTGAGCGAACCGGGGGAAAGAGCAGCGCGAACCCACTGCGCTAACAGATATCCTACGCGGCCCCCTGTACACGGCACAATCAGGGTCGCCCCCACGATCACGGCGGGCGGATAAACTGTCCCGCGAAGCCCTGACCTGGGGAAAGGATATCGGTTTGAGCCAGCAGTCCCCCACCGAGCAGCAAACGGCGGCCGAAAGGCACGCGCAGGCCGAGGAGCGGCTCGGCACCGCGGGGGTCGCCTACCGGGTGGTCTCGGCGCCCGAGGCGACGGCCGCGAACCTGGCGTGGTGGGACGCCGACGCCGACGACTACCAAGCGACCCACGGCGGCTTCCTCGGCGACGCCGACTTCGTCTGGTGCCCGGAGGGCGTCCGCGAGGCCGACGTCGCACTTCTGGGCGAGGTCGGCGGCAAGCGGATCCTGGAGGTCGGCTGCGGGCAGGCGGCGTGCTCGCGCTGGCTCGCCGAGCAAGGCGCCGACGCGGTGGCGACCGATCTGTCCGCGGGAATGCTGCGGCACGCGAGGGAGGGCAACGAGCGGACCGGTGCCGCCGTCCCGCTCGTGCAGGCGACGGCGGAGTCGCTCCCGTTCGCCGACGCGAGCTTCGACGCGGCGTGCTCGGCCTTCGGCGCGGTCCCGTTCGTGGCTTCGGTGGACGTCGTGTTCGCCGAAGTGCACCGGGTACTCCGGCCGGGTTCCCGCTGGGTGTTCTCGGTGACCCACCCGATGCGGTGGATCTTCCCCGACGACCCCGGGCCGCAGGGCCTCACCGTCACCCAGCCGTATTTCGACCGCACGCCCTACGTCGAGGTCGACGAAGAGGGCGTCGCGACCTACGTCGAGTACCACCGCACCATCGGCGACTACGTCCGCGCGCTCGCCGACGCCGGTTTCACACTGACGGACGTCATCGAGCCCGCCTGGCCGGAAGGCCACTCCCGCACCTGGGGGCAATGGAGCCCGTTGCGCGGCAAGCTCTTCCCCGGCACCGCGATCTTCTGCACCCAGCGGGGATGACCTCGACGGCGGGGCAGCAGCGCGCACGGTTCGCCGCGCTCGACCCGCTGCTCCCGCCGCCACCACCGCTCCCGCCCGGCGAGCCCGTCGAGGCGGGCGGCGCCGCCGGGACGATCGCGCACGTGCGGTTCGCGTCGGGTTCGTGGCAGCGACTCTGGAGCCCGGCGCACCTCCAGATCCTCTCCGCGATCCTCCCCCTCGACGCCGGAGCGGGGATGAGCGCGCTGCTCTCCGCCTGGCGCGAGCGGATCGCGCTCGCCGACCCCGAACCCGATTCGTCGTGCACGGTCGCCTGGCCCAGCCGCGACGTCGTGGTCGCGCGTGCCCTGCTCGACCACGGGCTCGCACCACAACTGGCGCTGGCCGTCCGCGCGCCGGCCAAGGGTGCGGCGCACACCGTGCCGGGCGTGACCGTCCGGGAATCGACACCCGGCGATCTGGAGGAGATCACCGACCTCCGGTTCGAAGAACTCCGCTACACCTCGTTCGTCGGCCACGGCGTCGTCCGGCCCGGGGCCAAGGCACTGCTCGCCGAAGAGGTCCGCCGCGGGCTGCAATTCGGCGGCCGCGTCTGGATCGCCGAAGAAGAAGGCGTCACGGTGGGGATGGTGACCGGCGGAAAACGCTCGCCGATCTCCGGTGACGCGCTCGCCGGACGGCTGCCGCCCGGCGAGTGGGGCTACCTCGGCACGCTCGCGGTCACCGCCGCCGCGCGGGGCCGCGGTATCGGGCGCGCGCTGACCGCCGTCGCGCACGACGAACTGTTCTCGCCGTCGCTGCGCGGTACCTTCGTCTCGTACAATCCGACCAATCCGCTTTCCCCGGTGTTCTGGCACCGGCAGGGTTACCGTCCTCTGTGGACGACTTGGGCGGTGAGCCCGGCCACGGCCCTGCGGTAGCGGTGATCGGCGCGGTCGACCCTGGGGACGGGATGGATATCGAGAAGACGTTGTTCGACGCGCACCGGACGCGGTTCGCGGCGATCGACCGGCTCCTGCCCGAAGCCGCCCCGCCGCCGGTGGCAGGCGAACGCGTGGACGCCGCCACCTCCTCGGGGGTCCAGGTCACCGGCGTGGTGCAGCGCCAGTTGCACGGCCCGGACGACGTCCCGCTGCTGTGGTCCGCCGCCGACGTCCGCCAGTTGTTCCCGTTCATCGGGAACACCGGCACCGAGGGCATGGACCTGCTGCTGCGCGCGTGGCAGACGTGGATGGACGCCGAATCCCCCGGTGAGGATTCGTCCTGCGTGGTCAACTGGCCGAGCCGGGACGCCGAGGCGATCCGCGCCTTCCTCGACCACGGCCTGGTGCCGATGTCGGCGCTCGCCGTGCGCACCGGCAGTCATCGCGAGGAACCCACCGACGACGGCGTGGCCGTCCGCCGGGCACGGCCCGAGGACTTCGAGGACGTCCTCGCGATGGCCGTGTCGACACACGACTACATCGGCCAGGTCGCCACCCGGTACCGCTCCAACGCCGGCGCCCTGCTCGCCCCCGGGCTGGAACGCGCCCTCGACAAGGACGCCCCGCTGCTGTGGCTGGCGGAGCGGCATGGCGAGATCGCCGCGTTCGCGCACGCCGCCTGGATCGCGTCGACGCCGGGGTCGGCCGAGGCCGAACTCCTCCCCCACGGCCGCTGGGGCTACGTCAACAACGTCGTCACCGTCCCCGGCCTGCGTGGAAGCGGCCTCGGGCGCACACTGATGTCCGTGGTGCACAAGGAGTTCGACGCCGACGGCGCGGACGGCACGTATCTCTACTACAACCCGACCAACCCGCTCTCTTCGGTGTTCTGGCACCGGCAGGGTTATCGTCCACTGTGGACGTCCTGGGAGGTCCATCCGGCCTCGGCCCTGCGTTAGAGAGTCCGGTTTGTGGCGGTTTCGTCACCCTTGCGTGTGACGTGGGCCCCGCACGGTTGTGCACCTCCCAGGTCAGGGCTAACTTTTGAACTGACCAGTCAGTTCAAAAGTTCCGCGAGTCACCGACCTGGGAGTTCTTCGTGCGGGTTCAAGCCGACAGGGTGTCCGTGACCGGACCCCACGGCACGTTGCTGTCGCCAACCTCGCTCACCGTTTCGGGCGGTGAGCTGGCGATCGTGCACGGCGAGCCGGGAGTCGGCGTCACGGCCTTCGGGCTGGCGCTGGCAGGCAGACTGAAGCCCGCCACCGGGACGGTGACCGTCGAGGGTGGCGACCCGCAGAAGGTCGTGGCGATCGTCGACTCCCCCGGCGTGAGCGAGCCTGACGGCGCGTTGTCGCTGCAGGTCGTCGTCGGGGAGGAACTCGAACTGGCGAAGCGCCCGGCGAACAAGGCCGCCGTCGCGAGCTGGCTGGCCGAGCACGACGCCGCCGCCTACGCCACCACCCGCTTCGAGAACATCGTGGCGGCGACCCGCACCCGGCTGCTCACCGAGCTCGCCGCGGCCCGCAAGGACGTCGGCGTCCTCGTCCTCGACACCCCGGACAGGCACACCAGCGACGTCGACAGCTGGGCACGGCTCGCCCGCGAGCACGCCGAGCGTGGCCTCGCCGTCATCGTGCTGACAGCCACCACCCCGGTTTCGGCCCTGCCGGAGCAGCCCGCCCTGTGCGGCGTTCTCGAGCAGCCCGATCCCGTGCGCTGCGCGCCCGTCGGAACTCCGGCGGAGACGACGCTGGAAGCGACCGTGGCGGACGACACCGAGAAGACTTCAGGAGACCAGGAATGAACCCCGTCCGGATCGCCGGCAACGAACTGCGGCGGCTGAGCAGCGGCACCCTGCCGAAGCTCGCCATGGTCGCGCTCGTCCTGGTGCCGCTGCTGTACGCGTCCTTCTACCTCTACGCGAACTACGACCCGTACTCGCGCCTGGACAAGCTCCCCGCCGCCGTCTTCACGTCGGACGCCGGTTCGAAGGACTCCGCTGGTGTGGAGCGCAACGTCGGCCGCGAAGTGACCGACGAGCTGGTCAAGTCCGGCACGTTCCAGTGGCACGAGGTCTCCCCCGAGGAAGCCGCGAAGGGCGTCCGCGACGACACCTACTCGTTCGCCATCGGCATCCCCCGCGATTTCTCCACGGCGCTGCTGTCGTCGGGGAACTTCCAGCCGCAGCAGGCGACGATCACGCTGACCACCAACGACGCCAACAACTATCTGTCCGGCACCATCGCGAAACAGGTGGCCGAGCAGGTTCGCAAGACGATCGCGGAGAAGGTCGGCAGCGAGGCAGCCGACAAGTTCCTGGTCGGCTTCTCCACGATCTTCGGCAAGATCCAGGAGGCGTCGACGGGCGCTTCGCAGCTCGCCGACGGCGCCGGCAAGCTCAAATCCGGTCAGCAGCAACTGGCTGACGGCGCGTCCCAGCTCGCCTCCGGCAGCTCCCAGCTGGCGACCGGGCTCGGCACCCTGAAATCCAGTACCGCCCAGTTACCGGCCCAGACGCAGAAACTCGCCGACGGCGCCGGTCAGGTCGCCGACGGGAACCAGAAGGTCGCCGACGCGGCCTCGCTCGCGGCGACGGCGTCCGGGGACATCCAGTCCAAGCTCGACAGCTACCGCACCCAGCTCGCGCAGGACCTGCGAAACGCCGAGGTCCCGGAGACGACGGTCCAGGAGATCCTGAGCCGCCTCGACACCCTCCGCTCGCCCGTTGACCAGGCGAACACGAAGATCCAGAGCGCGAACAGCCAGGTCACCCAGCTCGCGTCCGGCGCGCGCCAGGTGTCCGACGGCGCGCACCAGCTCGCCTCGGCGACACCGCAGCTCACCAGCGGGATCGCGCAGGCGGCCGACGCGTCGAACCAGATCCGTGACGGCGCTGCGAAGCTGAACGACGGCGAGAAGTCCGCTGTCACCGGCACGAACCAGCTCGCCGACGGCGCGGTGAAGCTGCGTGACGGGCTCGCCGCCGGGCTCAAGGAGATCCCGAACCCCGACGACCCCACCCGTGCGGCCACCGCCAACACCATCGCCGACCCGGTCGCGGTCAACTCCTCCGGCGTCGCCTCGGCCGGGACCTACGGCGCGGGCCTCGCCCCGTTCTTCATCTCCCTCGCCACCTGGATCGGCGCGTTCGTGCTGTTCCTGTTGCTGCGCCCGCTCTCGACCCGCGCGCTGACCGCCGGTGCGTCGCCGTTCAAGGTCGCGCTCGGCGGCTGGCTCTCCTCGGCCCTGCTGGGGATCGCGCAGGTGATCGTGCTGTTCGGCGCGGTGACCTGGCTGGTCGGCATCGACGTCGCGCATCCGCTCGGCGCGATCGGGTTCGCCGTGCTGGTGTCGCTCACCTTCACCGCCGTGGTACACGCGCTCAACGCCTTCTTCGGCGCCGTCGGGAAGTTCCTCGGATTGGTGCTGCTGGTGCTGCAACTGGTCAGCGCGGGCGGCACGTTCCCGTGGCAGACCATCCCGGACGCGCTCTATCCGCTGCACATCGTGCTGCCGATGGGTTACGCGATCGACGGGTTCCGGCACCTGCTCTACAGTGGCGCGTCGATGGAGATCCTCGGTGACATCGGCGTCCTGGTCGCGTACCTCGTCGGCGCGATCCTGGTTTCGACACTGGCCGCGCGGAAACGGCGCACCTGGACGGTTTCGGCGCTGAAACCCGAGCTGGCGTTGTGACCACCAGGGGTGAGGCGACGAAGCAGAAGCTGTTCGAGGCGACGCTGCGGCTGTCCGCCAGCCGCGGCCTCGTCGGGCTGACGGTGGACGACATCGCGGCCGAGGCGAAGGTCGCGAAGGGCACCGTCTACTACAACTTCGGCAGCAAAGACGGTCTTGTCGACGCACTCCTGCGCTACGGCGTCGGCGTGCTCGCGGACCGGCTGCGCGCGGCCACCGGCGACGGCGACCCGATGAACGTCATCGAGTCGCAAGTGGACGGTGCGCTGGAGTTCATCGCCGAATACCCCGGTTTCTCACAGATCCTGGTGAGCGAGATGTGGCGCACGCCCGGCACGTGGCACGAGACGCTGACCTTGCTGCGAGAGGAGATCATTTCGATCGTGCGCGAACAACTCCACCGGCTGGACGCCGCCGGGCGGCTGCCCGCCGGCGTCCAGATCCCGACGGCCGCGGCCGGGTTGTTCGGCACGATGCTGGTCGTCGCCCTGGACTGGCAGGTGTTCCAGCCGAAACGGACCCGGGCCGACGTCCTGGAATCGGTGATGGTCCTGATCCGAGGCCTCGGCCGCTAGAGGCTCTCCGTGGCCCGGACCCACTTCAGCTTGACCTCGAAGTTCCCCTCCAGCCCCGTTTTCGCGATCACCGCGCCCGCCTGCGCGGTCAGCTTGACGCCGAACTTGAGCTCGACCTCGTCCGGTCCGTTGGCCATCGACCGGAAGGTGTCCAGCGCCGCCGCTGCCGCGTCCTTGACGTTCGCCAGCGCCGCCTCGAAGGACCCCTTGACGTCCTCGACCAGGTCGTCGCGCCGGGAGACCCGGGACGTGCCGGAGACGGGGTCGATCTCGACGACCACCGAACCGCCGCCTTCGAGCGGGAACCGTGCCAGATCGTTCACCGGTGCTCCTTCACTGTCCACATTGGATCTTCAACCACTCGCCGGGCTGGATGCTCTTCTGGACGTCGTCGAGCTGCTTCAACAGGATGTTCAGCCGGTCCCGGTTGGCCAGGTACTCCAGGACGGCGCGGTGGAACGCGCCGGTCATCGTCGCGGGCATCAGGTCGGAGGCGTCGAAACACAGGGCCTGTGCCGAAGTGATCGTGTCCGCGACCTTCCTGCTCACCTGGTCGGTGTAGACGTCGAGACCGAGTTCCCGGTTGGCGGAGAACGCGCTCGCACGCGGGATCGACGGCCAGATCCGCTGCGCCTTTTCCGAGGCGAGGTACTGGATCAGTTTCCGCGCCTGCGGGGTGTCCTGGAACATGCCGGCGAGGTCGGCGGCGACTTCGGAGACGTCGCGACCGGGAAACGTGAGGAAGTCGAAATCGGTGCCAGGCCTCGGTGTCGTACCGTCGGCCCGCTTGAAATTCTGGTAGCGGCTCATGATGAACGACGGCTGGTGTTCGAGCACACAGCCCGGCGGGTCGGTGAACATCGGTTTGCCCGCGTCGCCGAAGTCGGTCAGCAGCGCAGCCGCGGTGCCGCCGCGGATTGCGGCGGGCTCGAGCAAGGAACCCCAGTCCAGCCAGGCCTGTTTGACTTCCGGCGACGTCCACTTCAGACTGCCGGACGCCCATTGCCAGTACTTCTCGGGCCCCGCCGAGTGCAGCAGGATGTCCTCGATCCAGTCCGTTCCCGGCCAGCCAGAGGTGGGTGGGGCGCCCATGCCGACACACCACGGGGTGCCGCCCGCGGCCGTCAGCCCGGCGGAGTACGTGCGGAGACCCTCGAACGTCGTCGGGTGGATCCCGGTCAGCCGGGCCGGGTTGTACCAGATCACGCTTTTGAGCTCGGCCTTCACCGCGACCGCGTACAGCTTCTGGGTGCCGATCTTCTGCAGGGCGACCCATTGCGGGCTGAAGGACCGTGTGACGGCGGCGGAGAGATCGTCGTCGAGCGGCAGCAGGTCGCCCGACTTCTGGTACTTCGCCAGCACCCCGGCGTTGGGCAGGACGGCCACGTCCGGTGGCGTGCCGCGCTGGACGTCCGAGGCGAGCACCTGGTCGACGGCACGGGTGCCCTGATAGAGGTGTTTGATCCCGGTGTCGGCCGTGAAGGCGTCTAGCACCTGCCGGAAGGCGTTCGCCTCGTCTCCGGTCCACGGCCCGAGCAAGACGACCGTCCCGCCGTCAGCCGGCGCCGAGCAGCCTCCCGCGACCAGCGACAGCGCCATCACCAAGGCCAGCAACCGTTTCACGGGCGGTACCGGTATTCCTCGATGCGGGCGTGCAGTCCGAGCAGGATGAGTCCGCCCGCGAGCAGGGTGCCCGCCGGGATCAGGAACTCCCTGCCGCCGGATTCGGCCGCGCCGATGGCGTCGGCCGCCACGGCCTTCGCCCCCGCCGTGGCCACCCGGGTGTTGTCGGTCGCCACCGTGGTCGTCTGTCGTGTCTTCGCCCGGAATTCGTCGGCGGTCACACCGCATCCCTGCTCCTCGTCGCAGTACTCGGCCAGCAGGTCGGCGAGCTTTCGCTGGCCCGCGTCGTCGGCCGCCTGGATCTGCGCACCCCTGGCGGCGGCGACGCCGTCGAGCCGCTCCCCGACCGAGTCCAGCCGGTCGCGGCTGATCAGGGTGAACACCAAGGCCACCCCGATGGCGGCGACCAGCACGGTCGCCGCGAGCAGCGGGACGTTCGCCACGCGGCGGAAGCGTTTCTTCAGATACAGCTGGGTGAGGACCAGCAGCACCAGGAGGGCGAGGACGGGCAGGAGCCACAGCGGGAGCGTCACGAGGCTCACCCCGGTGGACGACAACTGCCGGTTCAGCGCCTCACGTTGCTCGCCCTGCAACGATTCCAGCTCATCCAGGACACCGCCGGGTGCGTGCAGCAGCCGCGAGGCGTGCCAGAGGTCGACCGCGCCGAGTACGGGGGCGTCCGGCTGGCGGAAGTGCACGTCGGCCTGCCCGATGGAGCCCGAGTAGGCCGCGACCTGGCTTTCCACCACCTGCAACGCGTTGCCGCCGTATTCGCCCGCCTGGTTGAACTCCGCGATGCGCGCGAGGCTCTGGCTCGCCAGTGAGAGCTGATTCGAGTATTCCTGCCCCGGACCGGCGAGTTTCGCCTCGCCGGAGGCGAAACTGGCGATCGCGGCGGCGTCGGCGGCCACCAGCGCGGCCCGCGCGGCGGTCACTTCGAGCACCGCCTGCGACGTCCGGTCTCGGACGGTCTCCGCCGTGATCTGGACACTGTGGAACGCCCACAGCGAGAGCACCAGGACCGCGAGGGTGAGCGCCAGCAGGGCGGTGCGGAGCCGGACCAGCCGCACCCGGGTCGCCGTCACGAAACCGCCTCGCCGAACGGTCTTCCACAGCCCACGCAGAAGTTCGCCCCGGCAGGAGACAGCGCGGGACAGACGGTGCAGGCGACCGGCGGCGCGTCGGCGGGTTCGGGCATCGGCCGATCTTCCTGCCGGTGAGCGATTTCCGAAACCCTCGAGGGGATGACGACGTGCAACGCGTGGCTGCGGGTCGCGTCCGGGCGCAGGCGCACGACGCCCTTCTCCGCGTCGACGATCTCCACGACTCCCGCGAGGCGGCTGAGCGTCTCTTCGTCACCCGCGGCGGTGGCCAAGGCGGCCGCCCGGCCCCACTCCCGTTCGGCCCCGTCCCGGTCACCGGCCGCGTAGGCGTCGCCGCCGGCGGTCAGCGCCTCGCCGAGATCGGCCTGCGCGGCGTACTTCGAGACCATCGGGTGAATCAGCGTCGGCGGGATCGGATCATGTGTCCACCGCCCCGCGATGGCCAGCGCGTCCTCCTCCGTCGTGGCTCCGGGAACGGGCACGAGTTCCGTCCACGCCAGCTGACGGTCCTGCCCGTGGCTGGGTTCGAGATCGGGATCGAGGTCCAGGATCAGCTGATAGTCCCGTGTCTCGTCGCTCGCGAACGAACCGAGCGAGAGTTCCACCTCGCGGACGGCGATCTCCTGGCACCGGTCGGTGAGGTCGTACTCGTCCGGGAACACCTGCTTGACCGACCGCAGCCTGCTGAACGGCATGGTGCCGACCCGCAGCCGGACCTCGGGCAGCACCTTCGTCATCGCGTTCTCGACGAGCTGCCGGAAGTCCTCGGCGAGCCTGTCGTCCTCGACGACGGAGTCGACGTTCCCGCGCAGCACCCGGCCGATCTGGGTGAGTTCGGCGGGTTCCCAGCCGTCGCCGATCCCCCTGGCGTCGCAGACGAACCGGCCCTCGCAGCTGGTCAGCACGCGCATCAGGTCGGCCCTGGTCTGCGAATCGTTACGGCCGTCGGTGAGAAGGATCGCGTGGCGGACGGCGTCGGGGACACCTTCGAAGAGATCACGCGCCTTCGCGAGCCAGGCTCCCATCGCGGTTCCGCCGACCGCCGCGAGGTGCTCGACCACGGCGCGCGCCTCCGCCCGGGTCTGTTCGGAAGCGGTCACCAGGCCGTCCGTGGCCGGGTAGAGCATCGTGGCCCGGTCGGTCCCCTGGATGACGGCGAAGCGAACGCCGTCGGGCAGGACGTCGATGGCGGCCGCGGCGGCCCGCCGGGCCTCGCCGATCTTGGTGCTGGGGAAGCGCATCGAACTGGAGCAGTCGATCATCAGGACCTCGGCGGCCGCCCTGGAGACGCTCGCTTCGCCGCCGCGTGAGACGACACGGACGATCGCGGTCATCGCCCGGTCCCCCTCGGCCAGGAACTTGTTCTGGTGCACTTCGAGGCCCAGACTCGGCTCCCCGCTCATCATTCCCCTTTCACACCAAGGTCACCGGTCTCACCGAGTTGGCGAGATCGATCAGGACGTCGTGCGGCTCGGGCGCCGGCGCGTGATGGGCGAGCCGCCGGTACGACTTGTCCAGCACCGTGCGGGCACCCGTCACGGTGGATCGCAGGATCTCGCCGTCGGTGATCCCGTCCTGCCCGGTGAGCACCGCCGCCAGCGCGGTCTCGCGGACGGCCGTCACCAGCCTGTCGAGGGCGTCGCCGTCGAGGTCCAAAGCGGACAGCCGGACGACGGCGTCATCGAGTTCGGCCGACGCCGGAAGGTCGCCGGTCCCCGGCATCGGCGCGGACAGCACCCGCACCCCGGCGATCCGCGCGGCCTCGTCGTAGCGTGAGAATTCCGGGACCTGGTCGAGGATCTCGACGGCGGCGGCACGGTTGCCCCGCAGCAGCCGGACCCGCGCGAGCCCGAACGCCGCGCTGACCTGGGACCGGTCCCTCACCCACAAGGCGTCGTAGTACCGCTCGGCGGCGGCCGCGCCGTTGAGGTGCTCCTCGCAGAGACCCAACGCGAGTTTCGGCGGCTCCTCACCGGGGATGTCGCGGTACACGGCGGCGAATTTCTCCTTGGCCGCGGCGAAGTCGCCCGCGCCGAGCGCGAGCAGACCCCGGTGCCACGCCACTCGCCAGTCGTGGACGGCGCGCTCGCCGAGCAGGCGTTCGGCCTCCGCCACCGCCAACGCGCCTTCGATGGTCGCCCCGAGTTCCAGCCGCGCCCGGCACCGGCGGAACTCGACCTCGACCGAACCGGGCACCTTGTCGAGTTTCTTCAGCAGCCGCGCCGCGTCGGGGGCGCGGACGGCGCGGAGGAAGTTCGCCTGGGGGTCTTCCGGATCCTCACGCGGCAGCGGCAGGCCGACGGCGATCTCCGCGGCGGTCGGCCGTTCGCCGAGCGAGACGGGTGTCCCCCGCGTCCAGTGCTCCAGCGGCGGCGCCTGACCGAGTCCCGCGTCGAGCAGTACCGCCCCTTCCGTGAACAGCGTCGACCCGGCGGGCCGGGATTGCCTGTCCCGCAAGGAAAGGATCTCACCGAGCACGCCGTCGAGCTGGACGAGCATCTCGCGCGCGGTCGCGAACCGCTGTTCGAACGGAGCGGTCGCGCGGTCGAGGACGCCGATGAACGATTCGATGCCGAACCGGACGCCGCGCGCGTCGGGGGTGACCGACCAGCCGTCGCTGGCCTGGAACAGTTCTCGCAGCGTCACGCCGACGGTGTGGATGTCGGACCGGACGGTGAGCCCGTGTTTCGCCCGTTCTCGTGGGGTCACCTGGTAGTGCTCGGTTCCGACGGCGGGGCTTTCGTCGTCGGAGATCTTCCGGATGGCACCGAAATCGATGAGCTTGATCCGCTTCTCGCCGTGGATCACGTTGTCCGGCTTCATGTCGCAGTACAGCAGGCCCTCGCCGTGCAGGTAGTCGAGCGCGGTCAGGATCTCCCGGCCGTACGCCACGACGTGCTCGACCAGCAGCCGTCCCTCACTGGAATCCAGCCCGGCCCGGCCGCGGTTCTTGACCTCCCGCAAGGAAAGGCCGTCGACGAACTCCATGACGATGTAGCGGAAGCCATCGTGGTCGACCACGTTGAGGATCCGGACGATGTTCGGATGTTCCAGCGCGGTGAGTACCTGGCTCTCGGTCTCCGCGATCCGCACGGCGGCGGTGTTGTTCGTGTTGATCAGGCCCTTGAGCGCGACGTGCATCCCGCCGAGCCCGGAATCCGTTGCCAGGTAGACGAAACCGAGTCCGCCGCGGGCGACGCAGCCGAGGACGTGATAGCGGCCGTCGACCACGTCACCCGCCGCGAGCTTGGGCGAGAAGGAGAACGGCGTCCGGCAGACCGGGCAGAATCCTTCAGCGGGCGCGGTCCCGCCGCCGATCGAGCGGCCGACCGGGGTGCCGGTGCAGCCGTGCTTGCCGCAGAACCGCTCCTCCTCCGGGACATGCGGCTCGGTCAGCAGGCGGCCGGCGACGTCGGGGAGTTCGACGATCGGCAGCGGGACACGGTCGTCCGCGGTCGCGTGGCCCGCCATCTGCTGGGAGCGGGTGACCACCGTGCTGGTGATCCTGGTCGGCGCCTCACCGGGGCCGGGGATCACCAGGGTCGGCTTTTCCCGCCGCACGGGCTCTTCCGGCGTTCCGGGCGGCAGCCCGCAGACCTTGCAGAAGCCGGTCTTGCCGAGCATCCCCGGGCAGCTGCCCCGTCCGCAAGCCGTCATCCGTCGATCCGTTTCCGTACGATGTCCGCGTACCTCTCGACGGCGGCCGCCGCGGCCACGAGGTCGCACGGTCCTTCGAAGAGCATCCGCCAGGCGGGTGCGTAGGCGGCATCGAGTTCGACGTCCTCGACGAGCCCGCTGTTACGCGCCATTTCCCCGTACGCGTCGAGCCGGGCACGGAGTTCCGCGCGCCGGGCGACGTTCTCGTCGAGGAGACGGCGGAGGTCGCGGGCACGTTCCGCGGCCCTGGCCACGGTCCGTTCGCAGGCGGGCAGGTGTCTTTTCACCCATTCGGGTTCGCCGTCCTGCTCCGCCGACCGCAGTTGCGTCAACGCCCCCTTGAGCCGCCGCACCCTGGCCTGGGCTTCCGGGGCGTCGGTGAAGCGAGGCGCGTCGCTCAGGTTGTCCTTCTCCAGCCGGGCGAGTTCGGCCAGCCGGGTCTCCAGCAGCGCGAGACGGCCCTCGATGTCGTCCTCGTCGGCGGGTAGCAGGTCGGTGCTCGACCGGACCACGCTCACCCCCGGCGAGGTCTCCTCGCGGAAGGCCAACGCGAGCCGCAGCCCGAGTTCGTGCGCACGCTGGGCCAGCGGCACCAGCACCTCGCCGACGAGCTTGTCGGGCTCAGCCGACTCGTCGACCCCGTAGACGACGACGGTCCGGCCGCTTCCGTGCCATCCGGCGGGTGAGTCCGCGGCGACGTCGAGCCGTTCGGAGATGCGGCGGCGGACCTCGTCCGCGGTCTTGCCGACCGCGTCGACGGCGAGGACGACACTGCCCATCGGCGGCACTGTTGGCCCGGACGCGCTCCGCCCCGCCCCGCGTTCGCGGTCGGCGAGGACGACCGCGCGGCGCAACGAGCCCGCGACGGCGGAATCGTCCGCGCCCATGATGATCACCCAGACGTCCGACCGGCCGTGCCCGCCGAGCCAGCGGGCGAATTCGCGGGCGAACAGCACGTCGATCGCCGGCGGTTCCGGGTACTGCACGAAGCTGGGGTCGATCGCCGGGCTGCCCTCGGCCCAACGGCGCAGTTCCGGCAGGTAACCGAGCATGGTCTCGACCGGGATCATCCAGGAGACGCGGGCGGCCTCGGTCGCGTACCGGGTCGCGACCATGCCGACGACGTGCCCGGTCTTGTCGGCGATCACCGCGGACCCGCTGAACCCGTGGGTGATCGGCTCGGCGTCGGGAGTCCGGTGCAACTGGACGCGCTCGAGACCGTGCCCGCCGTCGCCGACGACGGTCGCCAACGACCACATGCCGTCAGAACCCTGCGGGAATCCGTACGCGCGTACGCGTTGATTGTCTTCGAGAGCCGTCCGATGGAGCGGGGCGCCGATGATCTGTTCCTCGGGGTCACGCAACCGGAGCAGCGCGACGTCCCCGCCGTCGTCGCCGATGGGCGCCGCCTGCGTGACGATCGTGGCGATTCCGGGCTCCACACCGGGAAGCGCCACGAAATCCACCGTGATGTCGTCGTGGCCTTCGATCACGTGAGCGCAGGTGAGGAGGTGTTCGCCGTCGAGCATGGTCCCGGCGCCCAGGATCCGCCCACGGTGATCGCGCAGCCGCACCCGCCAGCGTCTGCGCTCGGAAGTCACCCGGAAGACCCTACCCCCGATGTCACTATCGGTGGCCGGAAATCACCGAGGTGAACAAGTCACGAAGTGACCGCTTTCGGAAACGGGAATGCTTTGTTCGGAAACGGCGGAAATATGGTCGCGAGTGGCGATCGGGGGCCGAGCATGTCGCGAAAGCCACTTTCGGGACGTCTGATGTCCCGAAAGTGGCTTTCGCGACACCACGAGGGATTGAGTGAGACAGTGCTACCCGTCGGCCGTGTCAGTGCGCGGCGTCGTTCCAGGACCGCCCGTATCCGACGGAGACCTCCAGCGGCACCGCAAGCTCGTAGGCCGAGCCCATTCCCTGGCGCACCAAGGCTTCCAGCTGCTCGCGCTCGCCGTCGGCGACCTCGAGGACGAGTTCGTCGTGAACCTGCAGCAGCACACGGCTCTTCAACTTCGCCTCGGTCAGCGCGCGGTGCACATTGAGCATGGCGACCTTGATGATGTCGGCCGCGCTGCCCTGAATGGGAGCGTTGAGCGCCATCCGCTCGGCCATTTCACGACGCTGGCGATTGTCGCTGTTGAGGTCCGGCAGATAGCGGCGGCGGCCGAAGATCGTTTCGGTGTAACCGACCTTCGCCGCGTCACCCACGACCGAATGGAGATAATCGCGTACGCCGCCGAAACGGGAGAAGTACGCCTCCATCTGTTCCTTGGCGTCTTCGGTCGAGATCCGCAGCTGCTGCGAAAGCCCGTACGCCGAAAGCCCGTACGCCAGGCCGTACGACATCGCCTTGACGCGGAACCGCAGTTCCGGCGTGATCTCCTCCGGCGGCAGTGAGAACGCGCGCGACGCCACGAACGTGTGCAGGTCCTCGCCGCTGTTGAAGGCCTGGATGAGCCCTTCGTCCTGCGAGAGGTGCGCCATGATCCGCATTTCGATCTGGCTGTAGTCCGCCGTCATCAGCTCGGCGTAGCCGTCCCCGACGATGAACGCGTCGCGGATGCGGCGGCCTTCCTCGGTGCGGATCGGGATGTTCTGGAGGTTCGGGTCGATCGACGAGAGCCGTCCGGTGGCGGCGATCGTCTGCAACAGCGTGGTGTGGATGCGGCCGTCGTCCGCGACCGCCTTGATCAGGCCCTCGACCGTGGTGCGCAGCCGGGTCGCGTCCCGGTGCTCCAGCAGGTGCTGGAGGAACGGGTGCTCGGTCTTCTCGAACAGGCTCTGCAACGCCTCGGCGTCGGTGGTGTAGCCGGTCTTGGTGCGCTTGGTCTTCGGCATGCCGAGCTCGTCGAACAGGATCACCTGAAGTTGCTTCGGCGAACCGAGGTTGACCTGCTTGCCGATGACCGCGTACGCCTCGTCCGCGGCCTGGGTGACCCGGCCGAGGTAGTGCGACTCCAGATCCGTCAGATGCTCGATGTCGACCGCGATACCCGCTGCTTCGAGTCCGGTGATCACCTGCAACAGCGGCAGTTCCAGCTCGACGAGCAGCTGTGCGCCACCGAGTTCCTCCAGCTCCTTGGTCAGCGCGCCCGCCAGTTCGGCGACCGCGCGGGCCTTGACCAGCTCGGCCTGGATCTCCTTCTGCTCCATGTCCTCGGCGCCGCCGCCGTCGAGGAGCGACAGCTGGCCGTCACCGGTGTCGGCCTCCGAACGCAGCTCGCGGTGCAGGTACCGCAGGGCGAGGTCGTCGAGTTCGAAGGTGCGCTGGCCAGGGCGGACCAGGTACGCCGCGAGCGCGGTGTCCATGACGAGCCCGGCGAACGTCCAGCCGCGCGCGCGGACGGCGTGCAGCGCGACCTTGAGTTCGTGGCCGATCTTCTGGATCTTCTCGTCCGCCAGCCAGGCGGTGAGCGCCTTGTCGTCCTCGGCGTCCATCGCGATGACGTCGACGTACGCGCCTTCGCCATCCGACGCCGCGAAGCTGATGGCCTTCAGGTCGGAGCGGACCGAGGCACCGGTGGTGCGGAACGCCAGGCCGACCGGCGCGTCCTGCCCGGTGTGCGTTGACAGCCACGCCGGGAGCGCGCCCGGGGCGAGCTTCGCACCCTTGACCTCGAAGCCTTCTTCGGCCTCCGGCTCGGCGCTCTGCAAGGTCGCGAAGAGACGGTCACGCAGGACGCGGAACTCGAGCTCGTCGAACAGCGCGTGCACGGCCTCGCGGTCCCAGGGACGCAGCTCGAGACCGGTCGGGCCGAGTTCCAGCTCGACGTCGCGGATCAGCTCGGTGAGCTGGCGGTTCAGCATCACCGCGCCGAGGTGCTCGCGCAGCGCGTCGCCGACCTTGCCCTTGACCTCGTCGACCCGGTCGATCAGCTCGTTGAAGGACCCGAACTGCCTGATCCACTTCGCGGCCGTCTTCTCGCCGACGCCCGGGATGCTGGGCAGGTTGTCCGAGGGGTCGCCACGCAACGCGGCGAAGTCCGGGTACTGCGCCGGGGTGAGGCCGTACTTCTCCTCGACCGCCTCCGGGGTGAACCGGGTCATCTCGGATACGCCGCGCTTCGGGTACAGCACGGTGACCTGGTCGGTCACCAGCTGGAGCGCGTCACGGTCACCCGTACAGATGAGGACGTCGAAACCTTCGGCGGTCGCCTGTGTCGTGAGCGTGGCGATGATGTCGTCGGCTTCGTAGTTCTCCTTGGTCAGCGCCGGGATGCCGAGGACCTTCAGCACGTCCTCGACCAGCCCGACCTGGCCCTTGAACTCGTCCGGGGTGGCACTGCGGTTGGCCTTGTAGTCCGCGAACGTTTCCGAGCGGAACGTCTTGCGGGAGAGGTCGAACGCCACCGCGAGGTGGGTCGGCGCTTCGTCACGCAGCAGGTTGATGAGCATCGAGGTGAACCCGAACACCGCGTTCGTCGTCTGCCCGGTCTTCGTCTTGAAGTTCTCCGCGGGCAGCGCGAAGAACGCGCGATACGCCATCGAATGGCCGTCGATCAGCAGCAGTTTGGGCCGCTCGGCCTGTGCGGTGGCAGGTGTGGCGTTGGCAATGGTCGTGTTCTCACTCGGGCTCACGGGAGCGAGTCTAGGGTGAGGGTCTGACAGTCCTACCTGTCGTGTCGTTTAAGGAGCTCTGCGTGACCGAACAAGCCCTCGAATCCTTCGCGGGGATCGACCCGGCCTTCGCGGGCCAGCAGCTCAACGACAAGCTCGGGCTCGAGATCAGCGAATTCAGTCCCGAACGCGTCGTGGGCAGCATCCCGGTAGAGGGCAATCTCCAGCCTTACGGCCTCCTCCACGGCGGAGCGAACGCCGTCGTCGCCGAAGCGCTCGGCTCGATGGTCTGCGCGCTCAACGCCGGCACCGACAAGGCGACGATGGGGCTCGAACTCTCGTGCACCCACCACCGGGCGGTCCGCTCCGGACGGGTGACCGGCGTCGCGACCCCGGTGCACGTCGGACGCGGGACCGTCACCGCGGAGATCGTGCTGACCGACGACCAGGGGCGCCGGTCCTGCACGGCGCGGCTGACCTGCGTGGTGCGGGAACGGCCGCCGGGCGCCTGAGCCTCGGTTCGCCTGTCCGTGAAGGCCTCCTTCCCTACTCTCAAGGTAGGGAAGGAGGCCTTCACGGCGTCTGGACCGCGCCGCGCGTGAACCGAATGGGACTTTCAGGGCAAACTGTGCACTGAAAGTCTCGGCCGGGCAGGAAGGCGGTGAAGCGTGGATCTCGACACGGCTCAGGTGCGGGCGTTCGTCGCGACCGCCGACCACGGCCATTTCGGTCGCGCGGCAGAATCCCTGTTCCTGACGCAACAAGCACTGTCGAAGCGGATCCGGAAGCTCGAGGACGCCCTGTCGGTCCAGCTCTTCCGGCGCACCAACCGCCTCGTCGAATTGACCCCCGACGGTGACCGCTTCCTCCCGCACGCGCGCGAGCTGATCCGCGCCGCGGACGCCGCCGTCGCCGCGATGGGCCTGCAAGACCGCCCGCCCCGGCTCGACATCATCGACCCGCGTCTCTCCCCTATGTACATGCTGCGGCGCATCGCCCAGCGCGACCCCGCCCTCGCCGTCGAACGCGTCGCCGGGCGCGGGCTGGCCAACGCCCTCGACCCGCTGGTCCGCGGCGAGATCGACCTCGCGTTCGGCCGCGTCGCGGATCTCGGCCGCGAAGTGCCCGCCGAACTCGAGCACCGGCTCGTCCGGCTCGAACCACTGGTCGCCCTGCTCGCCCCGGAACACCCGCTGGCGGGCAACGACGTGCTCGCGCTGTCCGATCTCAGGAACGAAGGTATCTGGATCCCGCAATTGGGCGGCCCGGTCGAATGGCTTTCTTATTTGCAACGCCTATGCAAAGAATTCGACGTCCCGATCGACGATTCCGGCGTCAGCTACGACCTCCGGCACACTCTGGAACAGACCCGCTACGGAAAACAACGGGTCACTCTCGCCGGCGCCGACATGGACCTCGCCGCCGATCTCAATCTGCGAGTCCTGCCCTTCGAACCGTCACCGCTGTTCCCGTGGTCGGCGGTGTGGCGGCGCGGCGAAAGCCCGGCCCTGCGGCGCCTGCTGGCGCTCGCGGGCCGGACCAGCCACGAAGAAGGTTGGTGCTCCTACGATCCCGAGCGGTCCTGGCTCCCGGACGACGACCTCAGACAGCTAAATGCCGGGCGAACCAGCGCGTGAGCTCAGCTTCGACCAGCTTCGCGTGTTCCGTCTGAGGCGCGGGTTCGAGCCCCGGCGCCTCGGCGAATTCGTGCGCCATCCCCGGAATCGTCACGAGTTCGGATCGCTCCTCCCCCAGTTCCTTGTGCAGCGCGGCGGCCGGTTCGGTGATGGAGACGTCGTCCTCCCCGCCGATGACGAGCAGTACCGGCGCGGTCAGTTCCGCCGCCCGCCGCACGTAGTCGTACTCGTTCGCGACCGCGCGGGACCGGTCCGACCAGTGGTAGGTGACGTCGTAGACCCGCTCGTTCGCGGCGATCACCGGCGCCAGCTGGGTCACCGGGTTCACCAGCGCGGCCGCGGCCACCGGGATCTCGGTGTGGGTCAGCATCTGGAGCGCGACCCCGCCGCCCTGCGAACCGCCGACCAGTCCGATCGGACCGTCCTCAATGGACAGCCGCGAGCGCAGCTCCGCCACCGCCGCCGGGAACTCCGCCTCGACCTGCTTGATGAGAGGTTCGACGACGTTGAGCACGTTGTCCTCGCTCGCGAGCCGGAAGAAGCCCTCGAAACCGCCTTCGGGGAAGCGTTTCCCGGTCAGCGGTAACCCGAGGTGCACCCGCCACGCGTGCAGTTCCCGCATCGGCAGCGCCGCCGCCATGGCCGCCTCGCTGAACGGCGCGCCCAGCAGATGCCAGGTGAGCACCAGCGGCGCCGGGCGCTCCTTGTCCGACGGCGGCAGTGCCACGAACGGGACTCCCGCCGCCACGCCCTCGATCGCTTCGCTCAGTTCGACACTCATTGTCAGTTCTCCCAGGTCTTCTCGGTGTTTCCCGCTCTGGGAACAGTCAACCGCGAGGTCAGGGTGCTGATCCAACAGCCGTTCCGGCCTCGACGACAACCATCGGTTGTCAAGGCGGAAGAGAAGAGTGGGCACGCTTGACGCCCTTTGGGGCAGCATTGCTACGGCGAACGGACGCCCCCGAAGGTGGCGAAAAAGCGCAAGATACGCGGCCGAAACATGATCCTCACCCACGAGGATGATCGACGTGGTAACGGTGAATCCCCAGCGTGACCAGCGAAGGCCTGTCAATCGGCAACATTCGCCTTTTCGTGCAATTCGTTCTGGTTTCGACCGTCACGATGTGGACACAGAGTGATGGGCGCCTGTGCAGATGATGGCGTAGGGGGATATCTTCCTGCCCTAACCTAGCCCCTGTGTCGGGGGCAACGCCTACCGGCGGCTGGTTGGTCATGGGAGGTAGTCGGTGTCAGGAGTGCGTTTTGGACGGGTATTCGCCGTCGCGGCGGCTGCGTCGCTTGCGCTGGCAGGCTGCGCTGGCGGCAGCAGCTCGTCCGGCAGCGGTGACAGCAGCACGCTGAAGATCGGGTTCATGGGCGACCTCACCGGTGAGGGCTCCGGGATCGTGATCCCGCCCCGCAACGGCGCCAAGCTCGCTATCGACGAGTACAACAAGACGAATCCGGCCACCAAGCTGGAAATGAAGGAGTACGACAGCCAGGGCAAGCCCGAGCAGGCGACGTCGCTGATCGCGACCGCCGTCGGCCAGGACAAGATCACCGCGCTGATCGGCCCGGCCTTCTCCGGTGAGTCGAAGGCCATCGGCGGGCAGCTGGAGCAGAACAAGATCCCGAGCGTCTCGCCCTCGGCGACGGGCCCGGGCCTGGCGGCCAACGGCTGGAAGTACTGGCACCGTGTCGTCGCGAACGACAACGACCAGGGCCCGGCCATCGCGAACTTCCTCATCACGGCGAAGTCGCCGAAGAAGGCCTACGTCATCTCGGACGACCAGGAATACAGTGTCGGCCTGGCGGACGCCTTCGACAAGACCCTCAAGGAAAAGAACGTCCCGACCGAGCGCGACAAGTTCGCCAAGGACGCGTCGGACTACTCCTCGACCGTGCAGAAGGTCAAGGCCGCGAACCCGGACGTCGTCCTCTTCGGTGGCTACTACGCCCAGGGCAGCCGTCTGCTCAAGCAGCTGCGTGACGGCGGTGTGACCGCCACCTTCGCCACCGGCGACGGTTCGCTCGACGCCCAGCTCGTCAGCGGCGCGGGTACCGCCGCCGCCGAGAAGGCCGTCATCGGCTGCCCCTGCAACATCAAGGACGCCGGTACGGGCGACGAGTTCGTCACCAAGTACAAGGCCGCGTACAACGTCGACCCCGCGATCTACTCGACCGAGGGTTACGACGCCGCGACCGCCATCATCAACGCGGTCAAGGCGGGCAACACCACCTCGGAGAAGATCAACGAGTTCCTCAAGACGATCGACTTCAAGGGTGTCTCGAAGCAGATCAAGTTCAAGGAGAACGGCGAACCGTCGACGAACGCGATCTACGTCTACCAGGTCACCGGTGGCGTCATCAAGAACCTCGGCGCCTCGACCGAAGCCAAGCTCAACGGCTGACGGAGCAGGTAGGAACACCTAACGGAAGCGGGGGCGCTGTGTGTGCACAGCACCCCCGCTTCGGCGCAAATGTGGCGAAAGAAATCCTCGCCCCGTCAGGTAAGGCATCCACGTCATGCTTCAAGATCTGCAAGCCCAGTTCCTCGGTAGCACCATCGGCGGACTGGTCGCCGGAAGCATCTACGCCCTCATCGCCCTCGGCTACACAATGGTCTACGGCGTGCTCCGGCTCATCAACTTCGCGCATTCCGAAATCTTCATGATCGGGACGGTCACGTCCCTGTTCGTCCTGATCACCATCGCGGGCGGCACCGCCCCGATCACGCTCGGCTTGTTCGGGATGATCGCCGTGCTGCTGCTGATCATCATCGCCTCGGCCGCCGTGTCCGGCGGTGCGGCGGTATTGCTGGAGCAAGTGGCGTACCGGCCACTCCGCAAGAAGGGCGCGACCCGCCTGGCCGCCCTGATCTCCGCCATCGGCGCCTCGCTGTTCCTGCAGGAGCTGTTCGGCCTCGAGATCATCGAATGGATCACGGACAAGTCCGGTCGTGTGCAACAGAACGCGCCGCGGTTCATCCCGCACGACCCGCTGTTCCACATCGGCAACGGCGTCGTGCGCACGGACCACGTGTTCGTCATCGTCGGTGCCGTGATCATGATGGTCGTCCTCGACCAGCTGGTCAGCCGCACCCGCATCGGCCGCGGTATCCGTGCCACCGCACAGGATCCCGAAGCCGCCGTGCTGATGGGCGTCAGCATCGACAAGATCGTGCGTCTCACCTTCCTGCTCGGTGGCGCGATGGCCGGTGTCGCCGCGGCGCTGTACATCATGGAGTACGAGAACACCGATTACCGCATCGGCTTCCTCCTCGGCATCAAGGCGTTCACCGCGGCCGTGCTCGGCGGTATCGGCAACCTGCGCGGTGCCCTACTCGGTGGCATCGTGCTCGGTCTGGTGGAGAACTGGAGTTCCATCTTCTTCGGTTCAGCTTGGAAGGACGTCACCGCCTTCGTGGTTTTGGTGCTGGTCCTGATGTTCCGACCCACCGGCATCCTCGGTGAATCGCTACAGCGGGCACGCGCATGAAGGGCAACGAAGAAGTGTCTACAGAAAACGGAAAGCCCGCGCCCGGCGGGTTTCACCCCGTCGACGGCCTGCGGGATTGGTGGGCCCGCGCTCCGCATTGGCAGCGTTATGGCGTTTACCTCGCCCTGATCATCGGCGCGCTGATCCTGCCCGCACCGGCGATCGGCTCCGTCATGTCGCCGGACTCGGACTGGACGACCGTCCTGATCTTCCCGGTCGGGATCTACATCCTGCTGGCGATCGGCCTGAACATCGTGGTCGGCCACGCGGGCATGCTGGACCTCGGGTTCGTCGCGTTCTTCGCGATCGGCGCCTACACCCTCGCCGTGATGGGCACCCAATACGGCTGGAGTTTCTGGGGATGCCTCGTACTCGGCATCTTCCTGGCGGCGATGTCGGGGGTGATCCTCGGCGCGCCGACACTCCGGCTCCGCGGCGACTACCTGGCGATCGTGACGCTCGGCTTCGGTGAGATCGTCCGGATCACGGCGGTCAACACCGACAGCATCGGCGGCGCCCGCGGTATCACCAACGTGCCGCACCCGGAGCCGATCTTCGGAACCGAGTTCCTGCTCGACCCGGCGCCGTACTACTACCTGATCCTGGCGGCGATCGTGGTCGCGATCGTCTTCTCGGTGCGGCTGCACCGAAGCCGGGTCGGGCGGGCGTGGGCGGCCATCCGCGAGGACGAGGACGCCGCCGAACTGATGGGCGTCCCGACGTTCAGGTTCAAGCTGCTGGCGTTCGCCATCGGCGCCATGCTCGGCGGTATGGCCGGTGCGGTCTACGCCAGCAAGGCCGTCTTCATCGAGCCGAACAACTTCCCGTTCATCCTGTCGGCGACCATCCTCGCGGCGGTCGTGCTCGGTGGCGCGGGGAACCTGCCCGGCGTGATCCTCGGCGCCTTCCTGGTGGCCTGGCTCCCGGAGCGGTTCCGGTTCCTGTCCGAGTACCGCATCCTGATCTTCGGTTTCGTGCTCGTGCTGATGATGGCGCTGCGGCCGGAGGGTCTGCTGCCGTCGCGGCAGCGCAAGGCGGAACTACATGAAGGAACGGGCGGGATGGGTGCCATGGGCGCCGAAGTCGCGGGTCCGGATTCCGAGGCTTCGGCGGAGGTGACGAAATGAGCGCGCTGCTCGAATTCGACAACGTGACGATGCGCTTCGGCGGTGTCACGGCCCTGAAGGAAGTCAACCTCACCATCAACCAGGGTGAGATCTTCGCCCTGATCGGGCCGAACGGCGCGGGCAAGACCACCGTGTTCAACGTGGTCACCGGTGTCTACCAGCCGTCCGAAGGCCAGGTGCGCTTCAACGGCGGCCGGGTCGACGGGATGAAGCGGTTCAAGATCAACCAGACCGGGATCGCCCGCACGTTCCAGAACATCCGGCTGTTCCACAACATGTCGGCGCTCGAAAACGTGATGGTCGGTGCCGACTCGCACCACAAGACCGGCGCGATTTCGGCGACGCTGGGCCTGCCCGTGCACCGCAAGGAAGAGAAGCGGGGACGCGAGCTGGCTCGGGAACTGCTCGACTTCGTCGGCATCGGGCGCGTGGAGCACAACACCGCGAAGAACCTCTCCTACGGCGACCAGCGCCGTCTGGAGATCGCGCGTGCGCTCGCGACCGACCCGAAGCTGCTGCTGCTCGACGAGCCAGCCGCCGGTATGAACCCGGCGGAGAAGAACTCGCTGCAGCTGCTGATCCGCAAGATCCGTGACGACGGCCGGACCGTGCTGCTCATCGAGCACGACATGAGCCTGGTCATGCACATCAGCGACCGGCTCGCCGTGCTCGACTTCGGCCAGAAGATCGCAGAAGGGCTTCCCCAAGAGGTGCAGAACAACCAAAAGGTGATCGAGGCCTACCTGGGGGTGGCGGAAGATGCTTCTTGAGGTTCAGGACATCAACGTCCACTACGGGAAGATCGCCGCACTCAAGGGAATGAGCATCGAGGTCGACGAGGGCGAGATCGTTTCGCTCATCGGGGCCAATGGCGCGGGCAAGACCACGACACTGAAGACGATCTCGGGCCTGCGTCCGCTGACCAGCGGCCGGATCCTCTTCGACGGCAAGGACATCTCGAAGACCCCCGGCCACAAGCGGGTCGAACTCGGGATCGGCCAGTCACCGGAAGGCCGGGGTGTGTTCCCCGGGATGACGGTGCAGGAAAACCTCCTCATGGGTGCCTACACCCGCAAGGACGACCTGAAGGCCGACCTCGACGAGGTCTACGAGCTGTTCCCGCGGCTGAACGAACGCAAGACCCAGTTCGGCGGCACGATGTCCGGTGGCGAGCAGCAGATGATCGCCATCGGCCGCGCGCTGATGACCAAGCCCAAGGTGCTGCTGCTCGACGAGCCGTCCATGGGCCTGGCGCCGATGCTGATCGCGCAGATCTTCGACATCATCCGCGAGATCAACAAGCGCGGGACCACGGTCCTGCTGGTGGAGCAGAACGCGCAGCAGGCGCTGAAGCTCTCCGACCGCGCGTACGTGCTGGAGACCGGCGTGGTGGTCAAGAGCGCTCGCGGTTCCGAGCTGCTGGACGACCCGAAGGTCCGGGCCGCCTACCTCGGTGGCGACCTCGGCGTCTGACGCCTTCGAAAGGGCCCCGCCGCTTTCCGCGGCGGGGCCCTTTCTTTAGCTTCATCCCAGCTTGATGTCGGTACCGGTGAGGTTCTTCATGTCGGTCAGTGTCGGACCGCCGAAAGCCCGCAGTACCAAGGGTTTCGACTCCTTGGGGAGGTCGAAGTAGAGGTCGAACTCGACCCGCACACCGCGGCCGAGTTCGACCTTGTCGGGCTGCCGTTTGATCGTCATGGCCTGGTTGTCGACCCCGATCACGGCGCCGGACTCGGTGACGACCTGCTGGCGCCGGGTGTCGAAGAGGATTCCGGACACGCCTTTGCCGGTCACCACCAGCCGGAGCCGGACGAACTGTCCTTTCGCCTCGAATTCGGCGTGGCTGCCGGTGAGGCTGGGGAGTCCGGTGGCCAGTCCGATGAGGGAGAACTCGGTCTCCCCGTTGAGCGCCGCCGGCAAGTGCAAGGCGGTCTCGTCCGGCCGGACCTCGCGTGCGGGCAGGTCGTAGACGGGTTTGGCGGGGGTCTGCTGGGACTGGCCGCCGGAGCAGCCGGTCAGCAGGAGGACGGCGGCCGCCGCCGCCGCGAGACCACGAACGATTCCAGTACGCACCCCGTCGATTCTGCCCGGTGCACATGGGTCGTGAGTAGCGATTCGGGTTCTATTGAGAGGTACGGCAAAGGTGGCTTCGTGGCTGTGAAGGCCCCCTTGCTTGCGTCTAGCGCAATGAAGGGGTCCTTCACATACTTGGAAATAGAGTCAAACGATAACCAATCGGACAATTCCCCCGAAAGGGCGTCCTTTGTGGACGGTTAGCAATGCCGCTTCAAGGCCCCAAGGCAGTGAAGGCCCCTTTCCTTCGCTGAGCCACGGGAAGGGGCCATCACGCGCAACCGATTCAGCCGATTCCCGCCGCGAAAACGTGCATCGCGGTGTTCGAAGGCAGTGTCACCGCGACGACCTCCTTCCCCGCGGTCACCGGCACGGAGTTCGCGAACACCCGGTACGGCGTGGTCGGATAGGCCGCCCCGGCGCGGGTGTTCTTGCCCATCACGGTCGCCACCGTCGTCGCGCCGTACTGGGCGGGATCGGCGCAACACCAATTGGGGAAGCCGAGTTCGGCCTGGCTCGTGCTGCCGTCGGCGTAGCGGACGACGACCGTGCCCTTCGCCGTACCCGTGCCGGTTCCCGCCAACACGAGCTTGGCGCCCGTTCCGCGCACCGCGATCGTCTGGCCGGACGCGAGGACGTTGTCCTTCTCACCCGCACCGGCGGTCGGCCAGGTCAGCTGAGCACCGAGGGCGGTGAAGCCCGCACCGGGTTTGAGGCCGGCTTCGGCAAGACCTTCGGCCCGGAAGCTGCTGCCCCCGCCGTCGATGTCCCCCACCGCGACGTGAGCCGCGTCGGTGACGCCGACGTTGCCGTAAGCCGCGGAGAGTGAACCGTGCGGGACGGTGACCGTCACCGAGTCGGTCACCCTGTTCTCCCCCAGCCGCGCCTGGTACGAGGCGGTCGCCGTGAGCTGGTAATCGTCCGGTTTGATCCCCGCGTCCGGCGTCACCTTCACCGGGACCCGCACGGTCTTGCCGGGCATCACCAACCGGGGACCGGCGGGCACCTCGACCCGGAAGCCGTTGGCAGGCAAGGAGAATGTCACATCCCGGACCGGCAGCGGCGTGCCGTTGGTGAAGCTCAGGGTGCCGGTCGCGGTCTGCCCGGGACCGGCGACCGCCGGGACGGACAGCGCGACCGAACCGTCGCGGTCCTCGGGGAAGATCCCGCCGACCGCGCTCGTGCCGAACAGCCGGACGTCCTGCCGGTCACCGGCGCCGATCTTGCCTGTCTTGACCCGCGCGACCCCACCGGTCGCCGGATCGAACCACCAGCCCGACGGCGCCGCGTCCAGTTCTGCCTTGCTGCCGTACTGCCGCAGGATCGACGTCCCGGCGAGGACGGTCGCGGGCTTGCTTCCCGTGTGGACGGTCAACTGGTAGTTCCGCGACGCGGGCTTCCCTGCGTAGGAGCCGCTACTGGCACCGATCCCGACCGTCACCGTGCCCAGGCCGGACGTCGGCGCGTCCACGGTGAAGGTCTGCTTCGCCTGGTCACCGTTCTTGTACGCCCGGGTCACGCCGTCGTCCTCGGTGAGCGTGAACGACCCCTTGCCCTGCGGGTAGACGTCGAGGTCGAGCACTCCCTTGTCCCTGGTCTGCCACGACTTCGTGCCCTCGGCCCACATCGGCACCACGGCCCCGGCGCGGACGAACAACGGCAGCGTGTCGAGCGGCGCGTCATAACCGTCCACTGTGGTCGGTCCGGTGTAGGTCTTGCCGCTCCAGTAGTCGACCCAGGTGCCCTTGGGCAGGTAGATGCCGTTGCGGACGGTGGAGTTCTCGTAGACCGGCGCGACGAGGAAGTCCTTGCCAGACAGGAACTCGTACTTCGCCTTCTCGCTCCAGACGTTCGGATCGTCGGGGTACTCGAGCGCCAGCGGGCGGACCTGCCCGACGCCGGTCTTGTGCGCCTCCACCGAATGGCTGTAGGTGTAAGGCATCAGCCGCTCCTTGAGCAGCAGGTACTTGCGGTTGATCGAGGTGAACGGTTCGCCGTACCGCCACGGCTGCTTGTCCGAAGCCGCCCAGCCGTCCATCGTCATCGAAACCGGCAGGAACGACTTCCATTGCAGGTCGCGGACGTAGGTCTGCGGGCTGCCGCCGAAGATGCCGTCGATGTCACCGGTGTTGTACGCGATACCCGAAGTCGTGGCGCCGGCGTAGGTCGGGATCTGCCACTTGATGTAGTCGTAGGAACCGGCCTGGTCGCCGCTCCACAGCACGCCGCAGCGCTGCGCGCCCGCCCAGCTGACCGGGGTCCAGACGAACCCGCGCGCGTCACTGTTGTCCTCGATGCCCTTGTGCGCGGTGTCGCAGGCGTCCAGCGCGAACTGGTAGCCGGGGCCGACCCACGCGACGTCGAGTTTGCGGACCCGCACGCCCGCCTTGACCTCTTCGGCCTGGTTCGGGACGCCGTTCTCGGTCCACAGCCCGAGTTGCATGCCGTTCTTGCGCAGACCTTCGCCCGTCTGCTGGAGGTTCTCGTACCCGCAGCCGTAGCCGTCGTTGACCAGCATCCAGCCGTTGGGCATCCCGTGCTCGGTGTAGCCCTCCGCGACCTTCACCGCGTCCAGCGTGTGCCGTTCGCCGCGGTTGGCGTTGTGCAGGTAGCAGTCGGCGTCACCGGTCTCGAGCCCGTAGAGCGGTGGCAGGAAAGGCTTTCCGACCAGATCGGTGTAGCCGGTGATGACGTCCTTGAGGCCGTCGCCGACCACGTAGGTCGCGTCGAAGCGGCGCTCGTCGTGGGTGGTGCGCACCGGCTCGTTGAAGGCGTACGTGCCTTGCGCGAAGGTGTTGCGCAGCACGCCGTATCCCGCCGTGGAGGCGTAGAACGGCTGCGAATTCGGTGCTCCGCCGTCGTTCCAGTTGTAGTCGGCGAAGATCCGGATCGTCTGGCCACGGTGACTGAACCGGCCGTTCTGCTCGCCACCGCCGACGAACTGCTCGGTCGCCGTCCGCGCCAGGGTTTGCGTGGTCTGTTTGTCGGTCCAGGACAGCGGCGCCGACTCCTCCCAGAGCCGCTTGCGATCCGCGCCGTCGTACAACGCGAGCCGCATCGGGTGCTTGTACGCCCGCAGCGTCGCCTTGGCCGTGGAAACCGCCCAATAGTCGCCCTTGTCGGTCTTCTTCGGCGTGACCGGGGCGCCCTCGCGCGGCAGCACGATCTTGCTCCCGGCGGGATCGGTGAACGTGCCGTCCGGCGCCAGCCAGACGCGGACGGCTCCTTCGGCCGGGAAGCTGACGCGCACCGCGGCGCTTCCCGAATTCAACGTGACCGTCGGGCCTTCACTGGAGATTCCGGTCAGATCACCCAGCTTGCCGGACGGTGCCGCGGCCGGATCGGCGTGCGCGGCGACCGGGGAAAGCCCGAGAAGAGCCACTGCGGCCAAACAACTCAGGGATTGCGCAACTCTGCTCATTCAAGACACCTTTCGCGCATGAATACGCAATATGGTCTCTGTATAGCGCACGGTTCGCGCAAAGTCATCCGCCGAAGCGGTGCTGCCGACTTTCGTCGGGTCGCGCGAAGATCCTTATGCGGCAACGGGTGAGCGAGAAGTCAGACGGCCTGGACCTCGACCCCCGCGGCCTCGAAAGCGCGCAGGATCTTCGGATCGGCGTTGGAATCCGTGACGAGGGCGTGCACCTGCGTCGTCGCGCAGATCCTGGCGAACGCGCGTCGGCCCAGCTTCGAGCCGTCGGCGACCGCGACGACGCGTTCCGCCCGCTCGACCATCAGCCGGTTGATACTCGCTTCGCCCTCATGGTGGGCGAAGGCGCCTGCCTCGGCGTCGAAGGCGTCGACACCGAGGAACAGCAGGTCGATCGTCAGTTCGCTGAGTACCCGCGTGGCCAGCGGACCACTGAGTTCGAACGACTGCGGGCGTGCGACACCGCCGGTGACCACGATCTTCACATGCGGCCGCACGGCAAGTTCGTGCGCGATGTTCAGCGCGTTGGTGACCACCGTCAGCCCCGGCGAATCACGCAGGCCCGCGAGATCGGACCGTGTGGCCAGCGATCGCGCGACCCCGGCCGTGGTCGTGCCGCCGTTGAGGCCGACCACCATGCCCTGCGCCACGAGCGACGCCGCGGCGACGCTGATCCGCTGTTTCTCGGGCACGTGCCGCGCGGTCTTGTACCGCAACGGCAGATCGTAGGCGAGATCGTTGGCCACCGCGCCGCCCCGGGTGCGGGTGAGCAACTGCTGCTCCGCCAGGTGGTCGAGGTCGCGCCGGATCGTGGCCGCGGAGACGTTCAACTCCTCGGCGACGTCCTCGACGTCGATCTTTTCCCGCTGCCCCAGCAGGTCCAGCAGGGTGCTCAGGCGTTCGTGCCGGGCCATCCGCGCCACTCCTAGCTCGCTGCGGCCTATCGCGCATGACGTTGCGCTGTTGGCCACTGTTTCGAGCAGTATGCTGCATCGCGGTTGTCCGCCGCGCGCGGCACGCCGGTCGAGTGGCCCGGCCGGTCACTTCATTCGGAAGTCGTACCGTGCCGGCAGCGGTTCGTCCGAAACCGCCACCCAAGTGTCCGAAAGAGACGTTTCCCCTTCCCTGATGTTGGCGACCTCGAAACCGGTGTCGTACACGGCCTTGGCCCCGGCGATGTCCCCTTGTGCCAGGCGAGTGCGGGCCGTCAGCAAGGCGATCCGCCCCTCCAGAGGGAGCCCGTCCAGCAACTCGGCCGCTTCTTCCGGAAGCCCTGCGACGAGTTGCGCCGCGATCGCCTCGACCACCAGAGGACGCAGCGATGGCGCGAGGGCGATCGCTCGCCGGTACAGCCAAGCGGCCTCGTGTCCCGACGTGGCGACCGCGAGATTCCGCAGTGCCCAAGGGTTCTCAGCCGCCGAGACGGACTCGCGCCAGGCGCGGACGGCGTCCGAGTGCCGTCCGGCCGCCCAGTGCGCGACGCCGCGGTGATACCAGGTCAGCCAGTTCTTCGGGGCGTACTCCATCAGATCCGCCCAGTACCGGTTCACCAGTGTCGGCGGGGGCACGGCGAGCGGGTCCCCTTCCGGCGGCGTTCCGTCGAGCAACGCGAGCCACGGCGCCTGGTCCGGCCCGAGCGAATCGTCCGGGAACGGCGTGCCGGGCAGGCACATCGGCGCCCGCCGGTTCTCCAGCGCGCCCCAGCCGGAACCGGTGGCCAGGAACGATTCCGGGGTGACATCGGCGATCTTCCGCCAGGCGTCGTGGTACTCGTCCAGTACGTCCGCCGACGGCAGCCCGGCGGCGACGGCCTCGCGAGCCGCCGTCCAGTCTTTCCCGTGCACCGCCGCCGGATCCGCGGTGACCGGACCATAGGCCTCCAGCCAGTCCCAGCCCTCCCCCGGCGGCAACCGCAGGTGTTCCAGCTGGGTCCGGGCCAAGCCCGCTTGGATCTCCAGGTAGCCGCCCGCGCCGGGAGCCAGCCACTCCTGCCAGCGACGGCCGCCGTCGGATTCGCCCCACAGGAACAGCTTCCGCCCGCGCAACCGCTCGGTGGACAGCTGGGCCAGCCCCGTCCCGTCGCTCTCGACGGCCGCGACCCACGGCCTTCCGGTCACCTCGAAGAAGTAGTCCGCCGCGGCTTCGGCGCGAGCCGGGTAAGTCAATTCACCCGGGACGTCGACCAGATCGAGCCGCCCCGAATAGCCGTAATGCCACGCTTGCGTCGCGGGAGCCAGCACCCGGGTGCCCTCGTTCTGCGGCACCGCGATGTTCGACCACCAGTACACCGGGACGTCGTAGGGATGCGGGTTCCGGATCCGCACCGCCACGAGCAGATGATCGGACTCGGCGGGCAGCCAGAAGTCGATCTGGTACGGCAGGTCGCGGGTGCGTTCCCATTCCCACAACCGCAGCACCGGCGTGCCGTCCGGGCCCTCGATCTCGGCGGCGAACATCGGCTCGCAGGTCAGCGTGGTGTGCCCGGTGCTCCCGAGGTTCCATTCGACGCCACCGGCGAACCAGGCGTCCCGCAGAGCGAGGTTCGCGGGCTGGAACACGGGATTGTGGTACAGCAGCTCGCGTCCGGACGGCTTGTGGAAGAGCGAATACAGCCGTCCGCCCAGCGACGGCAGCACCGTGGCGCGGAGCCTGTCGTTCTCCAGCACCAACGCCGGAAGCTCGCGTTCGGTGCGTTCGCGGGTGTAGCCATCCTGCAACAGACAGGGCAGCGTGGTGTCCAGCCGGCCGTAGCCGATGCCTTCCGCCAGGTCCGGCGGCAGCTCGTCCACATTGGACACCTTGGCGACCGCTTCGGGCTTCCGAAGCGGTGGCAACGGGTTCTCCGGCCCCGGCTCGGCGGCCGGGAGCACCAGCCCGGTGCGGTACAGGCGGGTCATGCGTCGGGGAGCCGATCACCGGTGGCGGCGTCGAACAGGTGTACCGAACCCGGTTGCGGGGCCAGAGAGATCGGCTCGCCGCGCTGCCACGGGGCCATACCCGGAGTGCGGACCGTCAGCACGCGGTCGCCGTCGCGGCAGTACAGATACTGGTCGCTGCCCAGTTCCTCGACGACCTCGACGACGGCCTCGTAGCCACCGTCGCCGATCGTCCAGCCCTCCGGGCGAACGCCGACGACGACGCCGGGACCGGTCAGGGCGGACCGCTGCGCCGGGGTCAGCGGCAGCCGTGTCCCACCGACGACGGCGCCATCGGTGTCCACAGTGGTCTCCAGCAGGTTCATCGCGGGCGAGCCGATGAACCCGGCGACGAACACGTTGACCGGCCGCGCGAACAGCCCGACCGGCGTGTCGCACTGTTGCAGGATCCCGTCCTTCAGCACGGCGACCCGGTCGCCCATGGTCATCGCCTCGACCTGGTCGTGCGTGACGTAAAGCGTCGTGATGCCCAGCCGCCGTTGCAGGGAAGCGATCTGCGTCCGCGTCTGCACCCGGAGCTTGGCGTCCAGATTGGACAGTGGTTCGTCCATCAGGAAGACGCTCGGTTCCCGCACGATCGCCCGGCCCATCGCGACCCGCTGCCGCTGCCCGCCGGACAGCTTCGCGGGCTTGCGGTCCAGGTACTCGGACAGGTCGAGCACCGCCGCGGCCTCGCGCACCTTGCGTTCGCGTTCGGCCTTGGGCATCTTGGCCAGCTTCAGGTGGAAGCCGATGTTCTCCCCCACCGTCATATGCGGGTAGAGCGCGTAGTTCTGGAACACCATCGCGATGTCCCGGTCCTTCGGCGGCAATTCGGTGACGTCACGGTCGCCGATGTGGATGGTGCCGTCATCGACGCCTTCCAGCCCGGCGAGCATCCGCAGCGTGGTCGACTTGCCGCAGCCGGACGGGCCGACCAGGACGAGGAACTCGCCGTCGGCGACCTCGAGGTCGAGGCCGTCGACGGCCGGGCGCTCCACCCCGGCGTAGAACCGCGTGGTGTCGGAGAAGGTCACGGTGGCCATCAGGTCCTACTTTCCGGCGCCGAGGGTCAGGCCGGTGATGATCCGGCGGGCGAGCACGAGGTAGAGCACGAGCATCGGGAGCACGACGATCGCCACCCCGGCGATCAGGCCGCCGTACTCCGACTGGTAGCTCGCGGCCCCGTAGAAGGTGAAAAGCGCGCGGGAGAGCGTGAAATGCGCCTGGTCCTTGAGGAACACGATCGCCAGCAGCGTCTCGTTCCACAGGCCGATGGCGTTCAGTGTCAGCGCGGTGATCATGCCGCCGCGCGTCAGCGGCAGCATGACCGAGAAGAACGTCCGCGTCGGCGACGCGCCGTCGAGCGCGGCCGCCTCCTCCAGTTCGTCCGGCAGCGACCGGAAGAAGCCGGTCATCAGGAACACCGTGAACGGGATGGACAGGGCCACGTACAGCACGAACAGGCCGTACTCGTTGTCCAGGTGGATCTTGCTCAGCACCACGAACAGCGGGATGATCACGGTCTGGAACGGCACGCCCATGCCGATCGCGACCGCGTTGGTCATCGGCCCGGAGCCGCGGACGCCGAGCCTGGTCAGGGCGTACGCGCAGGGCGCGGAGACGGCGACCGTCACCACTGTCGCGAGCCCGACCAGGACGACCGTGGTCAGCACGGCGTCGCCGAAACCGGCGTTGTTCCAGGCGTAGATGAAGTTCCGGAACGGCTTGCCGTTCTGGAACCACTGGTACGGCAGGGCGAACGGCTTCGTGAAGATCTCCACCGGCGTCTTGAACGAGGCGGTGAGCAGCCAGTACAGCACCAAGATGTTGCCTGCGGTGAACAGCCACACGATGGTGGAACCCAGGACACGCAACGGACTGAACCGTCGCGCGCCGGGCGCCGGACGCGGTTTGCGCGGCGGCTTGCGCACCGGTTTCGCCGGCGGGCGCGCAGGCGCCTCGACGTCGTCGGTGACGGACATGGGGTCTCCCTCAGAACTGGATCGCGTCACGGCGCATCAAACGGCGGAGCAGGACGACGAGCACGGAAACCAGCGCGATCATCGCCACCGCGCAGGCACAGGCGGCACCGAAGTCCGGGGTGCCGTTCGAGCCGAAGGTCCGGTCGAACACGTAGATCCCCAGCGTCCACGCCTCGTTGGGCGGGGCGTAGGTGCCCGGCCCGGCCAGCACGAACACCAGCTCGAAGATCTTGAGCGCGTTGATCGTCCACAGCACCCCGGCGACGCCGACGACGTCCCAGGTCATCGGCAGCGTGATGTTGCGGAACTTCTGCCACGGTGACGCGCCGCCCAGTTCCGCGTCCTCGTAGAGATACGGCGGGATCCGGTCGACCGCGGCCATCAGGATGGTGATGTAGAAACCCGAACTGGCCCAGATCAGCGACGCCGTCACCACACCGGTCACATTGGACGGTGCGAGGAACTTCGCCGCGTCCGCGCCGAGGCTCTCCATCACGTAGTTCGCCAGTCCCTGTTTCCCCGGCTGGTACTTGAAGACGAAGCCGAGGAACATCCCGAGTGCGACGGGCGCCACGATGTTGGGGAAGAACAGGATGGCGCGGACGGTCTTCCCGCCCTTCATGTCCCGCAGCACCATGGTGAACAGGAACGCCAGCGCGAACGTGCCGATGCCGCCGAGGAAGACGTAGATCAGCGTGTTGCCGAAGGCGTACTGGAACGAGTCGCTCGCCACCATCTGCGTGTAGTTGGTGACACCGTTGGGTTTCGGCGTGTCCCCCGCCCCGGCCCAGCTGGTGAAGCTCAGCACCACGGTCGCGATCGTCGGCAGCACCAGGAAGGCCAGGTACAGCGCCAGTGCCGGCGCGGCGAACGGCCAGAACAGCCGTTTCTTCCGGTGCAGGTGAGCCCCGGCCTTCAAGGGTCGTGCAGGCTTGGTCGTGACCGTGGCCATCAGCCCTGGTTCTTCCAGAACTCGGCGCCCTTGACCGCGAGCTGGTCCACGAACTGCTCCGGGGTGATCTGCCCCTTCAGCAGCGCGACGTCGGCCGGGTCGAAGACGTCGGTCTGCCATTTGCCACCGGCGATGCCGTCGATCCCGTCGTACTGCAGGACGTGTTCCTTCTTCGGGTCGTCCAGCGCGGCCTTGACCTGCTTGAGGTCGTCCGGCACGGTGAGGTCGGCGCGCGGCACGAGGTTGTCGGCCACCGCGGGGATCCCGGAAAGCAGATCCTTGTTGAGGAAGTAGGCGATGAACGCCTTGGCGCCCTCGGCGTGCTTGGCCTTCTTGGTCACCGAGAAACCGATCGACATCTGCTCGACGGTGTCGTGCGTCGCGCCCTCGGGCATCGGGAACTGGAAGGAACCGTAGTTGATCTTCGTCCCGGCGCCCTGCTTGTCCAGGTACTCACGGGTCTCGCTCGGCGCCCAGCTGCCGACGTAGAGGAACCGGGAGTCGCCATCCGCCCAGCGCTGCTGCACCTGCGGGAACTTCGCCGCGTCCCAGCCGTCGATGAAGTACTTCGGCAGCTTCGCGGTTTCGGTGGCGGCCTTGAGGAAACCGGGCTCGGTCTTCCACGCCTGGCCGGTCTTGTCGGTCGCCGCCTTGTACAGCCCGCCCGCGCCGACGTACCGCTCGGCCAGCTGGGTGTAGAAGTACATGTTGTAGAACGGGATGTCGCCGTCGAGGCTGATCGCGGCCTTGCCGTCGGTCTTGGCCCTCTCGAACAGGCCGATCATCTCGTCCATCGTCTTCGGCTGCTGGATGTCACCGGCGGTGTCCTTGTTGAACCACCAGGCGCTCGACTGGATCGTGTACGGGACCATGAAGTTGTGGCCCTCGCGGTCCTTGTTCTGCGGGAAGTCGTACGAGCTGGGCGAAAGCACGTCCTTGACGGTCTTGTCGCCCTCGCCGACCTTCATCGCGAACACGTCGTCGACACTCTGCGTGCCGCCCGGCGTCATGATCGCGGCGCCGACCTTGCTGACGTCCTGGTCGAACAGGTCAGGCACCGCGTCGGTGTTCAGCGCGGGCACCAGGTTCTGCGTGTAGGCCTTGCGGCCCAGCCACTGCACGTCGACCTTGACGCCGGTCTTCTCCGTGAAGCACTTGAAGGCCTTCTGCAGGACCTTGCCCTGCGGTTCGTCGGCCGTCCACATGGACCAGTACGTGAACTCCTTGTCCGTCGCGGGCTTCACCGCCGCCTCCGGACAGGGCGCGTTGAGGAACTGGTCGACGCCGGGGAGCGCGTTCTCGCCGGTACCACCGGCCGTGTCCCCGCCGCCGCATCCCGCGAGCAGGAGCGCCGCCCCTGCCGTCAATGCCGTGAGCTTGCCTACCCGCATCCGCCACCACCTGGATCGAAGATCACACAAGTTCTGCTTGTTATTGCGCAGTTTTGTGAGGTTTCACGCACATGTCAACACTCAATCGCGCAAACTCTGCTCAATCGTCACCTTTTCCGGTTCAGATACGACCAAGCTTGAGCGCACCAAGCAAACGCCGCACCTCGATGGCGACGGCGGACCGCCCGGCACCGAGGTACTTCCGCGGGTCGACCCGCTCCGGATGTGCGCGCCAGTCGTCGACGGCGGCCGCGGTGAACACCTTGTTGAGCTGGGTGGCGATATTGATCTTCGTCATCCCGGCTCGTACCGCCTCGGCCAGCCCGTCGTCGGGCACGCCCGACGAGCCGTGTAGCACCAGCGGCACCGGCACCCATTCCCGCAGCCTGCTGATCAGCTCGAAGTCCAGCGCGGCGTCACGGGTGAGCATGGCGTGCGAACTGCCGACGGCCACCGCCAGCGCGTCGACCCCGGTGGCCGCGACGAACTCCGCCGCCTCGTCCGGATCGGTGCGTGCGCCGGGGGCGTGGACGCCGTCCTTTCCCCCGACCTCCCCGAGTTCCGCCTCGACCCAGACTCCGTGGTCGTGGCAGTACGCGGTGATCTCCTTGGTGGCACGCACATTGTCGGCGTAGTCCAGTTTGGACGCGTCGAACATGACCGAGCCGAAACCGAGCGCGACCGCCTCGCGGACCAGATCCGGCGACTCGGCATGGTCGAGATGCACCGCGACCGGGGTGACGGCGCCCCTGGCCGCGGCGAGCGCCGCCGCGCCGACGGGAGCAAGTGAACCGTGGTACCTCACGGCGTTCTGGCTCAACTGCACGATCACGGGTGTTTCCGCCGCGGCGGCACCGTCCACGATCGCGGTGATGTGCTCCAGCTGGATCGCGTTGAACGCGCCACAGCCGTGCCGGGCCGCCGCGGCGGCGCCGACGATCTCCCCGGTTCCCACCAGAGGCATGACGGTTCTCCTAGTCCGGGCGGACGCGTACGGCGACCAGGCCCTGTTCCGCTTGGTAGTGCGCGAGGTCGACGTCCCCGGCGAGCGGGCCGAGCACCGCCGCACCGGACAACGCGACGGCCCGGCGCAGGATGTCCGGCCACGCTTCGCCACGGCTCAATCCCAGCGCCAGCGCCGCGACGGCAGCGTCACCCGCGCCGGTGGTGTTGCCGCGCAGCACAGTGGACGGTGCCGCGTGCCAGGTGCCGGACCCGGTCACCGCCAGCAGCCCCTCGGGGCCGAGCGAGACGACGACCGCTTCCGCCCCGGCCTTACGCAGTTCGGCCGCGGCGGACACCGGGTCACGCAGGCCGGTGACCTCGCGGAGTTCGTCGGCGTTCGGTTTGACGACCGACGGCCGCCCGGCCAGCCCGGCGAGCAGCGCTTCGCCGGAAGTGTCCAAGATGGACGGTGCGTCGCCGAACAGCTCGGCGTATCCCCCGGCGCCCGGCGGGAGGCTGCCCGAGCAGACGAGCACGTCCGGCTTTCGGGCCCGGACGGCGGCCGCAAACGCTTGCCATTCGCCGTCGGCCAGCCGCGGCCCGGGTTCGTTCAGCAGCGTGACCGAGCCGTCGTCCGCCAAGACCGTGGTGGTACGCCGGGTTTCCCCGCCGATCGGAACGACGTCGACGGGGATCTTCGCCGCCGCGAGGTCTTCCTCGACGGCGGCTCCCGTCGCGCCACCGGCGGTGAGGACCGCGCGGACGTCGGCACCGAGCGCGTGCAGCACCCGGGCCACGTTGACGCCCTTACCGCCGGCCCGGTACCGCACTTCCCTCGCCCGGTGCACGTCACCGGGCCGGAGACCGTCCACTGTGTACGTGACGTCCAGCGCGGTGTTCGGCGTGACGGTGACGATCACGACGGCCTCAGGTCAGGACGACGGATCGGGTGAGACTGCGAGGGTTGTCCGGGTCAAGCCCCTTGCGGGCGGCGATCGCCCCGGCGACACGCTGCGCGCGGACCAGGTCCGCGAGCGGGTCCAGGCCGCTCTCGACGAACAGGCCACCCGCGCGGGCGACGTCGTCGGCGAGTCCGTCCGGCGCCTGCCCGAACATCCAGGTGACGCGGCCGGGCTCGCTGATGCTGATCGGACCGTGCCGGTAGTCCCACGCCGGGTACGACTCCGTCCACAGCAGACAGGCCTCGCGGAACTTCAGCGCGGCCTCGTTCGCGATGCCCACCGACCAACCGGTGCCGAGGAAGCTGAACTGTTCCGCGGCGACCAGTTCGTCGGGCAGCGGCTCGGCGAGTACGCGTTCGGCCTGATCAGCGGCCACACTCAGGTCTTCACCGAGGTGTGCGCGCAGCATCGCCAGCGCCGTGGTGGCGAAGCGGGTCTGTACGACCGAGCGTTCGTCCACAACGGACAGATCGACGATAGTGTCCGCGGCGGCCTCGATCTCACCGGGCACACCGGTGATCGCGATGGTCGGCGTCTTCCCCCGCAGTTTCGCCAGCAGGGCGTGCACCTCGGTCGTCGTACCCGACCGGGTCAGCGCCACGACATGGTCGTACTCGCGGTCCGCCGGGAACTCCGACGCGGCGAACGCGTCGGTCTCGCCGAGCCCGGCGGATTCGCGAAGGACGGCGTACGCCTGGCCGATGAACCACGACGTACCGCAGCCGACGATCGCGACCCGCGCGCCCGGCGGGGGCAGCAGATCACTGTTCGCCGAGGCCAGCCCCGCCGCGTCCCGCCAGCAACCGGGCTGACTCGCGATCTCCGCCGCCATGAAGGTCCCGCTCATGAACTCCCCATCCGTGCCAGTTGTGCGCAGTAGCTGTCACGTTAGGTGCAGTTTTGTGCAACGTCAATGCTCCGCGAGTGCAGTTTCACGCATTTGGCTCGCTCAGATGTGCAGGATGGGCGGATCCGCTTCCGTCGCGGAGTGACTGGCGTCACTTCGAGAGCTGTCACAACCTCTTCGGCCCGCTCGTCATGTGTGCAGAAACCGACGGAGAGGAAAGATCATGGAAGCCCGAGTCAACCTGTTCGAGAACGAGGTCATCCTCAAGTTCGCCAAGCGCCTCGGCGCCGCGAACCGCCCGATCGAGGAGTCCTCGCTGCCGCACTCGACGCAGGAGTTGGTGAAGCTGCGCGCCAGCCAGATCAACGGCTGCGGTTTCTGCACCGACATGCACAGCAAGGACGCCGCGCACGCCGGCGAGACCTCCTTGCGGCTCAACCTGGTCGCCGCCTGGCGGGAAGCGAACGTGTTCACCGAGGCGGAGCGCGCGGCACTGGCGCTGACCGAAGAGGGCACTCGCATCGCCGACGCCCACCAAGGTGTCAGCGACGAGACCTGGGCGCAGGTGCGCAAGCACTACGACGACGAGCAGATCGGTGCCCTGATCGCCCTGGTCGCCACGATCAACGCGTACAACAGGCTCAACGTCATCGCCCGGACCCCGGCCGGCGACTACCAGCCCGGCCAGTTCGGCTGAGCCTCGCGTTCACCGACAACAGGGCTGCCTCGCAGGACAAGGGGCGAGGCGGCGTCGGCTGCTAAACCTTCGGAAACACTCGATCCGGAGGTTCAGCCCGTGCAACTCGACGTCCGCTTCTTCCCCGTGACCGGAACCCATCGGCTCAGCACCGACCTCGTCGGGCTCCGCGCGAACTTCCATTACGGCTCCGGGAACGTGCTGGAGCAGCACTACGCGGACCGGACGACGATGATCTGGACGGGTGTGTCGGGTGACTTCGCCGGTGTCCGGCAAAAGGAGGCGACGCTGCGCGTCTTCGAAACCGGGCCGGCGCAGTACTTCGTCACCTGGTACGAGACCGGGACCGTCGCGACGGCCGCGCACGGGGAGGTCTTCGACGGCGGCTACCCGATCGCGGTGATGGCCGACTTCGGCCAGTTGGTGGCGACGGCGGCCTACACGAACCCGCGCGAGGATGGCGGGCAGTACTTTTTGGTGGACCAGGCGACCATCGAGATCCTGGAGCGGCCGCACGGATGGCCTTCCTTTCCCGAGCCGCGTCCGTGAAGGACCCCTTCCTGTACTGGGGAAGGTGTGAAGGTCGCGTTTCCTCGGCTGAGCCGAGGAAAGGGGGCCTTCACGCGCCACCATTGTGACTGGGGCGCCAGACGTGTGCTTCCCGGTCCGTGAAGGCCTCCTTCCCTACTCTGAAGGTAGGGAAGGAGGCCTTCATGGACCGGACCTGCGACCAGCCCGACCCCGACGTTCCGGAGCCGGTCCCTCACGAACAACCGCTGAGCGCGCAAAGGCAAAGCCCCCACCCCCGACCGCTTCCATACTGACGGCCCGGAAGTCGGCAGGCAGGGAGCGCGAATGAGCAAGGACGACACGTCACTCGCCAAGAACGTCCTGGGCGTGCCAGGCATCGTCTTCCTCGTGCTCGCCGCGGTCGCGCCCTTGACCGGGATGGTCGTGATCGCGGCCATCGGCATCGCGGTCGGGAACGGCGGCGGCATGGTCGCGGCGTTCCTGCTGGCCACGGTCGTCCTGCTGCTGTTCGCGGTCGGCTACGCGCAGATGTCGAAAGTCCTCACCAGCGCGGGCGGCTTCTATGCCTTCGTGGTCAAGGGTTTGGGCCGGACCCCGGGTCTCGTCGCCGGTTTCATCGCGATGCTCGGCTACAACTGTTTCGTCGCGGGCGCGATCGGCACGAGCGGGTTCTTCACCTCCACCGCGATCGACACCGTCTTCGGGCTGAAGCTCGACTGGCTCTTCTGGAGCACGCTTTCGGTCGTGCTGGTGCTGCTGCTCAGCCGACGCGGAATCGCGGTCAGCGCGAAAGTGCTGGGGGTCTCGCTGATCCTCGAAGTGTCGATCCTGCTGATCATGGACTTCAGCGTGCTGTTCCGGCACGGCTTCTCCTTCGCCGCGTTCAGCCCGTCGGTCATCTTCCAGGGCGCGAGCGGCCTGGCGTTGTTGTTCGCCGCCAACGCTTTCATCGGATTCGAGGCAACGGCGTTGTTCGGCGAGGAGGCCAAGGATCCCAAGCGGACGATTCCCCGGGCGACCTACATCGCCATCGGGTTCATCGGGGTGTTCGCCGCGTTCACGACCTGGGCCGTGGTCAGCGCGATCGGTGCCGAGCAGGCACAGGACGTGGCCGCCGAGCACCTTTCGACCGGCGACCTGGTGCAGTCGGTCGCCCAGGAGTACCTCGGCGACACCTTGACCAAGGTGATGTTGCTGCTCCTGGTGGTCAGCCTGTTCGCGGCACTGCTGGCGCTGCACAATTCGGCCACCCGCTACCTGTACGCGCTGGGCCGGGTCGGCGTGTTGCCGCGGCTGCTGGGCAAGACCAACCCGCGCAACGGCGCGCCGCGCTACGCCTCGATCGTCCAGTTGGCCTTCGGATCGTTGGTGGCGCTGGCGTTCCGGCTCGCCGGGCTCGACCCGGTCGCCGACCTCACCGCGAGCATGACCGGCTTCGGCACGCTCGGAATCCTGGCCCTGCAACTGTTCGCGGCGGTGGCGATCCTCGTCCACTTCCGCCGGACCCGTGACCGCCGGATCGTGAAGACGCTGATCGCTCCCGGGCTCGGCGCGGTGGGGCTCGGACTCATCGTGACGCTGGCCATCCTCAACTTCCCGACACTCGCCGGGTCGAGCAACGGAGTCGTCCCGCTTCTGCCGTGGCTGCTCCTGATCGTCGCGCTGGCCGGGCTCGGGCTCGCCGTCTGGCTGCGCAAGTCCCGTCCCTCGGTGTACGCGGCGCTGGAGACCGATCTGGAACGCGAACCGGCGCCGTCAGACGTTGTTGGTCAGTGAGAGGTTGAACGAGTAGCGCGAGGCGCGGTAGACGTGCCATCCGTGCTCGACGACGCGGCCCGCGTCGTCGTAAGTGGTGCGGCGCATGGTGAGCAGCGCCGCCCCCGGCTTCTCCTCCAGCAGTTCGGCGTCCTCCTCGGTCGCCTGCCGGGCGCCGACGTTCTGCTGGGCCGCGTGCAGGCGGACCCCCGCGGCCCGCAGTAGCTGGTAGAGCCCCTTGTCTCGCAGCTCGTCGTCGTCCGGGTCGATGATGCCGTCGGGCAGGTAGTTGTTCATGATCGCCAGTGGTTCGCCGCCGGTCGAGCGCACCCGCTTCAGCCGCCGGACGTGAGTCAGGTCCGGTGTCTCGAGCCGCTCGGCCGCGTCTTCGCCGGCGGGCTCGACCCGATTGACCAGGACGACGGATTCCGGCTTGTCACCGAGTTCGCTGAGATCGTCGAAGAGGCTGCTCAACCGCAGCGGGCGGGCGACCTTGGTGCGGACGACCTGCGTGCCGACACCGCGTTTGCGGACCAGCATCCCCTGATTGACCAGTGACTGGATCGCCTGGCGGACGGTCGGCCGGGACAGGTGCAGCCGCGCGGCCAGGTCCAGCTCGTTGTCCAGTCTCGCGCCGTTCGGCAGCCTGCCGTCCTCGATCGCGGCGTGGAGTTGCCGCGCGACCTGGGAGTACAGCGGCTCCGGGCGGTCCGGATCCACCACGATCTCGCCGGGCGACCAGGGTTTCATGCGCGGAGCCTACCGCGATGGAACCACTATGACCTTATGTCCATATGTCTTGACAAAGTCTCCGGCGCCTTGCGATGGTCGAGTCACCACGGGAAGCCGGGAGGAACAAAGGGTGTCCGACACAGTACGCCGGGTAGTCACCGCACGGGTGCGCGATCCGGAGGCCATCGCGCTGGCCGCGACCACCCGGCGCCGGGCGAAATCACCGTTCAACGACAAGGGCCGCACGATGATCATCGCCGCGGACCATCCGGCGCGCGGCGCGAACGGCGTCGGCTCCGATCCCTTCGCGATGGCCGACCGCGGCGAACTGCTGGACCGCCTCGGCCTGGCGCTGGAGCGCCCCGGCGTCACGGGTGTGCTGGCGACGCCGGACATCATCGACGACCTGCTGCTCCTCGGCGTCCTCGACGGCAAGACCGTCATCGGCTCGATGAACCGCACCGGCCTCGCCGGGTCGAGCTTCGAGATCGACGACCGATTCGCCTGCTACGACGCCGAAGCGATCGAGCGGATGCGGTTCGACGGCGGCAAGACGCTCACCAGGATCTGCCTGACCGACCCGGCGACGCCCAGCGTCCTGGAGAACACCGCGAAGGCGATCAACGACCTGGCCGACCGGAAACTGATCGCGATGGTCGAACCGTTCCTCGCGGACTGGGTCGACGGACATCTCCGCAACGACCTCTCCCCCGAGGCCGTGATCCGCTCCATCACCATCGCCTCCGGCCTCGGCCGCACCTCGGCCTATACCTGGTTGAAACTCCCGGTGGTCAAGAACATGGAGCGCGTGCTGGCCGCGTCGACGTTGCCCGCCGTCCTGCTGGGCGGCGAGGTCAAGGATCCCGACGCCGCGTTCGCCGCCTGGCAACGAGCGCTCGCCCTGCCGACCGTGCAAGGCCTCGTGGTCGGCCGGTCCCTGCTCTACCCACACGACGGCGACGTCGCCAAGGCCGTCGATACGGCCGTCGGACTGCTGTGAATCCACTACCGCGAAAGGCTTTCCCGTGAAGACCATCGATCACTGGATCAACGGCACCGCGACCACGGCGGGCTCCACCCGCACCGCTCCGGTGTACGACCCGGCGGTGGGACGTCCGCAGGCGGAAGTGCTCCTCGCGGAACCGTCCGATGTGGACACCGCGGTGGCGGCCGCGGGCAAGGCGTTCGAGTCTTGGGGTGATTCGTCGCTGTCGCAGCGGACCAAGGTGATGTTCGCCTTCCGCGAGTTGCTGGTGCGGCACGAGGACGAACTCGCCAGGATCATCTCCTCGGAGCACGGCAAGGTGATCGACGACGCTCGTGGCGAGATCGTGCGCGGCCGCGAGATCGTCGAGTACGCCTGCGGGATCGCCGACGCGCTGAAGGGCGGGTTCTCCGACCAGGTCTCGCGGGACGTCGACGTCCACGACTTCCGGCAGCCACTCGGCGTCGTCGCCGGGATCACGCCGTTCAACTTCCCGATCATGGTGCCGCTGTGGATGCACCCGATCGCCATCGCGACCGGCAACACGTTCGTGCTCAAGCCCAGCGAACGGGTGCCATCCGCGTCCCGGCTGGTCGCCGAACTATACGCCGAGGCCGGACTGCCCGACGGCGTGTTCAACGTGGTCAACGGGGACAAGGTCGCGGTCGACGCGATCCTCGACCATCCCGGCATCTCGGCCGTGTCCTTCGTCGGGTCCACCCCGATCGCCAAGTACGTCCACGAACGCGCGACGGCCACCGGCAAACGCGTGCAGGCGCTGGGCGGAGCCAAGAACCACGCCGTCGTCCTGCCCGACGCCGATCTCGACTACGCCGCGAACCATCTCACGGCCGCCGCGTTCGGTTCCGCCGGGCAGCGCTGCATGGCGATCTCCATCGGCGTCGCCGTGGGTTCGGCCGGGGACGAACTGGTCGAGATCCTCAAGCGCAAGGCGGCCGAGATCACGGTCGGTCCCGGCCGCGACGTCGGCAACGACATGGGCCCTGTCGTCACCGAGGCCGCGCGACAACGGGTGATCGATTCCGTCACCCGGGGCGCGGAGCAGGGCGCGACCGTGGTGGTCGACGGCCGGGCGCTTGAAATCGAAGGCCACGCGGACGGGTTCTTCGTCGGACCGTCCCTTTTGGACAACGTGACCACGGAGATGGCCGCGTACCGTGAGGAAATCTTCGGGCCGGTGCTCGCGATCGTGCGAGTGTCCACTGTGGACGAGGCGATCGCGTTGATCAACGCGAACCCGTACGGCAACGGGACCGCCATCTTCACCGGAAGCGGCGAGGCCGCGCGGAGGTTCCAGCGGGAGGTGAAGGTGGGGATGATCGGGGTGAACGTGCCCATCCCGGTGCCGATGTCGTACTACTCCTTCGGCGGCTGGAAGGACTCCCTCATCGGGGACAGCCCGATCCACGGCCCGGCAGGCGTCCGGTTCTACACGCGGGCGAAGGTCGTCACGACGCGTTGGCCGCATACCGCCGCCGCCTTCACCTTCCCGACTTCGAGCTGACGCCCCGCAATTAGTCACCTGGTTGCGATCACACAAAGAGCGCAAGTAGGTGACTAATTGCGGGCGCGGAGCGGGGTTAGCGGAGCTGTTGTTGCCGTTTTCCGACGACTCGCCAGCCGACCGCCAGTACCACGACCAGCACCGGGATCGAGTAGAACGCGATCTTCTCCGCGCCGTCGGAGAAGCCCATCAGAACCACGACCAGCGCGAGGAAGCCCAGCGTCGCCCAGCCGCTGTAGGGCGCCCACGGCATCCGGTAGGACGGCCGTTCCAGCTCGCCGCGCAGCGCCGCCTGGCGCATCCGCATCTGGCAGAAGATCAGCGTCGCCCACGTCGTGATCACGCCGAGCGAGGCGATCGCGATCGCGATGTCGAAAGCGTCCTTCGGCACCAGGTAGTTGAGCACCACGCCCAGCACGTACGCGCCGGAGGTGAACAGGATTCCGCCGTAGGGCACGTGACGACTGCTCATCTTGCCGACGAACTTCGGCGCCTCGCCCTTGTCCGCCAGCGCCCGCAGGATGCGGCCGGTCGAATAGAGCCCGGAGTTGCAGCTCGACAGCGCGGCGGTGAGCACGACCGCGTTCATCACGTCGCCGATACCCGGGATCCCGAGCCGCGAGAAGACGGTGACGAACGGGCTCTCGCCGCCGTTGTAGAACGGCCACGGCAGCAGCATCGCCAGCATCAACACGGAACCGACGTAGAACACGCCGATCCGCCAGACCACGCCGTTGATCGCCTTCGGCAGCACCTTGCGGGCGTCTTTGGTCTCGCCCGCGGCGATACCGACGACCTCGATCGCCGAGTACGCGAAGATGACCGCCTGCAACGTCATCAGCGCGATGCCGATACCGGCCGGGAAGAATCCATGGTGAGCGGTCAGGTTGTGCACACCGGCCGTGGTGCCGCCGATGTCGGCGCTGGTGAGCACCAGCCCGATCGCGGTGATCAGGAAGACCACGATGGCCAGCACCTTGACCACCGAGAACCAGAATTCCAGCTCGCCGAACAGTTTCACCGAAAGGAGGTTCACCAGGATCAGGACGCCGAGGGCGACCAGGGCGGTGATCCACTGTGGCACGTCGGGCAGCCACTTGTGCACGTAGATCGCCACCGCGGTGATCTCCGCGATGCCGGTCATCGCCCAGTTCACCCAGTACATCCAGCCGGAGGCGAAACCCGCCCACGGCCCGATGAACTTGCGGGCATAGGTGACGAAACTGCCGGAAGTCGGCTCGTGCAGCACGAGCTCACCGAGCGCGCGCATCACGAAGTACGCGGCGATGCCGCAGAGCGCGTACGACAGGACCAGCGACGGCCCGACCTGCTGGAGCTTGCCACCGGCACCGAGGAACAGCCCGACACCGATCGCACCGCCGATGGCGATCATCTGCACTTGGCGGTTGCCCAGTGCTTTTGAGTAGCTTTCACCTTTTTCGGTGAGCAGCGAGGAATCCATGGTTGCCAGACGCTAGAGCGTGTGCGGCACGTCACCAACGTTGCTAAGGAAGACTTAAGGTGTGCGGGACGTCACTCTGGCGGTTTTACCGGTATTTCCCTTTTCGATTTGACAAATTCACCCGCGAACCCCGATCTTCGCGCGCGAAGGCGGCCTCCTACGCTACGGCCGTGGACCTCGCAGCGTTGCTGGACCGGATCGCCGACGACGTCGCGCCGGAGATCGGCCGCGGCGCCGTCGCGGACTACATCCCCGCCCTGGCCAGGGTCGAGCCGCGGCAGTTCGGCATGGCGGTGGCCGAAGTGGACGGTGGGGTGCACGGTGTCGGTGACTGGGAAGCGCCGTTCTCCATCCAGAGCATGTCGAAGGTCTTCACCCTGGCGCTCGCGCTCTCCCACGGCGACGGCGTGTGGACGCGAGTGGGCCGCGAGCCGTCCGGCAACCCGTTCAATTCGCTGGTGCAACTGGAGAACGAGGACGGGATCCCCCGCAATCCCTTCATCAACGCCGGAGCGCTGGTGGTGACCGACGAATTGGCGCACCACGGCGACGCGGCCGAAACGCTGCTTCGGTTCCTCCGCGAGGAAAGCGGTCGCGCGGACATCGGAATCGACGCCGAGGTCGCCGCGTCGGAGGCCGGGCACGCCGACCGCAACCGCGCCCTCGCGTACTTCATGGCGTCCTACCGGAACATGCGCAATCCGGTGCCCCGCCGTCCTCGACCAGTACGTGCGCCAGTGCTCGATCGCGATGAACTGTGCGGACGTCGCACGCTCGGCGGTGTTCCTCGCCCGCCACGGCATCCGCAACGACGGCACCCGGCTGCTCGGGCTGAGCGCCGCCAAGCGGGTCAACGCGGTGATGCTGACCTGCGGAACCTACGACGCGGCCGGCGAATTCGCCTACCGCGTCGGGCTTCCCGGCAAGAGCGGGGTCGGCGGCGGCATCGTCGCGATCGTCCCCGGCCGGTGCGCGGTCTGCGTGTGGAGCCCCGGGCTGGACGCGCGCGGCAACTCCGTCGCGGGCGTCGCGGCACTGGACCGGTTCACCACGCTGACCGGCTGGTCGATCTTCTAGCGGCTCAGGTGCTGGGCCGCCCCATTTCGTGTCCCGGCCGTCCGTCGGTCCGCCGCCGTCGCTTGATCCGCTCCTCGTGCAGGTGCCGTCGCCCGCCGGTGAGGTCACCGGCGACGTCCCGCGTCATCCTGCGGAAGGCCGCGTAGTAACCGTCGTCGTACTCCTCGATCAGCTGGAAGGTCCACCGCTCCGGCAGCACGTTGAGCCCGATCAGCTCGGTCCGGATCCGCTCGGCCCACTCGGGATGCCCTGCCTTCCGGAGTTCCTCCGAGGCTTCGTCGAGTGCGAAGTCGGCGCTTCCCGTGAGGTGGTGGAAGGCGTACAGATGGCCTCGCGCCTGCTCGACCGTTTCGAGCGCGGCGACCAGTTTGCCGACGGCGTCGACGGTCGCGTCGTCGGGTTCTGAAGGTGATTCCGGCATGACCTTTGATTCCCCTGACCGGGCGGTTTCACACCACCCTCATCGGTGGTTTTCGACGGCGATCCTGGCGAACGAGCGGATCAGCGGGCTCTCCCGTCCGGTCACCCACGCCACGACGAGCGGGCTCGGCGGCATGTCGGCCAGCGGCACCCAGGTGAGCCCGTCGGGCAGGGCGTGCCCGAGTGGCGCAATACCCGCCGTGCCGTTCCACAGGACGGCTTGCAGGCATTCGCTGACCGTGCGCACCACCGGGCCGGCCGGTCGCTCCCCGATCGGCGCCGCCCCGTTCCAGTACACACGCCACAGCGGGTCCGTCCCGTCTGGCAGTTGGAACCAGGGCCGATCGGCGACGTCGGCCAGCGCGATCGACTCACGACCGGCGAGCGGGTCGCCGGTGCGCAGGACGAGCCCGACCGGGTCGGAGCGCAGGACGCGGACGCTGATACCGGTTTCGTCGAACGGCGACCGGGTCAGCGCGACGTCGGCAAGTCCTGCACGCAAACCGGTGGTGGGGTCGGTGAAATCCGCCTCGCGGAAGCGGATCGAGACCTCGGGATGACGTCGTCGGAACGCCGCGGCCAGCCGGGTGCCCGCCTCCCCCGCCCCGTCGGCGAGGGTGCCGACGGTGAGTGTCGCGGGGCCTGCCGCCGCCGTCACGCGAGCGCGGGCCCGCTCGGCCTGGTCCAGCAGGGTACGGGCCTCGGCGTACAGGGTGGTCCCGGCCGCGGTGGGCTCGACGCCGGCGGCCGAGCGGAGCAGCAGCACGACCCCCAGGTCGCTTTCCAGCTGCTGGATGGCCCGGCTCAGCGGCGGCTGGGTCATGTGCAGCCGCGCGGCGGCCCGGCCGAAATGCCGCTCCTCGGCGACGGCCACGAAGTAGCGCAGCAGGCGAAGTTCCATCACCGGCGATGATACCCAGCCGGTATCGGGGCGGGAAGATCGGACTTGGACGGCGGAGGGGTCCCGGCGGCACATTCGGCTCATGCCCTTCGAACCACTCACCCACGAGCCCGCCGTCGATCCCGGCCAAGCCCGCGAAATCGCCCGCGACGTCGTCGTGATCCCGAACCTCGGTGTCGACCTCGTCCCCAACATCGGCGTCATCGGCGGCGAGCATTCGGTACTCGTCGTCGACACCGGGCTGGGTCCGCGCAACGCCGAAAAGGTGCTCGCCTTCGCGACCGAACACGCCCGCGGCCGCAGGCTGTACCTGACCACGACGCATTTCCACCCCGAGCACGCGTTCGGCGCGCAGGTTTTCGCGGACCACGCGACCTACCTCGTCAACGGTGCGCAGGCGGCGGACCTTGTCCACAAAGGACCGGCCTACCTGGAGATGTTCCGCGGCCTCGGCGCTCCGGTCGCGCGGAACCTGGAAGGCGTCGACCTGGTCGCACCGGACGTGGTCTACGACGACCGCTACGACCTCGATCTCGGTGGACGGGTCGTGCGCCTGGAGGCCACCGGCCGCGCCCACAGCAAGGGCGATCAGGTGGTGACCGTCCCCGACGCGGGCGTGCTGTTCACCGGGGATCTGATCGAGGCCGGCCAGTTCTCGATCTTCCCGTGGTTCCCGCCGTACGACACCGATGTGTCGGGACAGCGGTGGATCGAAGTGCTCCGAAGGCTGGCCGCCGCCGGGCCGGACATCGTCGTCCCCGGCCACGGCGACGTCTCCGGACGCCGGATCCTCACCGACGTCCGCGAGTACCTCGAACTGCTGCGCGACGAGACCTGGAAGCGGCGCGACTCGGCTCTCCCCGAAGAGACCATCGCCGCGGAGGTCGAAGCGCTGATGATCGAACGCCACCCCGAGTGGGAAGGGCGGGATTGGATCGCGAAGGGCGTCGGCTGCTTCTGCGCGGAACACTCAGGCCATGAGGCAGCAAGCGCCGGTGAAGCAGCCGAAGGCCCCTCCGCTTGACGCGTTCGTCCAGTTGTCGAAGTGATCGATCACGACGTCGACTTCGGTCTGCCCTACCGCGGTGACGTCGAACCCGGAGTCGGCGAAGAAGCGGCGGATGTCGTCGGAAACGGCGGTCTTCATTGGAATTCTCCCTGTCGAACCTGCGGTGTTCGGTACCGGAATCGTGCAGGTCCGGCCCCGTCGGCCGACAGTGCGAAGCGCCATGGGCGACGTGTGGTTTTCGTCTACTCCATTCGGCGGTCGAGGGTTACTTGAAGATGGCGATGGGATGAACGACGAGTTCGCCGGTTTCGGGGTCCCAGTCCTCGACCTTGCCGAGGCACCGGGCCCGGAACGCGCCGGCGGGCACGGAATCCCGCAGGTCGCCGGTCACACAGGTGAACCGGATCCGCCTGCTCTTCTCCGGGTCGTCCGGGTTTCCGTACGGTGCGACGAAAACCGTCTCGTCGTCGGTCTGGGATCGTTTGCGGAACAGGCCCTTCACCGAGACGAACGCGTCGACGCCACGCAGCCGCGTCTTGAGCTGGCGGGTGCTCTCGGCACCGTCGGACCAGCCGAGTTCCTTGACCAGCGCGCGGTTGTGGACGAGTTCCTGTTTCGACAGATCGACGTAGATGATGTCGTGGTGCTTCTCCAGCACCTTCATCACGATGCCGATCACGGTGATCGGTTCGGCCTTGTGGATGTACCGCCGGAACTCCTCGTTGGTGTCGGTGCGCTCCGATTCCCCTTTGAGCGGACCGAATCCACCCGATCCCCAGAACCGCCAGCCCCGGCTCCGCCGTTTCTCCACCTCCTGTTCCAGTGCCTCGTTGTACCGGTGCAACTGATAGAGGCCCATCACGGATTTCGCGTGCAGGTAGAAGCCGATGCCCCGGATCATTCCCTGATCGCCGTCGGACCGCGTGCGGCGCCAGTGTTTCACGAAGATCACGATCGCGACGACGAAAGCGACCAGGGTCAGCACCCAGACGGCCAGCCACAGTCCCCAGACGTCCCACCACAGATTATCGGCAGCCACGGATCTCCTTGAACGCGTCGAGCAGGGATGTCGAGTTCGCGTCGACCAGATGACCACCGGTGGCCACGGCCGCGCGATCGAGTTCGGCGGGATTCGCCTCGCCGAACCGGACGGTGTACGTGTGCACGCCGGATTCCCTTGGCGCGCGCAGGAATTCTTCGATGCCCTGGCCGGCGTTGCTCTCACCGTCGGTCATCAGCACGATCGAGACGTTCTGGCCGGGTTCGGCCCGCCGATGGGCACCTGCCTTCGCATAGGCCTCACCGAGCGCCGACCAGACGGCGGTGTTGCCGTCGAAGTCGTCGGTGGCGATGAAGGCCCGCAGCGCGTCGAGATCCCGCGGCCCGTTGATCGTGAACTCCTGGTCCCCCAGTATCTTCCCGCCGAAGCGCAGGACCGTGAGCCGCTCGCCGCGGTAGAAGCGATCGAAACCGCCGCCCGCTTCGCTCAGCCCGGCGAAAGTCGCCCTGAGCGCGGCGATCCGCGACCCCTTCATCGAACCGGAGAAGTCCAGTACGAAGATCACTCGCCCGGGTTTCCAGCCCGCGGGATCGGCGTAGTCGTCGAGCAGTTTGTCCACCACGGCCGGGTTGTCGGGGAAGTAGAGCGAGTTCCCGGTCGAGGCGGGCAGCCTCGGATCCAGCCCCACGTCACCGATGACCGGCCGCCGGAGGGTTCTTTCCATCAGTTTCTTCTGTGTCGCAGGGCTTCTGACCCAGGAGACGACCTTGTCGTACGCCTCTCGCTTGGCCGGGTCGAGCAGCAGGATCGGGTAATCCGCCTGGACGATGCCGTCGCGCGGGTACACCAGTTCCAGCGGTGCCTTGAGCCTGCCGCTGCCGTTCAGCGTGAGCAAAGTGGACTCGTAGCCGATGAACGCGCCGACTTCCTGGTGCTCGGCGAACCGATCGGCCAACGCGGCCGCCGTGTCCGCGGTGACCGTGTGCCCGGTGCGGAAGCCCTGCAGCTTGTCGCACTTCACGTCCTCGAGCCGCAGCGCCGCCCCGGTGCCCGCGGCTGCCGTCGCCACCCCGACGAGAGAGATGAGCCCGCTGGTCGCCGTGGCGGGGTTAGCCATCGCGAACCGGAACGATCCGCTCGCGGCGGCGTCCGCGAGGTCCGCCCAGGACAGCTTGCCGTCCGGTTTGCCACGGCGCAGTTCCGCCGCCTTCGCCGGGGTCATCCCGACGACGACCGGCGAGATCATGGTCTTGGTGGCGAGCGGCCGTTCGCCCTTGTCCGCGGCCCGCCGGAAGTCGAGCTGGAAGAACCGGTCGGTGGAAAGCCAGGCGAGGTCGTGCGAGGCCCTTCCGGGGATGAGGGCGGTACTCGTGTTCACGGTTCCCTGGAAATCCATTTCCAGCTCGATTCCGGTTTCCTCGCGGAGTTCGCCGAGGAGCGGCCCGAGATCGGCGAGTTCGGGACTGGCCAGGACGCGCAGTTTCACCTGCTGTCCACCGCTCGTACACGCGGCGGCCACCAGGAGCAGGCAGCACAGGACCATCAGGAGTCGTTTCACGAGCAGTCCCCGACGGTCTTGATCATCTCTTCCAGCACCAGGTTGTCCGGCAGTGGCGTGGTGCTGTCGTTGTCCGCGATCTCCGGGGTCGGCAGCCCCTGTTCGCGCAGGAAGTCGTACAACCGCGCGCTTTTCGTGCTGCCGGCAGGGGTCGCCACACCGAACCCGAGCTCCATCGCGCGGCGCTGTAGATCGGGATCGAAGGTGATCAGTTCGCCAAGGCGTTCCGCTTCCGGTTTCAGGGCGAGGAACTGCGGCTTCGTCAGAATGTTGTCCTTGGGGTACAGCAGGACGCGGTCCGGATCCTGCCGCCCGCTCTGCGCCTTGGCCCGCAACTGCATGGCGAGGTACTGGTGCTCGTAGATGACGACGATCGGTTTGTCGCCCTCGGCCAGATTCGCGTAGGACTCGGACAGGTCGGACGACGAGAAGCCCTGCGCGGCCACGAGCGGTTTGACCCGGACGGCCAGTTCCTTCGCGCTCGACAGGTTCGGCGGCCCGGCGGGCACACCGGCCGGTGGCGGATCGACGACCGGGACATGGCGGCCGTTTTCGAGGAACGCCAACAGAATCAGATACGTCGCGCCGGAATTGGATTCGCAGACGTTCGAGGTCTGGGCGAGCACCTGGTTCCCGTTCGCCGCGCCGAAGTCGCCGACGCGCAGCGAGTCCCAGGTCACCTTCTTCCTCATCGTCTGGATGAACTTCTCGGTGTCCAGTGTGTAGTAGAGCGGGTCCTGCCCCGGCGGTTTCGACGCGATCCCCTCACGCGCCAGCGTATCGGCGTAGCGGCGGTACGTGGCGAGGACGATCGGGCTGGTGAACGGCTGCCGTGCACTGCCCGTCCACTGGTTCGCCCTCGACCGGCGGACGAGTCCCGCCGCAGGCTCACCGGACATGAACACGAAGTCGTACTCGCTGAGGTCGTGCGTGGCCGTGTCCCTGGATCCCGCCCTGGTCACGTGGACCCGGATGTGGTGGCGCATCAGGATTTCCTGGACCTTCGCGTCCTCGAAGAGATCCGATTTGGAACCCATCTTGCCGCGCAGGACCAGTGTCTGCTGAAAGGGCACCACGACCGTCCCGGTCAGGAGCAGCACGATCAGGCCGCTCACGGCGAGGGCCAGCGCGGGCCCGAAACTGCGGAGAAAACGACGGCGCAGAAAGAACGCCGAAGGCTTTGGTCGGATGGTGAGCTGGGGTTCTTCACGAAGCGATCTATCGGTGGTCACCGATTTCCTCCCCGAATGTCCGGCAAGGCCCATTTTACCGGGATACACCGACAGAAAAGCACGTCTCGATTCGGCTTCCCGCCGCTTCAGGACCCACCCTCACCAGGCCGGGAGGCCGGACGGTTAGGCTCTTCGGTGGCGAAAACAGCCATGCACCACGACGCCGGGAGATCTGAACCGCCATGCTGGACCGAGCAGTCATCGACGCCCTCTTCCCCGCCGACCTGCCCGAACCCGAGCACTGGGAACAGCGTTACCCCGCCCGCGAGCTCCCCGAGGGCGCCCTGGTCACCCGTTTCGGCCCATCGCCCACCGGATTCGTCCACATCGGCGGGGTCTACGTCGCCACCATCGACCAGGACGTCGCCCGCCGCAGCGGCGGTCGCTACCTGGTCCGCGTCGAGGACACCGACCGGTCCCGCGAGGTCGAAGGAGCCATCGACCAGTTCGAGCGTGGCTTCGCCTACTTCGGCCTTGCCGCCGACGAGGACATCCACCGCGGTGGCGACTACGGCCCGTACCAGCAGTCCGAGCGCGAGCAGATCTACCTGACCTACGTCCGCCATCTGCTCCGCCTCGGCCGCGCGTACCTCGACTTCGCCACCAAGGACGAGCTGGCGGCGATCACCGCCCGGCAGCAGGCCACGAAGCTGCCGACCGGCTACTACGGTTCCTGGGCGATCTGGCGTGACGCCGACCCCGCCGACGTCCAGGCCAAGCTCGACGCCGGCGACCCGTACGTCGTGCGGTTCCGCGCGCCGGACGACACCGGCGCCCGCGCGCGCTTCACCGACGCCATCCGCGGCCCGCTCGAGGCCGAGGCCAACCGCAACGACGTCGTCATCCTCAAGAGCTCCGACCAGAGCCCGCGGCTGCCGACCTACCACTTCGCGCACGCCGTCGACGACCACCTGATGCGCGTCAACCTGGTCATCCGCGGCGACGAGTGGATCTCGTCGGTGCCGACGCACCAGCAACTGTTCGACGCGCTCGCCTTCGAGCCGATCACGTACGCGCACATCGCGCCGCTGATGAAGCAGGAAGGCGGCAGCAAGCGCAAGCTGTCGAAGCGCAAGGACCCGGAAGCGAGCGTCGACTTCTACATCGAGTCCGGCTACCCCACGAAGGCCGTCCTCTACTACCTGCGCGGCCTCGCCAACGGCCGTCTCGCCGAAATGCCGCTCGAGGAGGCTCTGGCCGAGCCGATCAACCTGGACGAATGCGGTGTCGCCGGCCCCCTGGTCGACCTGGTCAAACTCGACGACATCTCGGCCGACCACATCGCCACCCTGTCCGGCGCCGAGATCCTCGCCGAGGTGAGCGCCTGGGCCGAGCGGTTCGACCCCGCGCTGCGGACCGTCCTGGACGCCGAGCCCGACCTCGCGCTCCGTGCGCTGGCCGTCGAGCGCGACGGGGCCGAGAATCCGCGCAAGGACCTGAAGAAGTGGAGCGAGTTCCGCGCCGTCTACGGCTTCTTCTTCCCGCAGCTGCACGCCGCCGTCGAAGGTCCCGACGACGAGCGCATCGCCGCCCTCGGCGTCGACCGCGACGTCGTCCAGGCCGTGGCGCGCGACTTCGTCGAGAACTACCAGCAGCTCGACGACGGCCAGGAGTGGTTCCAGCAGATCCGCGACGTGGCCGCGAAGCACGGCTTCGCGAAGAACGCCAAGGAGCTCAAGAAGAACCCCGAGGGTTACCCGGGTTCCATCCGGGAGGCTTCGCAGATCATCCGGATCGCGATCACCGGCTCGACCCGGAGCCCGGACCTGCACTCGATCACGCAGGCACTGGGGCGCGAGGAGACGCTGGGGCGGTTCGCCGGTCTCATCGGCTAGGTCTGGTTTGAAGTACCTGAAACGTGGCTCCCGGCAAAGTTAAGATCTTGCAGGTCAGACGGCTATTCGCCGCCTGCGTGAGGCTGACGATGAAGGAATGGGGACGTTGAATGTCCCCATTCCTTCACCGTCAGCGGGCACACCGGTTGCGGAGCCCCCCGGGCGGGGAAGAATCCGGACGTTCAACGTCCGGAATCCTCCCCGCTCGGCCCTTGCGGGGCACTAACGATGTCAAGCCCGGATTACCAAGAGCACCGCTGACCAGCAGCCCTGCGACTTTGCCGGGACCCTGACTCTCAAGGTAGGGAAGGAGGCCTTCACGTACTTCAGGTGGACGCCGAGCGCGAGGACCCTCCTGCGGGAGATCGGTGAGGCCGCGCAGCGCGGATGGTTCGCTCAGGCCGTTTTCGAACTCGTCAAGGTCGCGCATCCGGAACGGAATCCGTGATCGTGACCCCGGCCTCATCGCAGGGAGCCGACCGTTCGCATTCGCACGCGCGGGCCTAACCTGATCTCGAATCCCACTCCGATCACGTCAGGTTGCCGCGTGCCCTCATCGTCTTCGCTGTCGTTGTCCGGCATGCGGCCTTCCTGGCTTTCGCCGAAGGTCGCCCGCACCGAGATCCTGGCCGGACTCGTAGTGGCACTGGCGCTGATCCCGGAGGCGATCTCGTTCTCGATCATCGCGGGCGTCGACCCGAGCATCGGACTGTTCGCGTCGTTCACGATGGCCGTGGTGATCTCCGTCGTCGGCGGCAGGCCCGCGATGATCTCCGCGGCCACCGGCGCGATCGCGCTCGTGGTCGCCCCGATCGCCCGTGAACACGGCCTCGGGCATCTGATCGCCACGGTGATCCTCGGCGGGCTGTTCCAGATCGCGCTCGGTTCGCTCGGCGTGGCCAAGCTGATGCGGTTCGTCCCGCGTAGCGTCATGGTCGGCTTCGTCAACGCGCTCGCCATCCTGATCTTCCTGGCTCAGGTGCCCGAACTCATCGACGTGCCGTGGCCGGTCTACCCGCTGTTCGCCGCGGGCCTGGTGCTGATGGTGCTGTTCCCCCGCTTCACCAAGGTGGTCCCGGCACCGCTGGTGTCGATCGTCGCGCTCACCGCGCTGACCATCGGCGCCGGGATCGCGGTTCCGACCGTTGGCGACAAGGGCGCGCTGCCGTCCTCCCTGCCGGTGCCGGGACTGCCGGAAGTCCCGTTCACCATGAGCACGTTCGCCCTGCTCGCCCCGTACGCACTCGCCTTCGCGCTGGTGGGGCTGATGGAGTCGCTTATGACGGCGAAGCTGGTCGACGACATCACCGACACCCGCTCGAACAAGACCCGCGAGGCGATCGGCCAGGGCATCGCGAACGTCATCACCGGCTTCTTCGGCGGTATGGGCGGTTGCGCGATGATCGGCCAGACGATGATCAACGTGAAGACCGCCGGAGCCCGCACGCGGCTCTCCACGTTCCTGGCCGGTGCCTTCCTCATGGTCCTGTGCATCGTCTTCGGCCCGCTGGTGTCCCGGATCCCGATGGCGGCACTCGTCGCGGTGATGGTGCTCGTCGCCTTCGGCACCTTCGACTGGCACTCGATCGCGCCCTCGACCCTGAGGCGCCTGCCCGCGGGCGAGATCATCGTCATGGTCGTGACCGTGGCGGCCGTCGTGGCCACCGACAATCTCGCCATCGGCGTCGTCCTCGGCTCGATCGTCGCGATGATCATCTTCGCGCGCCGCGTCGCGCACCAGGTCGAGGTCACCGCGGTCACCGACCCGGACGGCACCCAGGTCGTCTACGCGGTCACCGGCGGGCTGTTCTTCGCCTCCAGTAACGACCTCGTCCACCGGTTCGACTACGTGAACGACCCAGACTCCGTCGTCGTCGACCTCACCGGCGCCCGCATCTGGGACGCCTCCACCGTGGCCGCGCTCGACGCCGTAACCGGCAAGTACCAGGCGCGGGGCAAGACCGTCGAGATCGTCGGTCTCGACGAGCACAGCGCGACCCTGCACGGCAGGCTTTCCGGAGAGCTCACCGGCGGCCACACAGGGTGAAACGCTCGGCGCCCGACAGACGACTTACCCGGTACGCAAGTACGGAAAGTTGTGGTCGATGAGCGCTGATCGCGTTGTCCAGCTGTGCTGGGAGCCCAGGCAGGTGGCCGCCGGGCACTCGGCGCTGTCCTATTCCGGTATCGCCGTGGTCCGCCACCGCGACGGCGAAGTCGTCGGCCGCATCTGGGTGCCGGTCGGCGACGAACCGACCTTCGATGACGACGAGGCCCTGATCGCCGCCCTGCACGCCGCGTGGCGATGGAGCAGACCGGCCGCCTGATCATCCACTTAGGACGGTTTACTCGTCGCCCGACTTGTACCGGCGCCGGAGTTCCTCTTCCTGTTCACGCGACGACTTGTCCACCCAGCGCCCGTGGACCATGTCGTTCTCCGTGTAGTCCGCTCGCCGCGAGGCCCAGCTCGGCAGCATGATCTTGCGGGTTCCGCCTCGCCCCCGATCGCGCAGATCGGTGAGGACGGCGATGCCGATCACCAGTACGAGTACGCCGAGCGCTATCCAGATTCCGACCATGTCCGCTCCCCCGCAGATGAAGTCAGTTTCCCCCAGGGTAGCGCCGAACTCTCCCCAGGTCGGCATCCTTTCCGGGCCAAGACCAAGCCGATCGGCGAGCTGCCTCGAAATGGTCGGTCCGAAGATCCAGCCCGCGCGTCGCGGTGACACCGCGGAGCCCGGGAATCGCCCGGTGACGTGCGGAGCCACCCCGGGCGGGAAGGAGATCGCCCGTGTTTGGCAAGCGCTATGCCGCTTCGATGATCAACCGCAGTGCCGAGAACGCCCAGGATCGGCGCCGTTTCCTGCGGGCCGCGGGGGTGACCGGGCTCGGCGTCGTCGGGGCGGGGGCACTCGGCGGCCTGGCCGGTCCGGCCGCTTCCGCCGTCACCTCGCGCCCGGCCGCCGCCGAAACCGCGGCCGAGGGGGTCAGTGACGCCGCGGTCCTCAACTTCGCCCTCAACCTCGAGTACCTCGAAGCCGAGTTCTATCTGCACGCCGTCACCGGAAAGGGGCTCGCCGACTCGTCGACCACCGGAACCGGCACCCGCGGCGGGGTCACCGGCGGCCGGGCGGTGAAGTTCAAGACGAAGGCCGCGAAGCAGTACGCCCAGGAGATCGCCGGCGACGAGAAGGCACACGTCGAGTTCCTGCGCGCCGCGCTGGGTTCGGCGGCGGTCAGCCGTCCGGCGATCGATCTCCAGGCCAGCTTCACGGCCGCGGCGCAGGCCGCAGGCCTGGTCAAACGCGGTCAGAGCTTCGACGCGTTCGCCTGCGAGGAGAACTTCCTCCTGGCGGCGTATCTGTTCGAGGACGTCGGCGTCACCGCCTACAAGGGCGCCGCGCCGCTGATCAGCAACAAGACCTACCTCGAAGCCGCGGCCGGGATCCTCGCCGTCGAGGCGTACCACGCCGCGAACATACGCACCGCGCTCTACCAGCACACCGGTGGGCTGCTGGGGCTCGGCCTGCTCGGCCGGGACCTCCGCGAAGCCAGCGTCAAGCTCTCCAACGCGCGCGACAGCCTCGACGGCGGCACAGACCTGGACCAAGGCGTCGTCGACAAGAACGGCCGGGTGAACATCGTGCCCACCGACGCCAACGGCATCGCCTACAGCCGCTCCCCCGGCCAGGTCCTCAACATCGTCTACCTGACGCCCAAGGCCGTGACCTCCGGCGGCTTCTTCCCCAAGGGCGTCAACGGGGAGGTCAACACCAGCGCGGCCAACGGCTGAGCCTCGCTCACCCGGCTGAGGTCCGCTGCCGCCGTTCCGCCGCGTCCGATCCGGGCACGCGGCGGAACGGCGGCCAGGATGGGGCGGCGGTTGCGGATCAGGGCAGCGAGCGCGATGACCCCGTAGACACCGCGCAGGACGTAACGCGCAGTCTGTCCTGGCAGTGCGAACTGCACCGCGACAGGGTCCAGGCCGCTCACTGCGGGAAGCGCAGCGCCAGCCACTGCACGAGTTGGAACCGGTCGATACCCAGTTCCGTTCCGACACCGATCAGGTTGTGCGCGAACGGTTCCGCGCTCGCGAGGATCACCACGGCGGCGAACACGAACAGCGTCACCACCATCGTGCGGCGGGACCGTTTGGGCAGCGCGCCGAGGGTGGCGGCGGGCCCCGGCCAGCCGAGGCCGAGCAGCAGCCGGTCATGTTCGCCGCGGCATAGGATTCGAGCCCGCCGTGTAGGCGAAGTACAGGTCGACGGCGTATTCGGGCAGGACCGCCGGAGAACCGCAGGACGAGCGCGGGAACGGTCAACCCGGCGCACAGGCCGATCGGCCTCAGTCGTTTGACGATCACGAACCGAGATTCACGTCGCCCGACGGGTTATCACAACCGTTTCCCCGTTCGCCGATTTGGCGAGAATTCCTTTGCGGAACAAGGGAAACGGAAGATCGTCATACCGAACTCCGGACGTCGTCCCCCGCAGCATTCGGGCCGGGCAGCGCCGATCCCGCCACAGCGCGGCGGGTTCACGCGTTCGGCTCACCGCCGCCGCGCGGGCATGACGGTAGCCGGTGTCCGCGAGGTCTCGCGGACACCGGCTACCGGGGGCGGTCAGCCCCGGGCGTTCGGGTCGATCACGTCGCCTGCCAGCCCGGTGGCGGCGTCACCGACGGCACCAGTGGAGTCGACGACGCCCTGTCCGGCCGCGGTGGCCGAATCGACGGCGTCCTGGCCGGCGGTGGTGGCGTTCTCGGCGAGGCCCTGCCCGGTCTCGGCCAGGCCACCGGCGGCCTGAGTGGCCTGGTCGGCGGCACCGGAAAGGTCGACGCCGGTCAGCTCGCTGACCTTGTCACCGGCACCGCCCAGCAACTCGGCGGCCTTCTCCTTGAGCGAGTCGAACAGGCTCATCAGGGGTACTCCTCGGATCGGTCGAGCGGGTGCGACTGAAGGTTCACAGTACAGGACAAATCGGTCACACCGTGCAACGGGCCTTCAACTGTCCACAAGGGACGATCTATCCGAGGCAGTGCTCATCCTGATGGTCAGAGGCAGGGAGGCTGGTAGCGATCGATCGCGAGACCACGGAAATCGAGCTTGTTCGGGGTCTTGCCGACGAAGACCAAGCCCCGCGCTTCGACCAGAGCCGAAGCGAAGGAGTATGCGGGCTTGCCCAGTTCCGGCAACGTCGTCCACGCGTCGGGTGCGAAGCTGAAGAACTTTTTCACGAGCTTCCCACCGGTCGACGGCACCTTCGTGAGCCACTTGTCGCCGCCGCTCCAGTGCGAGGCCGGGCGCAGCTGAACATAGAGGTCGTCGGTCGCGCTGTAGGTCATCCAGAAACCGGCGGATTTCGAAAGATCGGCCTGCGCCTCGAACTGATTCCCCAGCCAGACGACGACCACATGCCATTCGGCGTTGAGGAAGGTCACCTTGGCCGCGTAACCGCCACGTTCGCGGACGAGCAGACTGCCGGTCGCCGGAACCGTCGTACCCTCGCCGGACGCGAGCCATTGCTGCAACCGGTCGATCGACGGGGTCGCGCATTCACAGCCGTGCCGAGGCGGATGCCCACCGGACGCGTTCGCGACGGCTCCGGGAACGATCAGCGAGACCATGAGCACGGACGCGGCCACCGCGAGCGTCCGAATGAAGGGAACCCTGGATCCTCCGCGCATTCCGGGAAGCTAGCACAGGGATCGCCGAAAACCTTCGCGCAGCGGGAAAGTAGGTCACGGTGCTCCGCTCAGTGGGAACCATCCTTTGTGGATGATCGATGCTCAGCCCGCCGTCGGAAACTTCGTCGCGCAACTCGTCGACTAAATGCGATGGACGAGCGAGGCCGATCACCTGCCGACCTCGCGATAGATGCCATGGGCGACGATTTCCATCGAAAGTATTCACGTCGAGCCGACCACATCACCCTTCAGTGGTAAACGTACCGTTTCATTGTTGCTTAAAATTACGAACACATGTTCGACAGGAATCCGGTATTATGGAGGTGTGTCCGAGACGATCCTTCCCGAGTTGCCGCAGGAACTGTGGCGCGCTGGCAAGCTGGAGCTTGCCCAC